>DXYE01000079.1 GCA_019415985.1 Clostridiales bacterium
GAGAAAATGCGATGTGAGCCGATTGAAAACGGTCGTGCGCCACCCAATCCGGAAAACGGAGTAATCGGAGGTTAGTATGCCAAAAGAAGTTGATCCTAAAGACACTACAAGGGCTGCGGCGTATGCACTTTGGATGAAAGCGCCCAATCCAATGGTAACTTTTTTCAAGACCTTTGATGTGACGAATTTGATAAAGGTCAGCAGGAAAAGAAGCTTAAAATTCAATATGCTGCTCGATTACTGTATCGGCAGAGCTGCCATCATAGATACGGAAATCGACAGGCTGAGATAGCATGATGAAGACAAAACAAAGGCAGCGCTCAAAAGGACAATCAATATGACTGCCAGAGATGGTGAGAGACTGATCGGTTGCTTGCGTATTCTTACGGACGGATGCTTTTTCGGAACAATCACGGAACTGTTAGTATTGCCTGCCTACCAGAAACAGGGAATCGGCAGCAGACTTCTTGGACTGGCAAGGGAACATACGCCGACCATGCTGTATTTCGGCGCACAGCCGGGGCTTGAGCCATTTTATGAAAAGAACGGCTGCGAGAAAAGTCTGCAATCCTATTTAATTAAAGCACAAGGAGAAAAGTAATATGTATAAATACGATATACCTTTTCCTAAAGATGGACAGCTTACTTTAATGTATGATGGTATGCCATTGAATGTTTCCAAAAGTAAAGCATATTTGATAGAAAAAATGAAAGCACATAGGGATGACATGTTAAAGATGGGAATTTACGATAAGTCAGCAGAATATGAAATAATAGATAACGATAATAATCTTATTTTTAAGCATATATTTCAAGATGGCGAAGCAGGTAATGCCAAGATCTCATATCATAAAGAACCAAGCGATAAAGAGCATTATATTGAAAAAGATGGATTCAAACTGTTGACAAATGAAGAAGGCAGAATACTGACGGACGAGGAACTATTGAAATATCTGAAATGGTTTCGACAAAACAATAGTTTTCCAGTAATGGTAACAAATAGGGCACTTGTCAGCATGGCAACATATAAGCCACAGAACAAAGAAGAATTTATATCTTTAAAAGGCCTTGGCGAGAGGACATATTCTAAATGTGGTGAAGAGTTTATAAATGCGATTAAAAGCTATATAAGTGCAAAGCCAGAAAAATAATCATATTTGGAAATAGAATTAACACCAAAGAAAAAGCAATCAATGCTAAAAAATAAGCGAATAAAACGATGAGGACTAATTATGCAGAATATTTTCGTGCTTGAAGATGATCAGGAACTGAGAGATACCATACGGCAGTCGCTTCAAGAGGCAGGATACCGCGTTTTCGCTGCGTCTTCCATTCGAGAAGGCAAAGATATAATAGAAGAAAGCGCCTTTGACCTGGCCGTCCTGGATGTCAATCTGCCGGACGGAGACGGCTTTACCTATTGCCGGTGGCTGCGGCAGAAGACCGGCACGCCGGTGCTGTTTCTATCCGCCAGAGATTTGGAAGAAGACCAGCTTTGCGGGTACGATTCCGGAGCAGAAGACTATGTAACAAAGCCTTTTTCCATGAAAGTCCTTCTGAAAAAGGTATCCCTGATCCTCGCGCGGGAAAACAAAGAGAAAACAGTCTATGACGATGGCTTTTTGCGTGTTGATCTGGAGCGTGGCGTTGCGGAAAGAGATCAGGAATACTTCCAACTCACCCCTACTGAGCAGCGGATAGTGAAAAAATTTATTGAAAATCGAGGACGGCTACTGACCTATCAGTCTTTGCTCGATGCACTTTGGGATGAAGGATCGCAGTTTCTGGACAAGCATACGCTGGCGGTAAACATTAACAGATTACGCAAAAAGCTGGAAGATGAACAGCATACATATATCACCAATGTTTATGGGATGGGATATTTATGGAAATGAACTTCTGGTTTTATGCCGCTTTTTTCGCGTTGGCGGCCACTACATTGTGGCTGCTTTTGCGGCAAAGACGGCTCAGGAAAGAAATTTATGAATATACTGACCGGCTGGAGCAGATGTTGAACGATCTACTAAAGGAAAAACCGATTCAGGCAGAGACGATAGGCGACGATCTTTTGGGAAAAACCCAAAGCAAACTGAAACGACTTTCCGATATGTACAGTCATAAGAATCGAGAGATTCATGAAGAAAAAGAAAAGCTGAAAGAACTGGTTTCGGATATATCCCATCAAGTCAGAACGCCGATGACCAACATCCGCCTGTATCTTGAAAAGCTCGAAGCGGAATACGATAGCGGAAAAGAGCGGGATATTTTGCACAAGATGGACGGACAAATTGATAAGCTGGACTTCCTTTTTCAGAGCATGATAAAAATTTCGCGGCTGGAGACGGGCACGATCAGGATACAGAAGACGGATGCGCCTATGTCTGAGACTTTGGCAGACGCCATCAGTACAGTGATACCGAAAGCTGAGAAAAAACAGATTGGGCTTTCCATTGACTACGATGATAAACTACGGGTCTGCCATGACCGTAAATGGACAGCAGAAGCCTTGTATAACCTGCTGGACAATGCCGTGAAATATACGCCGGTCGGCGGCAGTGTAAAAATCACGGTAAAAAAAGGTACTGCATTTGTGCAGATTATGGTCAGCGATACAGGCAAAGGGATTGCCGTTGAAAGACAGGGTGCGGTTTTTGCACGATTCTACCGTGAGCCGGAGGTACACGATCAGGAAGGCATCGGCATCGGGCTCTATCTGGCGAGAAAAATCGTGCAGATGCAGGGCGGATATATGGAGCTTCAGGCAGAAGTCGGTAAAGGCAGCACCTTTACTATCAATCTGCCGATAGAATAGAGAAAGTCACAGTTTTGTGATTTTTTCTTTTTGTGACCGATCTGTGACAATTCTATTTTACGATAGGATTGTCAGGAGGTAAGACGATGAAAAAGACAATCGTAAGGACAGAAGGATTAAAAAAATATTATCCGGTCGGCGGCACGGTGGTGAAAGCCCTTGACGGCGTTGATCTGGAAATCCGGGAGCGGGAATTTGTTTCTGTGATCGGAAAATCCGGCAGCGGCAAAAGCACCCTGCTGCACATGCTGGGCGGCCTCGATGTACCGACGGAAGGCCGTGTAATCGTAGATGGAGAAGATCTTTCTACGATGAACGATGAGCAATTGGCGGTGTTTCGCAGGAGAAAAGCCGGTTTCATCTTTCAGCAGTACAATCTTATTCCGGATCTTAATGTCTACGACAATATCACCTTTCCGCAGGAACTTGACGGCGCAGTCATTGACAGAGACCTGATTGATGACTTGCTGAAAGTTCTTGACATCGAAGAGAAGAAAGCCATGCTGCCATCTATGCTTTCCGGCGGTCAACAGCAGCGAGTAGCTATTGCAAGAGCTTTGGCCATGAAGCCGGCAATCATTTTGGCCGATGAACCGACGGGCAATCTGGATACGGCAGCCAGCCATGATGTTATCGGTTTGATTAAGGTCCTGGCCGCCAGATACCAGCAGACGGTCATTCTCGTTACCCATGATCAGGATATTGCGCAGCTGGCTGATCGGATTATTCAGATGGGCGACGGCAAGGTGCTGAGAGGAAGTGATTTCCATGCTGCCGAATAACAATCAGGCGGTCATCAGCAGACTGGCAGCAAACGGTGTAAAGCACGAAAAGGGAAAATTTGCGATTCTGCTCTTCTCCGTTATACTGGCCTCTTTCCTTTTGTTCAGCGTATTTACTGCCGGAGAGGCATGGTTCAAACTGAGCCGCCTGCAAAATACCCGCCTTTATGGAGCGGAATATGATATAGTGCTGGCAAACGGTTTTACCAGAGAGCAGCGGGAGTTTCTGCTGGACAATGACAGAGTGGAATCTGTGGGTATCCAGACTTACGCCGGATATGTGCGCAGCACGAATCTCGATGAGACCGCAGACACCGGGCTTTTGTGGTGCGATGAAGCGTTCTGGGAAAATCAGCAGCTTCCGGCGAGAACCGAGTTTAGAGGACATTACCCGGAAAAGTATAACGAACTTCTGGTGACAGAGAACGCGCTGGAAAGGTGCGGACTCAAAGGGTATGACATCGGAGACAGCTTTGCGATGACTTATGAAGATAACCGCGGCATACACAGCGGGGACTTCGTCATCAGCGGAATCTGGGACGGATTTGGCGACACATCACCGATTTATGTCTCAAAGGCATTTTATGAGAAAACAGGCTACGACCTTTCTGCACAGGGCTCGCTTTGCATAAAACTCAGCAGTAATTTCGTCCTGCCGCAAACGATGGATGAAATCGAAGCCGGACTGCACCTTTCGGACAGACAGTCCTTTCAGCCTATGGGATATATCGAAAACTCATGGAAAGTGCTGCTGGGCATCATCGGCCTGTGCCTGATCATCTGCCTTAGTGCGTATCTGCTGATCTACAATATTCTGTACCTTTCCGTAGCCGGAAGAGTCAGATACTACGGCCTTTTGCAGGCGCTTGGCATGACGAAAAAACAGCTTAAAGCATATGTAAGCCGGCAGATGAAATGGATTGCTGTCATCGGTACGGGAACCGGCATTCTTCTTGGCGCCGCCGGCATATGGATTTTCATTCCGCGAGTCCTTTCTGCTCTGGGTATCACAACAGAAAATATACAGTTTAGCTTTTCTCCTACCGTGCTTTTCATTACCGTTTGCGCTTCCTCAGCAGCCGTGCTGTGCGGTGTGAAGACGCCGCTTTCTATGGCTTGCCGGGTAACGCCGCAGGAAGCCTGCGGCTATCAGCCGGAAAAAGATGAAGTCGGTAAAGCGAGAAATGTAAGGAAAGAGGAAAAACGCATAAGGCCGCAGAGAAACAGCGTTTACTTTTCTCTGGCATGGAAGCAGCTTGGAAAAAGCAGAAAACGGTCAGCCGTTGTTTTCCTCTCTCTGGCGATCAGCTTATCGGTATTTTACGGTATGACAACGATTATTCAAAGTCAGGGAGAGAGAACCGTGGCAGATAATTATCTGGACAGTGATCTGACGGTTAGAAATGATACGACAACGGAGAAAATGGATTCTCTGAAATCGGTGTTTACGAAAAAAACTGTGCAGACCATTGACAGCATGAAAGGCGTGGAAAAGGTAAATATCATGGAAGGCTTGCCCGTGACCATACCTTCGGAAGGATTTATGCAAAAATATATCCGGGAATACACCGACTATGTTCCCTACACTTCCTATGAAGAAGAATGGAAAAAGTATGCAGCCGAGCCTGATACCTGGTACAGTATGCTGAAAGGCATTGACGAGGAGGAATTTGCCTATCTTAATTCATCTCTTGGTGATGTCGTGAACACTGAGGAGTTTATGGACGGCAAAACAGCGGTCATGCTTTATCCAGGATTTACCTTGCCGGAAGAAACCTGGAGAAACGAGCCGGTAGAAATAGAAGCAGCCGGAAAGAGGATAGAACTGACGATCAGCGCTGTCAGCTATGAGCCGTATTACGGCGGTACCAGAAATATGGGTCCGACTTTGATTGTAAGCAGCAGTCTTTTGCGGGAACTCTCTTCGGAGCCGGTAATTCTGGGGCTGAATATCTGCTATGCCGAGCGTTTCGATGAAGGAACGGAAGAAAATATCATGGCGCTGCTTTCGGATAGTCCATATTTTGATGATTTCTACATTGACTCGAAGCTGGAAAATATGGAGTCTGTTCAGGCTTCGCAAAAAGAGATGATGCAGGTGGGCATAGCGATCTCACTGCTCCTTCTGTTTGTCGGTCTTTTGAATTATATCAATACCATGACCTGCAATATACAGAACCGTAGACTGAGCATCGCTATCATGGAAAGCCTCGGAATGTCCCGGAAACAGACAAGAAAATTGCTGATGCGAGAAGGTCTGCTGTACGGCGCAGGAGCTATTTTGATTACGGCAACTGCCGGCACGGCGGTAACCTATGGCTGCTTTCAGGCGATGAACTACATGGGAGCGCCATTCAAACTGCCGTTTATGTGGCTTGCAGCCGCGCTGATTTTGGTATTGACAGTCTGCGCAGTCCTGCCGATGTTTATCCATGCAAGAATGATAAAAGGCAAATCTCTGGTCGAACGGCTGAGGGAGTTTGAATAGAAGCCCTGATGAGATGGGGAGCAATTTCCCCATCTTTTTCTTTGCCGTAAAAAACCTCTTGCGCTTTATCAAAGCAGGCGTATAATAAGGCTATCGAGAACAAAATGTTCGCGATAGAAACGGAGGCAGCCATGAGGGCAAAAAGTATCGAACTGATGAAAAAAATCAAAGAATACGCAGAAGAGTACTATCTGGATCACGGACAGTCTCCTACCACATCACAGATTTCCACGGCGCTGCAAATCGGCAGAACAACCGCTTACAGTTATCTGGTGGAAATGGATCGCAGAGGAATGATTTCCTACGATGGCAAGAACATTCGCACAAGCGTTATAGAGCGTTCTCGTCCGGGTATGATCAGGGCCGCTGTGCTCGGAGATATTGCGTGCGGGCTTCCCAACTTTGCGGAAGAAAATGTCGAAGAGTATGTTTCCCTCCCTGAGAGTATGTTTGGACAGGGCGAATTCTATATCCTGCGAGCCAGAGGCGAGTCCATGATCGACGCCGGAATAGCTCCCGGAGATCTGGTGGTGATTCGCAAAACGCCTGTAGCCAATCAGGGCGATATTGTCGTTGCCCTTGTCGGCGATGAAGCAACGCTGAAACGATATTACCGAGATGATGCTCATCGGAGAATTGTCCTTCACCCGGAAAATCAAGAGATGGACGATATTTATGTCGATCATTGCGCAATTCAGGGCGTGGCGGTAAAAGTAATTAAGGACCTTTAGTAGGCCAAGCAGAACAATGAGAGGTGATTGAAATGAACAGCGGAAGTCATAAAGAGAAAACGGAAACGATTTTCGATTCCGTGGCAATATGCAAAGGCAGGCAATATGGCCTGAAGGCAAGTGACAGTGGGGAAAGCTATTTCATATACGAACTTGTTGGAAACCGCGCTGAATTTCGCGTCCATCTAAATGTAAAAAAAGGAATGCGTATGGAGCTGGCGTGCGAAGACGACCATTTAGGGGTAATGGTCTATGACGGCGATGGAAATGAAGATGGGATGATGAGGCTTCCCCTGTAAGATAAGTTGATTATCTTTGGGAGGTGACAAAATGTCAAAAGGGCAATATTTTATCTCCTGTCCGGTATGCGGAAAGCTTCTGTTCAGGAGCCAGTCGCAAAGCGGCTGCGTAATAGATGTACAATGTCCCAAATGCGGCAGCCGTCTTACGGTACAGCATGTGGACTGTACGCTGAGCGTCAGAGAATCAGACTTCAAGTACAGCGCGAGAGAAAAATAAAATTGAATATTGAGGATGGCGAAGAATCTGCAAACTGGGAAGAGCCCTTAGAGCGGACATCGCAGTCCAAGAGTTTGTCAAAGGTCTGAATTTGACTTAAGAATCATCAAGAGCCTTGCAAAACATAAGAAATCCTGTTTAGGACATGTTTTGCGAGGCTTTTTTGTTGCCTGAAATTGAGACAGGTTGCTTATGTTTGCAGCTCGGAAAGGAGCGGCAGTGAACAGGAAATGGCAGCCGGATCAGGCAAAATATCCGTGACTTCTGACTTCAAACGAACGAAACGATTTGAAATCAGGAGGCACGACATGAAATTCAATTATCAAAGTGAAAAGATAAAATACATCAGAACATGGGAGAAGCTGGAGGCTGAATACAGGCGAGCCGGCATGAACGAAGCATCTATAAAGGCAATGAAAGCATTCGACTGGGAAATGTTCAAACAGGAGCGGATTTTCTGCATTCATAATCAGTACCTTGATGACCGTGAAGTAGCGGACTGCGGAGAAAACTCTCTCTGCAAAAGATTTACAGACAGACTGTCCTGTTCTGACGAGGAAGAATACTTTGCTAACGAACGATATGACTGGATTGAAAAATTGGAGAGTGAGAATCTGGCTCGTAAGATAAAGTCTATGAGCAAGGCAGACATTGAGCTTCTGACTATGTATATTGCAGATGGAAAAACTCACGCAGAGATTGCCAAAATCCTGGGCGTAGACAGAACCGTCATTACAAGGAGGATTGGAAGGATAAAAAACTTCTTGAAAAGATAAAAAAACTTGCACATTTTTGCCTATACTCCTGCCTACCACATAGGAGAACAAAATGGGTTTGTGCAAACGACCGCATACGATTTATTCTCCGCAAGATCCTTGACAACTTCATATGCAGTCTATCAGATACATTCTCTTTGATATTACAAATCCGTATAAGCGCCGTCTGCGGGTACGCCTATTACAATGCTGTAAGCGAGAAATATCCGGCAGTAAACGGCAGGCAGCTCCTGCCGCGCGCCAAGACCGTCAACGAGGACAATGATACTCCCGTCCAGCCACAGCCCTGCAAGGCAGGATCACGCAATGGGGGCGGCTCTGTGAAACTCACAGCTGGGGTGAAAAACCCGTGGAGCAAGTACGCTGCTTGCCGTTTGATAGATTCCCGTCTGCCGGGGGAGTCAGGGACAAATACGGAGAAATCATAGAAAGTAATGTTTTGCTGGCAGGAGTTTACTCTCCTGCCGGCTCTTACATAGGAGGTATGAACAATGAAAGAAAGAAGTTTTAGGCGGGGAGAAATCTATATTGCCGATCTGAATCCGCATATCGGCTCCGAACAGGGCGGCGTGCGTCCTGTCATCATATTGCAGAACAATCTTGGTAATTTGTTCAGTCCGACATTAATTGTCGCACCATTGACGAGCCGGCTGAAAAAGCGTGAGCTGCCTACTCATTATCTGATTAGCGGAGTAGAGGCGTTAAAAGAAGAATCGCTGGTCATGCTGGAACAGATCAAGACTATCGACAAAAGGCGAGTTAAAGAATACATCGGTAAAGTTTCCTGCGAGGAAATGAACCGTATTAATACGGCCATCTCCGTCAGCCTCGGTTTCACGATACCGATAGAAGTCGATGCACCGTAAATCTAAAATTTCAATCGCACATTGGACGGCGAAAGAAAAAATGAATAAGATACAGACATACAATCGGTTGTAAATTGCAAGAAAAAAGGTTCGGGAGGTGAACTATGAATACACAAAAAGGCGTAGCTTTTTTCGAGCGGGATTCATGGTACCACAGAACAAAAGAGTTACATGAAGATGGCACGATCCTGTATGGCAAACGGGGCGGATTTGAAACGGCAGAAGATGCGGAGCAAAGTTTTTATGCTTGCAAAGCGGAGTTTGATAAAGCCTATCATAAATATATTCTGGAAAGCAAACTGAACAAAGACATCTCACTGAAGACATATCTGGAATACTGGTTCGATGTTATCTTCAGTGAACGGATAGTCAGCACTACACGAATGTGTAGCGGATATATACTCAAACAGACGATACTGCCTAATATAAAAGAAGATGTCAAACTGCGGTATGTGACAACGGAATATATCGACGCTCTGCTGGCATTAAGCGCAAAATCTTCCGAGTCTGCGGGGAATGCAGCAAGAAGTCTTCTGTATCTGGCTTTCAAAGATGCGGTAATTGAAGAATATATACAGGAAAATCCTGTGGTTGATACAAAAAAGTACAAACGGAAAAAGCCAAACATTCGCATTTTGAACAAATCGCAGATTAAAATCCTGCTTGCTGAAGCCTCAAAAGGGAACTGGTATCTGGAAATACTGCTCTGCCTTTTCTGCGGACTGAGAAAGGGCGAAGTAATGGGTCTGAAATTTTCGGACTTTGATTTGAAAGAAAGGACGGTAAACATTCGCAGGCAAGTTGGTTATGAGTTTCACTTTGACGATCTGAATCAGATCAAACGAGCTGTGGTTGTTGAGAAGCCAACAAAGACGCAAAACAGCAATCGAACTTTGCGAGTACCGCAAGAAGTGATTAGAGAAGTAGAAAAAAGGAAGCTTCTTATCGACTATCAGAAACAGAAGTTTAAGGACGAATACACAGATCATGACTATATTTGCTGTCAGGTAAACGGGATGCCGCGCTCCATGACATCGTTCAACAATGCTGTGATAAAGCTGTGCAAGCGCAATGGATTGCCGCGAATATCCGTGCATTCACTCAGGCATATGTACGCTACGATATTATTAGAGCAGGAAGTTCCGCTTGCGAAAATTTCCGCCCTACTCGGCCATTCGTCCGTAAATACGACTTTTGAATACTACTGTGATGTGATGGATGAACGCGATAAAATTATGGCGTTTATGAATGATGAGTTTTCTGAGGAAGGACTGGAGGTCGGATAAAATGTTAGAAAAAAAGAAGTTAAGGTTTGTGGATTTTAAGGTCGATGCAGTAAAACAGCTGGCGACAGATCACTTCGGCTTCGATGTCCACCTGATTTACCCAGATGGGACTTTTATGATACAGGAGAAAAGAGGCTATGAGACTGCATCGGAAGCGCAAACAAAAAGAGATGAGACAGTCGGCCTTCTTTACGCAGGGAAATATACCGTTTATGATGATGTGACAGTAGAAGAATTTATGACCTACTGGCTCGAAGATGTGATGAAAATAAAGATTACGGCCTGTTCATATGACGCCTACGCCAACATCGTTAATAATCACATCCTCCCGTTTTTCAGGGCAAAGAATTTGCGCCTGATAAATAATATTAAGATGGCGCATGTACAGCAGTTGTACAATGAGAAAGCGAATTATTCCCATGCCGTAGCAAGGCTGGTGAAAACAGTGATGAACACCTCCATGGAATATGCGAGGACGAACAACATTATTTCCAGAAATCCGGCAAAAGGCGTCAATCTTCCTAAGTCTATGGAAATTAAAAAGGGATTTCGTACCCGCAGTATTGATGCGTCTAAAACATTAACTCTGGAACAGATAAAGGTGCTGCTCGACAAAAGCCGCGACACGCCGATACACATGCAAATTCTATTTGCCGTGCTTATGGGTCTGAGGCGAGGCGAAATCAATGGCTTAAAATATTCGGATGTCGACTATATGAATCAGACGCTTACCGTAAGAAGGCAGCTCGGAAAAGCGCCGAACACAGTTCGGGAAGATTTTCAGGCGAAAACCTTTACAAAGCAGGAGATTCGCCTGAAAACGGATTCGAGTTATCGGACGCTTCCAATTCCGGACTATGTATTTGAAGAAATCCTGAAAGAGCGTAAAAAATACGAGGCGAACCGAAAAAGACGAATCAATGATAAGAACAATCCGTTTTATGACGGCGATTATATCTGTTGCTCTACCTATGGCAAGCCAAGAAGCAAAGCGTTTCATTTTAAGTACTACAAAAAACTGTTACAGGAAAACAACTTGCCGGACATACGCTGGCATGACCTGCGCAGTACTTTCTGCACCCTGCTTATCAAGAACAACTATAGCCCTAAAGCTATATCCAAACTCATGGGTCATGCAAAAGAGATCATCACTTTGGATATTTATGGAGACAACGCACAGATTATTGCAGACGGCGTAGAAGAAATCCAGCCTTTCATGAACGAGGTCATGCCGAAAAAAATAGATTTACATGAATATCTATGCGATACAGAGGTGAATATGGACATGCTGATCGGCGCGTGAGGCTGATAGTAATCATAAACGCGTATAAAACACTCCGCTGCATTCTCAAAAAAGGAACTGAAAAAAAGTTCCTTTTTCTTTTGCGAAAATCCTGTAAGCCTTGAAAACAGGTGATTGCAGCGCAAAAAGAATTTTTATGCAGAGCATTTCAGAACATTTGTTTGCACATTTTCTTCTGCTGTGATAGAATATTTCCAGAAATTGCTACACGAATTTTTGGCTGGCTGTAATCATAGTATTTGCGCAAATTCGTGTTTTTTACGGGCAAAATATGTGGTATATTGAAATGAGCGGCATTTCATTGAAGCCCGGCGG
>DXYE01000008.1 GCA_019415985.1 Clostridiales bacterium
TTGATTTTATTCATTTAAACATTTAAATATGTATAATGTTAAAAAATCTCTGAAAGGCGGATGCTGTATGGGAACTGCGGGAAAGATCAGAGTTCTTTTGATCAAGCGGAACATGAAAATTAAGGACCTGGCGGAGAGCCTTGGATACAGGCAGAGCAATTTCAGCAACAAATTGAAAAAGGATGACTTTTCAGAGAAAGAGCTAAGGCAGATTGCGGAAATCCTCGATTGTGAATTTGAAATGACCTTTACGATGAAGGATACGGGCGAGAAAATTTGAGGTCGCCGTGTTGGGTGAAGCGGTAGGCAAAAGCAACGAACTGGGGGAGAAATCTCCCTTTTTTCCTCTATTCGTAATACACATGAAATCCATTTAGGCGTCAACCCCCTTTCAATTTGCCTGTTAACAGTTTGTGAAATCTGATTTACAAAAAATAAACTTTGCAGTTTTAATTTTTAATTCCAACCTTTACAAATGGCACTGGCATGCTATCTTCTGAAAAATGTAAAAAATATGTAAACAAAATCTTTTCCGCTGTTTTAGTTTTATTGATGTCTACGTACAAATTCCGCACCGCCATACCGCGGAAAATCGGGAGAACCACGCGGGAAAAGAAAAATTTCATCCCTTTTCTAAGTTTTGCCGTTGATTATTTTTTGATTTTGTAGTAAAATGGAAGAAAGAAGATTTGGAATGCGGAGGATTAGCCTATGTCTACGGAGCGATGTCCGACGGCCGCCGATCGATTTTTAAAGGCCAAACGGGGACTGTTCGACAGATTATATGGGACGATGAACGAGAAGCAGCGCGAAGCAGTCTTCAAAATAGACGGTCCGTTGCTGATCCTTGCCGGCGCGGGTACCGGAAAGACAACTGTATTGGTCAACCGCATCGCGTTTATTGTCAAATTCGGCAATGCGTATGCGGACGAAAGCATTCCCGCAGAGCTGTCCGAGCGGGACATCAAGGCTCTTGAGGAGGCGGTGGACCTGGAGCCGGAGCAGATGGAGCAGGCGCTTTTACCGTATGCCTGCAGTCCCTGTCCGCCGTGGGCCGTGCTGTCCATTACCTTCACCAACAAGGCTGCGAAGGAAATGAAAGAGCGGCTGGAACGTATTTTGGGTGAAGCCGCCAAAGAAATTTGGGCCGGAACCTTCCATTCGGTCTGCGTCCGTATTATGCGCAGATACGGCGATAGGGTGGGTTATGCGCCTGGCTTTACCATTTATGACACGGACGACTCCAAGCGCGTCCTTGCAGAATGTCTGCGTCAGCTCAACATTGACGAAAAGCAGATGCCCATACGGACCACGCTTACGCACATCAGCCGCGCAAAAGACAGGCTGCTGACGCCTGAAGCCTATGAGGCGGAGGCCGGAACGGATTTCCGTCTCAGCCAGATTGCGGCGATCTATGCGCTTTATCAGAAAAAGCTGCGTGACGCCAACGCATTGGATTTTGACGACATCATCATGCAGACGGTCCGACTGCTCTCCAATGATCAGGAGGCGCGCGAGTATTATCAGAACCGTTTCCGTTATGTTTGTGTCGACGAATATCAGGACACGAACCACGCGCAGTTTGTGCTGACGCAGCTTCTTTCCGCAAAACACAGGAATCTGATGGTCGTGGGTGACGACGACCAGAGCATTTATAAATTCCGCGGCGCCACCATCGAGAACATACTGAACTTCGATGCGAGCTACAAGGACGCGGCTGTTATCAAGCTGGAGCAGAACTACCGTTCCACCAGCAACATTCTCGACGCGGCGAATGCGGTGATTCGCAATAATTTCGGTCGACGCGGCAAGGAACTGTGGTCCTCCCACGGACCGGGCAATAAAATCTGCGTCAGCCGTCTCGATAATCAGAACGAGGAAGCGCGGTTCATCATCAACAAGATCATGGAGCTGGTCATCCGGGAAAAAAGGAGCTACAGCGATTTCGCAGTGCTTTACCGCGTCAACGCGCAGTCGGGAAATTTAGAAAATATCTTTGCAAAAAGCGGCGTGCCCTACCGTCTTCTGGGTGGCACGCGCTTCTATGACCGCAAGGAAATCAAGGATATTTTAGCTTATCTGTGTATCGTTAACAATCCGGCGGACAATCTGCGTCTGAAGCGGATTATTAACGAGCCTAAACGCAAAATCGGGGAGACAACGGTGCGCGCCATCGAGATGATCTCCGAATACGAGGGCGTCAGCATGATCGACGCGATGCGGAACGCGGAAAATTATACGGCGATATCCAAATCGGCCGGCAAGCTGAGGGAGTTTGTGGCGATGATCGACGCGTTTGCCGAGCTCAGTAAGACGGCACCGCTTTCCGTCCTGTTTGAGAGAGTCGTGACGGAAACGGGATACAAAAAGATGCTGGAGGACGGCGGAGAGATCGAAAAGGACCGTTTGCAGAACGTCGAGGAGCTGATTTCACAGGCGGTGGAGTATCAGACAAACAATCCGGAGGCGACGCTTTCCGGTTATCTGGAGGAGGTCGCTCTGGTGTCGGATATCGACAGCTATGACGATACGGCGGACGCGGTGGTGCTGATGACGATACACAGTGCCAAAGGATTGGAGTTCCCGGTTGTATTCCTGCCGGGTATGGAGGAGGGAATTTTCCCCGGTATGCAGGCGGCGTTATATCCGGAGGAGCTGGAGGAGGAGCGCAGATTGGCGTACGTCGCGATTACGCGCGCCAAGGAGCGGTTGTATGCCCTGCACGTCCGGGAGCGGCTGCTGTACGGAAAGACGCAGTACAATCCGCAGAGCCGTTTTTTGACGGAGATTCCGGAGGATTACATAGAAAACGGGCAGGTCAAATCCCGTTCGGCAGGGGCGGAGACACAGAAGGAGCCGGAGGCGGCGCAGCCGGCGCGCTCAAACCGCAAAACGCCTGTGATATCGCAGGAATTTTTCAAGCCGTCGGATTTGTCGAGCCAGGTCGGGCGCACAACCGGATACGAACGGTTCAGCACGGGGGACTGCGTCTCTCATCTGACGTTCGGGAAGGGCATTGTGATGAGCGTCAAGGAAATGGGCGCGGATATTCTGTATGAAATCGCGTTTGATAAAGTAGGAACAAAAAAGCTGATGGCCACTTATGCGAAGCTGAAAAAGGCGGCGAACTGAATACGAATACAGGCCGCGGGGTTCCTGCGGCCTGTGCTTATCCGACGGCGCTGCGCAAGCTTTGCGACTGCTCAGGGGAGGCAAAGGAGTTCTTTGGCCTCTCCTGAGCTTTTTTAGTATAAGGACTCAACAGAAGCGCCCCTTCAGAAAAGGCGTTGTAAGCAAATAATCAGAGGGATAGACGCACGCTATTGTAGAATTTTTCATTTCACCGCCCTTTTCAGGGCAATATTTCAAGGAAGCTGTAATGACTGCGGTCGACCGTATTGCGGGCAAATTGTATGCGTTCCTGTGAAAAGGCTTCTTAACGCACAGCGCTTTTTGCGCACGGATTGATATCAATCCATAAAACACAAGCATCTTTAAGATGAAACGGAAATATATGTACATTCTGTAAATTTCATTTCAGATGATTGACAGCTCGTGTGCCTACATGTATAATTGTATTAGTTAAATAATACAGAAGGGGCGAGGAAATATGGCATGGGAGCTGAACGCCGACAGGCCTATCTATTTACAATTGGTGGATCAGATCAAGCTGAAAATTGTTTCCGGCGCCTATAAACCCGGAGAGAGACTCCCATCCGTCCGCGACCTTGCTGCCGACGCGGCGGTGAATCCGAACACCATGCAGAAAGCGTTGGCGGAGCTGGAGGCACAGGGGCTGCTTTTCACGATGAGAACCAGCGGAAAAACGGTGACGGAAGACAGTCAGAGATTGCGGGAGCTGCGCGAGCAAATGGCGGAGGAGGCGCTTTCCGACCTTCTTGCTACGCTGGAAAGGCTCGGATATTCCGAGGATGAAATTCGATCGTTTTTGCAGCGGCATACCGGCGGAAAATGATTGTCTCCAGCTATGCCGCACATGAGATTGCCCCTCAGACAAACGTGAAAGAAAGGAAATATATTATGAACGCCTTGCTGCAATGTGAAAATATCTGTAAATCCTTTTCCGGCAGACCGGTGCTGATCGGTACAAACCTTACGCTGGAACGCGGCAGAATCATCGGCCTTCTCGGGCCGAACGGCAGCGGAAAAAGCACGCTGATCAAGCTGATCAACGGCTTGCTGAAGCCTGATAATGGAAGTATCCGCGTAAACGGGCTGGAAATTGGACCTGAGACCAAAAAAATTATTTCCTATCTGCCGGAACGGACGTACCTTGCGGATGGCATGCGGGTAAAAGAGATTCTTACCTTTTTTGAGGATTTTTATGAAGACTTTGACGCGGCCCGGGCAAGGGAGATGCTGGAACGATTGAAAATTGAGGAAAATGCGCGCATGAAGACGCTGTCCAAGGGCACGAAGGAAAAGGTTCAGCTCATCCTGGTCATGAGCCGACGGGCTCAGCTCTATATCCTTGACGAGCCGATCGGCGGGGTGGATCCTGCTGCCCGGGAGTATATTCTCGACACCATTCTGCATAACTACGGCGAGGATTCCTCTATCCTGATTTCCACACATCTCATTTCCGAAATCGAACGCGTGCTTGACGACGTCGTTTTTATGACCTACGGCGGTGTCACTGCACCGGTTTCCGCGGAGACGCTGCGTCAGGAGAACGGAATATCGGTTGATGCATATTTCCGGCAGATCTATAGAATGTAAAAACAAACCGCGGGAGGTTCCGTCCGGTTGGCGGAGGCGTCCTGCGAAGTATGGGGAGCCACCCCTTATGGAAGCTTTCTGAAAGGACGGTTACAATATGAAAAAACTGCTCAAATGGGAATTCCGTGCGACCTCGCGTCAAATGATCCCACTTTATCTGGCGCTCGGCGGCATGACGGCGCTCGGCGTTTTGTTTCTGCTGCTTGGCAGCGTGCTGGAGGGCTCGGATACAGGCCGGATGATTCTTAGCGTGCTGACGCCGTTTGCCTTGATTACTTATATATTTGTTATAGCTGCTGTCGCCATTGGTACACTGGGGATTCTGTTGTTCCGGTACTATCGGAATCTCATCCGAGATGAGGGCTATCTCATGCATACGCTTCCCGTTACGCCTTCACAGCTTGTGCTGTCCAAATTTATAGCGGCATACGTTTGGATGCTGCTCTCGGTTTTATTGATCCTCATCTCTTTCCTGATTCTCTTAGCTTCCGCAGCCATGATTTTCGGCAGTGGAATCTATTGGCGCGGTATTTGGCAGGCAATCATGAATTATGAGGTTCTGCAGTACCTTCTGCCCTTTATGTTGGCGATCCTAGCATCCTGTGCCGCCAGTCTCCTGCTGTATTATGCGGCAATTTCTATCGGTCAATGTGTCACGCGGCATAAGGTTATGGGGGCGATTGCTTCCTATTTCGGCCTGTATACGGCTATGCAGATTCTCAACCTTCTTATGATGCTGGTGTATTTTTTCATCGTGGCTAAAACGAATGTACTGTGGGAGATGGAATTTCAGATTTCTGCCGGAGGCGCGGATATTTCTGCGCTTGGCTCCGGCCTTGTGCTTCCCTTTATCATAACTATGGCGTTGATGTATGCTGTCTACAGCGTGGTCTTTTATATGATCAGCAGGTATATGCTGGCGAAAAAGCTGAATCTTGAATAATGGCTTCCGACGCGTATTCGGAGAGATTTGAAAAGCCTTTTTGGGTGAAATCTCGTCTGAATGAAAGCTTTGTGACTTGTCATTCATATGACTTGCCGCCTGTACAGGTACGGAGCGCGGCTGGGCGTACTGCAAAAGGATTCCTTTTGCAGTACGTTTTTTGTTTCTTTCTGATGGATATATGGAAATTCACCACTGCACTCGGTAAAAGCAGGAGTGCTCTGTATCTTAAACAAAACCGGTGAGGCGCACAGAAGACGTAGACTCTGAAAGATTTCCGCATAGTTTTTTACGGTATCCTTCCTCTTTCGAAGCAGCGGAGCTTTAACCTCACCCTCCGTTTTTCTGAAACTTTCCCTTACAATAATTTAGCAGCGGGGGCCAAACCTTTGAAGCGCATGGAAATGTCATCGCTTGTATGGAATGTGTGCGGGTATATGCGAATATACATTTAGAAAAAAGCGAACTTATCGAAATACCAAAGGAAAGGAATGGATGCCCCTTGTCATCGACATACAGCAATACGGCTTCAGCAGCCGGAGCAGCGCATACATCACGCTTCCGCGGCCTGAGTGCAGAGGAGGTAGAAAGATCAAGGGCTGAACACGGCTCCAATATGCTGCAGAGGCAGAAGAGAAAATCCTTTTTCCGAAAGTTTATTTCCGGTTTCGGAGACCCGGTTATTCGTATTTTGCTCGGCGCGCTGGCGATCAATTTTCTGTTTTTTTTCCGGACCTTCGACCTGTTTGAAACCTTCGGTATTCTGCTTGCGATTCTTTTGGCTACATTGATATCCGCGCTTTCCGAGCGCGGTGGAGAGATGGCCTTTGACCGGCTTCGAGAGGAGATGGAGCGCACGACCTGCATTGTCCGGAGAGATGGTGCGCTTGTCCGCGTTCCGATCGAGGAACTCGTTGTCGGTGATTTCGTCCTGCTTGAGGCAGGAGAAAAGATACCGGCAGATGGCATTCTTTTGTCCGGCGCGGTTACTGTCAGTCAGTCTGCGCTCAACGGCGAAAGCCGGGAGGTTGAAAAACAGATATCCTTTGCGGAACCGCAAAGCTGGTCGCTTTCCGACCCTCAACAGCTTTTCCGCGGGAGTACGGTCTGCAGCGGCGAGGGCGTTATGTATGTGTGCCGCGTAGGCAGCCGCACGGTTTACGGTTCGATTACGGATGAGATGCAGGTAGAGACCCGGGAAAGCCCGTTGAAGACGAGACTGAAAAAACTCGCCTCACAGATGAGCGTGATCGGTTACTGCGCAGCGGCGCTCGTCGCCGTCTCATATCTTATTAACATTTTTGTTATCGACGCCGGGATGAATGCAGGAGAAATCCTTCGGCGGCTGCAGGACACTCCTTTTCTGCTGTCAGAGCTTATCCATGCCCTAACGCTGGCAACAACGGTCATCGTGGTAGCGGTACCGGAAGGACTGCCGATGATGATCAGCGTCGTATTGTCAGCCAATATCCACCGTATGCAGCGTGACCGCGTACTGGTGAGAAAGCCTGTCGGCATCGAAACGGCCGGCAGCATGAATCTGTTGTTCACCGATAAAACGGGCACGCTCACCAAAGGGGAGCCGGAGGTCTGCGGTTTAATTTTGGGTGACGGCACGCTGTTTGAGTCCATGGCGCAATTGCGCAAGCACAAGGCCTTGTATAAGCTGTATGAGACCAGCGCGGTATGCAACACAGCCAGTATCATAAGCGGCGGCGATGCTGCCGGCGGAAACGCGACGGACCGTGCGATATTGAAGAGCGTACTGCCCATTTCGGCGCGGACGGCGTCACAGCAGACCAGTGATCGCGTTCCCTTTCATTCGCAGAGAAAATATTCTTCGGTGCGCGTCGGCGGCGCACTTTATATCAAGGGCGCACCCGAGGTGGTCCTGCCGCAGACGAGGATGCTGGTGAATCAGGATGGCGCCGTTTTGCCGCTAAACGCTGGAACGCTCCGTTCGCTAATTGATACGTGGAAATTTTATACGGCGCGCGCTATGCGCGTGCTGGCCATTGCGGCGGAAACGGATAAGGGACTGGCGCTGATCGGTCTCGTACTTATCCGCGACGATCTCCGTCCTGGGGCAAGAAAAGCTGTAGGGCGGCTGCAGCGCGCGGGAATTCAGGTTGTGATGATGACAGGCGACAACAAGGATACAGCATCTGCCATCGCTTGGGAAGCCGGTATACTGAAAAGCGGCGGCATTGTTTTGACCAGCGAAGAGCTTTCCAGGCTCAGCGACGACGCGGTACGCGCTATACTGCCGAAGCTTTGCGTTGTCGCCAGAGCGATCCCATCGGATAAAAGCAGAATGGTTCGACTGGCTCAGGATATGAAGCTGACAGTCGGTATGACCGGCGACGGCATCAACGACGCGCCCGCGCTGGTTGCCGCGGACGTGGGGTTTGCAATGGGCAGCGGTACGGAGGTGGCAAAGGAGGCGGGCGATATCGTCATTGTCGACGACAATATTGAGTCTATTGCCAAGGCTGTTCTTTATGGTCGTACCATCTTTAAAAGTATTCGTAAATTCATTATATTCCAACTGACAACGAACCTCTGCGCGGTCGGAATTTCCGTCATCTGTCCGTTCTTTGGCATCGACTCACCGGTTACGGTGCTGCAGATGCTTTGGGTTAATATGATCATGGATACCTTCGGTTCCCTCGCCTTTGCCGGTGAAGCGCCGCTTCCGGAATATATGGAGGAGGCTCCCAAAGCAAGGGAAGCAAATATTCTCAACGGTTATATGGCGTTTTCGATTTTGAGCATGGGTGCGTATATCATAGGACTCAGCCTTTGGTTTTTGTGGAATGAGACATTTCGGAGCTGGTACGGCTTCTATGACACGCCGGTTGTTTTCTATTGTGCATTTTTTGCATTCTTTATCTTTGCCGGAATTATCAACTGTTTCTGTGTGCGCACCACACGGTTGAATCCGCTTTCAGCGCTTTCAAAAAACAAACCCTTTCTCATCATTTTCGGCTTTATCAGCATTGTACAGCTTTTAATGATATACTTTGGGGGCGCAGTGTTCCGTACGACACCGCTGAGTATTCCTCAGCTTCTCCTGGCCATGCTGTGTGCGGTCAGCGTGGCGTTTGTGAGCTTTTTTGTAAAAATTCTCTGGAAAGCAGTCGGAGCCTTCGGAAAGGGCAGGCCGAGAGAAACGGTGTAGAATTTTTGAATGCCATGATGTGTAAGCAGTATCATTTGAATGCCATCGGCGCATAGAGGACGCCCGCTTGTTTTCATAGCTTCGAAAATTGCGGACTTTACAGAGTGGAATCTGAGAAGCTTTTAAATATAGAGGCTCCAGGGGCTTTGGCGGCGCTGAACGGTGCACCGAAGACTCTGACGAGCCGCTCTCCGGAAGAGAGAGGCAGGCATTCGGGCGGCAAAAACCACGGTGTGCCTGCTCTTACACCGGGGAGTTAACGCTGCGTTCCAAATGTAAAAGCGCCGACCCGGGAAAGGAAGAAGAGAGATGCTCCTTCAAAGAATAGTACGTTTTTTCAGCGGCAGCAGGCTTCTGAGGGCGGATGCCTGTCTGCGTGACACCTTGCTTGACCGTATGCTTGCGTGCGGCATCGTCTTTCGATCTGCGATGCCGGAGGAGACAGACGGGAGCATAACCTTTCGCATTTCAGAGAAGGAGGCAGCTCGCCTGTTTCAATGCCTTGAGCAGGAAGGGCTTCCGCTGCCGGAAACGGTTTCCTCCCACGGAATGCCCCACCTGTTCCGCCTGTACAGACGGCGGGCGGGCCTGCTGGTCGGTGCGCTTGCAGCCATAGCGCTCACCGCATTTTCATCGCAGTTTGTTTGGGGGGTAAAGGTGATAGGAAATCACAGCATCCCATCGGAGGTGATTCGAAGCCGCCTTGCAATGTATGGCTGTGCGCCGGGTGTTTTTATCCCGAATCTCGACGTTTCCGAGGTGGCCAATACTTATCTGATTGCAGAAGATGACCTGGTCTGGATGTCCATAAACCTTTATGGAACCGTAGCATATGTCGAGGTAAAAGAAAAAGGGACGACCGCAGACGCGCCGAGTGACATCAAGCTCTCCAATATTGTCGCGGATTGCGACGGACAGGTTATGTGGTTTTCTATTAAAGATGGCAAAAGCATGGTATCCGTATACGATGTGGTAGAGAAGGGGCAGCTTCTTGTCAGCGGTATCGAGGAAACCACGGAGGGAGATTTCCGTCTGAAACGCGCAGACGCACAGGTTTATGCCAAGGTTCATAAAACCTTTCATTTAGAAATTCCTCTGGTTCGAGAACAGAAGCTCTATACGGGCAATACAGTCCGGCACAGCTTTGTAAAATTTTTTGGTAAAACCGTAAATCTTTTTGGAAACAGTGGCATGATACCGGAAAAGTATGATAAAATAGATGATGTACAGACATTGGTACAGTTTGGAGATCTTCCTGTGCCCGTATCTTTGGTTACGGAAATTTATAACGAATATGAAACGGTACAGGTCAGCCTCACAGAGGAGGAGGCGCGGCGCGCCGCTGCGGCACAGCTTGAAAATCTCATGGCAAAGGAGCTCGCGGAGGCGGAAATTTTGGAGCGGGAGGTCGTGACGACCCTTTCGGAGGATGTGCTTCTTGTGGACTGCCGCGTCTGGTGCGTCATGGACATCGCGAGAGAGCAGCCGGTCGGTGTGGAGGAGTAATCCCGTCCCGGAAGGCCCTGACCCGGGTGAGAGGCGATGCAGAGTCGGTGGCGGACGTGACCACCCTTCTGCGGAGGCGGAAAAGCAGTCTTTTTGAACGGATCGGGCAGATACCGCAGAGGAAAAACGGATCGCGAAAATATTCTGGGTCAGAAAGGACAAGCAAAACGAATGACAGAAAAAAGAATTACAACAGACAGCATGGAAATGACCTCAGCAATTTTCGGCAGCTATGATGTAAATGTGAGACTAATCGAATCTCATTTTGGTGTGACGGTGACCAACCGTGACGGCAGCGGCGGTGATGCCGGAACCTCCATTGTTGTACGCGGAGAAAACGAGGATGCGGTCGGCTGGGCAGCCGAGACTCTGCTTTATCTCAAAAAAATGGCAGCGGCCAACGGAACGGTAACGGAACAGAATGTGGATTATTTCATGAATATGGTGGAGGACGGTAAAACCAGCGAGCTAAAGGATTTCGAGGGCGACTGTATCTGTATCACCACACGCGGCAAGCCGATCAAGGCAAAGACGGTCGGACAAAAGCGCTATGTCGAAGCCATTCGAAAAAACACGGTTGTATTGGGCGTGGGGCCTGCCGGTACCGGCAAAACCTTTTTGGCAGTAGCCATGGCTGTCTCCGCCCTGCGCAGCAAGGAGGTATCGCGCGTCATACTGACGCGGCCTGCGGTAGAGGCCGGTGAAAAGCTGGGCTTTCTGCCGGGGGATCTCCAGACAAAAATCGACCCGTATCTGCGGCCGCTTTACGATGCGCTTTATGAGATGCTCGGGCCCGAAACCTATCAACGCTATGTTGAGCGAGGGACGATCGAGATCGCACCGCTGGCCTATATGCGCGGCCGCACGCTCGACGATTCCTTTATCATCCTAGACGAGGCGCAGAATACGACGCCTGAACAGATGAAAATGTTTCTGACACGGCTTGGTTTTCAGTCCAAGGCGGTTGTGACGGGAGACGTGACGCAGACGGATCTGCCGTTCGGCAAAAAAAGCGGACTCGTCGAAGCCATGAAGGTGCTGAACGGAGTGGAGGGCATCGAGGTCCATGAATTCAGTGAAAGGGATGTTGTGCGTCACAAGCTTGTGCAGCGAATCATTTTGGCCTATGAAAAATACGAGGCGAAAAACAGGCGCCCTGCGACTTATCAGATCAAGAGGAAGGAAAGGCGATGACATTTATCGCTGAACAACAGGTCTGTGTCTGATCAAAAATTGAAAGGGGTCGGATCACAGGACATGCCCCCGGCGCTCTCCCATGCACGTTTTTTATGTAAGACTGGCTGCGGCTGCGTAGTATCTGCGTGATATACAGCCGTAGACAGAAGCAGAAAAATTACATGCGTCCTTTTTCGCCGCAGGAACAGCGACGATTTTAACGGCACACATGAATTTTGATTTTTAAAATTACCCATAATTCCGCATACAGCGAAGGTTGCAGAAATAAAAGACGGATTTTGGGATAAACAAGCGAACGGGCATACGCAATACAGCGGCATGAAGCGGAAAGGACGAAGAACGAAAATGCAGCGTCATAAAATATACACAAGAAACGAACAGAAATCGGTAGCTGTGACAGCGGCGCTCCGCGCGCTGATCCGTCGAGCCGTCACGTATACACTCGAGGCAGAACATTTTGCTTTTCCTGCGGAGCTGTCGGTCGTTTTTACGGACAATGACGCAATTCGTCTCTTAAATCGCGATTACAGAGGCAAGGATTCGGTGACGGATGTACTGTCTTTCCCCCTGTCAGAGGGTGGAGTCTTTGAGGAGACGGATTTGTGCGGCGGCTTTGCCGCGCTGGGCGACATTGTTCTTTCACTGGAACGTGCGGCGGAGCAGGCTCGGGAATACGGACATTCCTTTGAAAGGGAGACCGCATTTCTGACGGTACATTCTACGCTGCACCTGTTGGGCTATGACCATGAGACTTCGGGAGAAGAGAGGCGGATGATCGAAAAACAGGAGGCTGTTCTGAATCGACTGGGATTGAATCGTATCCCTTCACCGGCTTAAAGCATCGGCTTTCGGTCGGGGGGATAGAATGGAAAAGAGAAGCATGCTGCCGCATCGGAGAGGGCAGAATATGCACGGTCCGAGCCGCTGCACAAAGCCCCCTTGGCATTGCGGCAGTTTATACGGAGCGAAACCGCTGCCGGTTGATTACGAAAGCTATCAAAACAAACGTTCGCCGTAAAGCTGTCGTTGCCATGCAACTAAGCTACATGCTATACGCTGCGGTTTCTGCCCGATTGCGCGAATCACGGTTGACTGAGCTGAGATCAGTCGACTAAACGACGGGGCTTTGTATAATATCATGATGCGGCAGCATAAAGAACGCCTGCGGACCATTGAGGAATGGCCCGCAGGCATTTTTATCGCAGAGGGCTCCGGCTCCGGCGATGTTTATGCTCTTGATTTATCTGGATGTAACACACATGAAAACGATTTTATACGCCCTGGGCTCAGCATACGGTTTTTTCTGAAAGCGCGAGCCGGCGGAACTGAGCCTTTGTACCTCCTGCATTTCTCACCCCGAATTTAGTCAGAGATGCTGACTAAGGGACGCAGAAGCGCTGATTTTCCGTTGGCAGATACCTGAAAGAGATATACGCATAATGCATAAAAAGCGAACCTTTTAATCTGTTCACTCAACCTTCCGGCATCTTTGGACGATTTGTCTCATTTCCTCCCATTTCTCTTCCATATCGGAGATGAGCTTGATATGAGTGCGGGTTCGGTCAAGGTTCTGACCCTCGTATGACGTGTGAAAATAGGTATCGCCATTTAAGTAATCGGTCAGGAAACGCATGCCGCATTCCATGGTCATCAATTTTGCCGAAAGCGGGAGAAGCTCGATTTCCGTTTCTGTCAGGGAATCTTCTGCGGCTTCAAGAAAGCCCTGCGTGTAGGTTTCAAACAGATCGAGACGCAGATAAACACTTTCCAGATTTTTTTCATCTTCCGCAGCGCTGCTTGCTCCGAAACGGATGCTGTCTCCGAAATCATACAGCACGGAGCCGGGCATTACCGTGTCCAGATCGATAATGCAGACGCCTTCATCTGTTTTGTCGTCGATCATGATATTATTGAGTTTGGTATCGTTGTGCGTAACGCGCAGCGGCAGTTCACCCGAAGCGATTCGTCCGATAATTTCCTCGCAGAGAAACGCCCTGTCCATATAAAAGGAGATTTCGGAAGTAACATCTTTTGCGCGACCGGCGCGATCCTGTTCTATGGCTTCTCTGAGCTGACGCATTCGATCCGCTGTATCGTGAAATTTTGGTATGGTTTCAAATAGCGTATGGGCCGGATAGTCGGAAAGCAGCTTCTGAAATTTTCCGAACGCACGTGCCGTATTTTTAAACAAAATGGGACGTACAACCGTTTCATAGGATGTCGCACCCTCTATGTAATCGTACATTCGCCAGTATTTTCCCTCTTCATCCACATAAAAGGAGGAGCCGTCCGCAGTCGGAATAACGGTAAGCGTCTCGCGGCGGACATCTCCGCCGTATGCCTCTATCTTTTTCTTCAAAAAGGTTGTCACACCGACAATGTTCTGCATCAGTTCCTCTGGGTGCGTAAAAACAGTGGTATTGATGCTCTGTAGGATGTACCGCCGAGGACGGCCGTTTTCAAGCATGGTTATCACATAGGTTTTGTTGATATGTCCTGTTTCCCTTTTTCGGACGTCTTCAAATGTACCGGCCGCCTGAAAGCGGCTTGTAATAGATTCGAGTTTATGGCGCTGAATGTTATTCGTCATTTCCACAAGCCTCCGGGATATTCATGATTTTCGATGCAATTTCTGATGAAATTTTGCACCTTTGCTTTATCTTCATGATATGTTACACCATGCCATTTTGCCATAGTCGGCAGAACAAAAACTTCGCACACGCCGTCGGTGATTAACTCGGAAACCACGGTGGGGAGCAGGAACTCATCCTTCAGCGGCTGTTTTAAAGTACTGAGGAATGCGGGGAATCTGCTTTCGATCTCGTCGAAAATGGACGGTGTATAGCCCCAAAAATTCATAGAAACTGTACTGTCTTCGGATACATCCGTCCAGCCGCAGTCCTCCTCATAGAATTGAACTTGGCCATCGTTGCGCTGAATTTTTGTCCGTTCATGGATATCCGAAAGTCTGCCTGAACTGTCCACCTCGCACACGCCGCGTGCCACATGACCATTTTCAGACAGTGTATTTTTTAGCACGAAGCCGCACATGGAATACGGATACGGCTGCGGCGCATCGACCCGAATACCGCGCAGAAACGCAGCCATTTTTTCATAGGATTCACGCCCGTAAAAGTCATCCGCATTGATAACGGCAAAACAATCGCCGCCCACGGCTTCTCTGGCACAGAGCAGCGCATGTGCGGTGCCCCACGGCTTGCTTCGTCCCTCAGGCACGCTGAATCCGTCAGGCAATGCTTCCATTTCCTGAAAGGCATATGCCGTTTCTATTTTTTTGCCGACCCGAGCTCCAATACTTTCCGCAAATTCTTCATAATGTTCCCGTTTGATGATGAAAACCACTCTGTCAAAGCCCGCGCGTATCGCGTCATAGATTGAATAGTCGATAATGAATTCACCCTCTGGCCCTATAGGGTCGATCTGTTTCAGGCCGCCGTAACGGCTGCCCATGCCTGCTGCCAAAATAACCAGTGTCATGTCTGTAATCCTTTCCTTTTCAGCTTTATCTGTTGTGTATGTTGTCCGCCCGGATGGGACGATAGAGATTGTCCGTGTATTTCCGAAAAGCTGCCCGTTTTTGCGTGGACGGCGATTCCGCATCTCTTATCGGCATAAGACCGAGTAAAGCGCCATGCCTTTGCTGTATTCTATGGCGGAGATGAACCGAAAAACTTTGTCTCCCTTAAATTAATCCGTACCTGGAGGGAATTTGTTCGGCTCCACGTTCAAAAAACTAATGAAACTGCCCGGTATCAGCCGCGGACGCCTTTTACTGCAAGACTTTGATAAGGGAGGCGTCCTGTTCCTCTTCATGGGTGTAGTACCGATCTGTTTCACCAGGACAGTCAGAAACAAAAGCAAATGTGCCATATATCCATCCCCGCGGCATTGAAAGCCTGCGGTATCTGCGGGCAAAATAGTCCGAGAGCATAAAGTCATAGTCTTATTCATTTTATCAACGATATATATTCATAATATTAACATTGATGCGCGTTTGTGTAAACAATAAAATGTACGATCTACATAAATCATATGCTGAAAATCGGAAACTGATTCGATTCTGAGTATTCAGGGCGCGGAGTCGGCTTTTCTTCGAAGTGAAGCCTTCTGCCATCTCATATCGATTTTCATTTGTGCAGACCGAGTTAAATTTCTGTGTGAACGAGGTGCGTACACCTGCTGTGCATGAGAACGTAATAAAGGCCGGTCATTCATACTTTAGGGGACCAAAATATCGAGCTTTTGTCAGCTCTTACTTATCTATTTTCTGAAAACGGCGATTATGAGCAAAGCACAGCGCGGGATATTACAACGGCAGTGTATAGAGCCACTGCCGTTTGGGTAAGGGGTTCAAATCGTGAGTTTTTTCGTTTTGAGTTGCTGTTTTGCACGTTTTTGATTTTGGTGTCCAATTTGAAAAGGGAAATGGGTATGCTGCAATCCCGTATAAATTCTGAACGATAACGAAAAACATCATTGATATTCAAACCTTTGGTATTCAGAAGTCAGTGGTGATTTAAGACAACGAACGGTTGTATAATACTTCTGTTAATATATTTTACGGTTCTTGTAAACGAAAAGAGACTTCGATATAATGTAATCAAGATAAGCGCTTATGAAATAAGAAATCGAGAGGTGCGGTTGTGAAAATTTGTATAAAAGAAACTCTTAAGAAATTGAGATAAAACAAAAAAGTTACGCAGGAACAGTTGGCGCATCATCTATGTATTACCTCACAATCTGTTGGAAAGTGGGAACGCGGCGAAGGATATCCCGATATCACACTGCTTCCCGCCATTGCACTGTATTTCGGTATAACGGTAGACGAACTGTTGGGTGTCGGCAAAGAACGCATAGAGGACGAGATTAACCGTTATAAAAAGAAAAGCATAGAGCTAAAACATAAAGGAAATGCTAAAGAAAACTACGAGCTTTGGAAAGAAGCATATGCAACCTTTCCGGAAGAGTATTGTGTTCAGTACCAATATATTGATGCACTTTGGTGTGTCTGTACTTCCGAACCGATAGGTGCAATAGACGGAAAAATCCAGCCATGGGACGAAAAACTTCAGGATAAAGGGGCAGAAATTTTATCCATCGGGAACAAACTTCTTTTAAACTGCACAGCCCGTAAGATTACCGATCCGGTAACGCAGATTTTATGTAATACCGCAAAGGATATGGGAAATATTCCGCTTGCCAAAAGCTATACCGAAAAATTAGGTTCGTTATATAACACAAAAGAATCTATTTTAAAATAGGTTTTAGAAGGCGATGGCCTTGAACAGGCGCAGAACAATCTACTATTTTATCTGGATATGCTGACTATGACAATCGAAACCGTCCGAATCAAAATGTTATCGACTCCCGAGAAGCAAGAAAAGTTTGAACAGCTTTGTATTGACCTGTGGAAATGTGTTTTAGGAGATGAGAATCTTGGCTTTTATCATTGCCGTGTTGCAAATGAATATTTTAAATTAGCCGCTGATTTTGCAGTTCAAAAAAAGGAGAGCGAGTGTCTTTGTGCATTGGAGAAAATGGCTTATCACTCTATTGCATTCGATCAAAGAGGAGATGGCGTTTATACGCAACCGTGGCTTGAAGGAAAATCTTATTCTTATAAAGAGTCTTCAAAAAACTATTCTTCAAACGACAGTTATATGAACTTGAATTCCCTTGACAATAATATCTACGATTTTCTGCGTGACAATCCCCGTTTTACAGCGATCGTCAACCAGCTGCAACATGTGGCAACTGAAATTGATTTATAGAACGCAGATCAATATAACGGCCAAATACAAATTGACCACAAAAACCTTATGCTTTTGCATAAGGTTTTTGTGGTCTGCTCCGAGGTTCGACTCACTGCAAGAAGACAGGCAAAAAAGGAACGCCGCACGCTGTCGCGCAAGACGTTCCTTTTTTGAAGGTAAAGCCCTATTTTGATACAAAATGCATACCAGCGACCTTTCGTTTAAAAGTTCGAGGATTCGTTAAAAGGTGAACACCCAAAATTCGATTTGCCGGTTGTTTTAACCGTGTGATAAATTTAATATTTGCCACCCTATTCAATTTCAGTACGGATGGTAAATTCATATGGAAGATTGAAAATATCTTTTTTCAAAAACAGCGGGTAGAAATACTCATCTTTTAATCTTTCAAACGCCAACCACTCAAACGTATGTGTTTGGCGACCTTCCATTGATGTAAATCTGTTTCATTTTTTTAGTAAGTCTGTACCTGTAATATCCATTAGAAAGTATATGCAAAGCTCGTGATATTTTAGGTTATCTACATCCTCCGTAAAAAACGCTTGATTCATCCACAACGGACGAACAATCCTTGTAGTAAAACCAGACTCTTCTTGAACCTCTCTAATAACAGCATGTTCTGCTGTTTCTCCCATCTTAACTCTTCTGCCAGGCAAATAATAATAAGGTGCCCTCTCATCATGCATTGCCAATATTGTATTATCAGAAATAATCATGGCGCATACTCTATAATTAAATTTTTCATTTTCAGATTTGAAAGATATATCCACACTACGCACCTCCGTAAAATTCTTGTTTTCGAATTGCTTTTCTATCTGAGTAGTTCTGACATAGATATTATATTTATGAAAAAAACGGACACCAATCGTGATACCTATTGTATCAAAATCGGTGTCCAGTTATGGTGGAGGTAGAGAGACTCGAACTCTAGACCTTTCGCACGTCAAGCGAACGCTCTAACCAACTGAGCTATACCTCCGAAAAAATATTCCACTTTCTTCAACTATTATAACATATATTTTGGGAAATATCAAGAGGATAAACAAAAAAAATAAAATTCTATCTTTTCACCTTGTCGGGCCGTCCGCGAGATCGCCATACAAAATACTGAATATAGCTATTGAATACAGAGCCTCGTAACGGCAGAGGCCATATGCCGGGACCTTTCAGACCAGGGTTCGGGCTTTTACAAAATCGGTCGGAGCCGGCTGAATTTGGCGGATTTTTGGGCGGAGGTTTAATGGATGCTTCGCCTCAGAAGAAACCGCATCTCGAGAGCAAAAGCGGGTCCGTTCTGCAAGGGCGTGCGTCGTGTCTGTCCGCAGAAACGGCGATGTATCTGTGTGGCAGTAGCTATGCATGCTGCGGAGCCGATTTCCAACGCTCAGAGACTGAGCCGCTTTCAGCGGTATGAGCGTCGTGTACAAGAAAAACGGGCTCGTTTTGACCAGCGACCGCAAGATATACATCCTCTGAGCGGATGCCGGACTGAGCAAAGGCCTGCATTACCGTGGCGCGGGCGAGAGCCGGATGGTTGTTTTCCTCGCTGAGATGTGCGAGCATGGCACCGCGCATCCCGTGAGCTGCAAGCTCACAGAGAAAACGGCCGCAGGCTTCGTTTGAAAGATGGCCGCGCGAGGACAGAATACGCCGTTTGAGCTGGTATGGATAAGAACCGCACATGAGCATATTTTCGTCGTGGTTTGCCTCGAGAATGACAAATTCCGAACCCAGAAGGGCTGTGCGGACCGTATCGTCCACGCAGCCGAGGTCGGTTGCGACGCCGATGGTACGAATGCCGTCCGGCGTCTGAACGGATATCCGAAAGCCAACGCTTTGCGCGCTGTCGTGCGGTGTCGGAAAGGATTCCACGGTTAGTGCGCCGAGCGAGACGGAAAAGACAGCCTCATGCGCCACCAGCGTATCGGCGAACGAAATCTGCTGAGCGGAAAGTATGGCATCTGCTGTAGGCTTTGTCAGATGAATTTTGACCGGTACACGTTTGGAAAGAACCTTCAATGCCTTGATATGGTCGATGTGCTCGTGTGTGACGAATATGGCGTCCAGCTCCGCTACCGCAGAGTTCACGGCTGCAAGGGCTTTATCAACCGCGCGCGCACTCATGCCTGCATCTATGAGAATGGAGGTTTTCCCGTACCGAATAAATAACGCGTTTCCTTTGGATCCGGAAAAAAGAGAGGCAATACAAAGCTCCATGAATTTATCCTTTCTAAATATTTCCATAAAAATCGATGAACGGCTATCCTTTCACTCAGGTCAAGCAAAGGAATTATTCAACCTGTTATATCCAAACACCGCAGGATTTCGGGCATCAGACAGCCTGAGGATTTTGGCAGAACATGACAGCGGACAAGACGCGGCGCCTCATACGGCGAGGCAGTGTGCTGCTCCGACCAAAACGGTGGAAAATCGAGGCGGATAAACTTTACCGCGAATGCTTCTAAATAGATTGGCTTTGTCATATGATGCATCAGGGCGTGTCCCACGGCGGACAGCGCCGAAAACTTCGGATAAGTGCCGAGGGAGCTTTCCCCCGTGTACGGAAGGAGAAGGTTATGCAGAATGAGAGGGAACAAACAGGAACGGCCGCATGCGGTACGGAAGCGCAAAATGGCTTTGTAAAAGCCATGAAGCGGTATGCAATAGGCGGGCAGACCACGCTTTTAGGCCTTTTTACGGCGCTGTTTGTCTGCGGTTTGCTATGCGGAGCGGTTGCATATTATATTATAGGAAAGGACGCGGATTCAGCAGGCTTTTTCCACAATTTCGTACAGACCCGCGCATTTTCCTCCTATGGAAGCGCTAAGGATTACTTTCAATTTTTTGCTTCCTGGTTTATCTTTTACGAAAAGTATCTTGCCGTTCTTCTGGTCTTTGCCTTTACGCTATGTTCTGCCTATTTTGGAGGCGGCGTCTGCTTTTGCCGCGGCGCTTTGACCGGATTTTCAGCGGCTGTTCTGGCCGCCGGAGGGTTTGCCTGGACACATGTGGCGTATATCGGCGGACATTGTATTCTCGCTATGCTTTTGATCGTATTCGCCTGTAAGGCGGTCTGCTTTTCCTCCGCCATGCGAAGCCGGGCACGTTCGGATCAGCCGCTCATAGCCCGCAGCGATCTCGCCGCGCTCGCCTGTTCCTTTTTCCTGTTTTCCGCAGCCCTGGCACTGCTCCTGCTGCTTTCCTCCTGCTGCGCTCAGCTTGCAATATAACGAAAGTGAAGCATCTCCTGTATTTCGGGCGCGCGGCTCATGCATTCGGCGGCGGTACAAAGCTCCTCTGAAATGTCCTCCGCGGAGCTTTGTACCTGACTTGAAGACGACGCTTCCAATGCGCTTCGTCTGTAGTTCGGTTGATGTCACTGCATACAACACGGAAAGCCTTGATATAAGCACGGCGCCCTGAATCCTTTTTTATTCCGTTTCTCAGAACCGTTCGACGTCCGCTTTAATTCAAAAGTCACACTGCTATCCGGCGCAGTGCGCCTGGAAGGACAGTCGGACATGCTGACAACGTATCGAATGAAACTGCGGAGAAGTCCCGGCCTTTGGCGTATAGATAAACAGACAAATGTAAGGGTTACGGCCTCAAGGTCCGGTGTCTCCTATCGTGTCCCTTGCCGCCGCACTTTCTGCCGTGGGAAGCGAAAACGACAGATTTCAGGCCGACGTACGGTTGGCAAAGGATGCGGAATCTATCATTTTAAGTAGGGAAGCATTACGGACTTTCAAAAGAGACGGCTGAGTTCTTCGGCACGTCGGGTACAGGCATCCATAGCCTCGGCAAAAATTTCTTTGACGCCTTTCTCGTTCAGTACGCGCATGGCGCGCTCTGTGGTTCCGTTGGGAGAGGTGACCATACGGATTAATTCTTCCGGCGATTTTCCGGTCCTCAAAACCATTTCCGCGGAACCTGCGACCATATGGCAGACAGCCTCCTGAATCTCAGGACCGGAGAGTCCCTGCTTTTCAGCGCCCTCGACAATCGCCTGTATGATCAGATAGATATAAGCGGGCGCGCTGGAGGTTGCCGCTGTGACCGCGTTGATCTTATCTTCTTCAACAAGCAGCGTGCTGCCGGAAGCACCGAATAAATCGCATACGAAGGCAAAAACATCATCTTTTACGCTGTCGTTACGGGAAAGTGCAGTTGTGCCCTTTGCAATGAGCAGCGGTGTATTAGGGATGGTCCGGATGACCGGAACGGTCCCGCCCAAGCCTTTGCAGATAGACGCCATTGTCACGCCTGCGACAATGGAAACAAAGGTCTTTCCGGAGAGATCCGTACCTGCTTGGGTAATTTCTTCGAGGAGATCTTTGATATTCTGCGGCTTGACCGCAATGAAAACGATATCGCCGAAGCGTACGGCGTCGGATGCGGAGGAGACGGTGGAGGCGCCTGTATGCGAATACCGTTCACATTGGCTGTGCAGTCTGTCATACATGCAAATTGCATCCGGCCGTATGCCGAGCGTATCCGCGCTCAATATACCTTCGAGAAGAGCGGATGCCATATTTCCCATTCCTAAAAACGAGATACGGTATTGTTTCATGATCTTTTCCATCCTTACTGTTTTATTTTATAATCTAAAGACATTGTATAGCCCCGTCTTTTGCTTTCGGAGGGGCGGCGCTTGGAGGCGAGATACCGTTGCTTTCCAGCCTGCCGCTTGAAAGCCATGCTCCCTTTCATCAACGGATACATGCGTTTGTGACATCGGTCAAAGCCTATGCGCCTTTGCCATGCAGGATACCTGCGATCTGTTGGAACCGCAAACAGTGAATACATTTCTGAATGTATAAGAGCTTCGCTGCAGGCCTGATCCCAGCGTGTTGCTCCGACCGATATGCCGATGCGGAATGCTGCCGCCGCGGGCATATAATCAAAATATGTCCAGAAGCTGCTGAAGGGAGGTGATGGTAAAATCAGGCATATCCTCCGGGGCCTCGGACGGCTGCAATGCGCCATAGCCCTGAAGGATGCGGACGGTGGTGAAATTCAGTGCATTTGCAGGACGGATATCGTTGTCAACTCTGTCTCCGATCATGACCGCCTCGCGCGCGCTGCAGCCCGCTTCTCTGAGCGCAAGCATAAAAATACGGGGATCCGGCTTCTTGAGGCCGGACTCAGCAGAAGCTGTGATAATATCGAAATAATGCAGAAGTCCGTACGTCCTGAGGCGTTCCTCGGAGCCGGCATTCTGATTGGCTATGATGCCGAGCCGGTAGGAGACGGAAAGCTTCTTCAGCACACTTTCCGCTTCCGGATAAGGTCGGTCCAGCTCAGACGGATACAGAAGACTCGTATCAACGCCTTCCACGCCGCAGGCTTTCAGCTGACCGGAAACCGTCGGCATGCCTTCCCGCATACCGGCGCAGTATTCCTTTTCTATCTGCTCTGCGGTAAGCATACCACAGGACAGCTCGGCGGCATTTTCAAACCAGCATATGTAGGAAAGTGTCTCGTCGACCAGCGTTCCACCCATGTCGAAAAACAGCCACTTTATTTTCTGCATGTGGATCAGTTCCTTTCAATGCAATGGCGGAGGCTTCCTCCGAAACGCCTTGAATACCGTCAGAAACCTTTTACCACCCCTGTACCGCTGTTGTGCGATACGGGAGATCTGTGCGGAAGATGCATGCGTAATGAAGAACAGCGGCTTATTTTCCGCATGGCGTATTTTATCGTTGATGTCTAAGGGGGACAGCGCTTTCCAAGCTGCTGACGGTGTGCTTTTGTACTATTTAGGATTTCAGTAAGACATGATGAATACGGGGCCTTTTTGGCATATCCGTCTCGGAAGATATAAATATAATAGATATTTTGCTGCAGACCACAGTTTTTTGTCTGAGACAGAAAATTTTTCTCCGTTCCACCCGACCAAGCGTCCGGAGCGGGAGAAACCATGAGCGGCTGCTAAAACATTTAAGGCTCTCGGTAGCCGAAATTGGCAATTTGCGCTGTGCTGTCCCGCCAGTTCTTCTTCACCTTGACCCAAAGGTCCAGATAAACCTTGACGCCGAGAAATTTTTCCAGATCCTCGCGGGCATAAGCCCCTATAGTCTTGAGCGCTTCACCATTCCTTCCGATCAGGATGCCCTTATGCGATTCCTTTTCGCAGAAAATTTCAGCCCGGATTTTAACCAGCCTGGGAAGCTCTTCAAAATCCTCAATGACCACGGCGACGCCGTGAGGAATTTCGTCTTCCATGGTTCTGAGAATCTTTTCCCGAATAATTTCTGCGGCGATCTGTCTTTCCGGCTGATCCGTGAACATATCCTCCGGAAAATGCCACGGTCCCTCGTGCAGCAGAGGTTCAAGTTCGTCGAAAATCTCGGACAAGCCGTCACCGCGCCGTGCAGAAATGGGAATGACAGCCTCGAAGGAATGCAGAGCGGCAAAGGTCTGAATCGTACGCCCAACTTGGACGGCTGAACTGACGTCCGTTTTGTTAATCAGCAGAATCACCGGTATTTTCCCACGACGAACACGTTCAAGCAACGCTTCCTCGGAAGGGGATATGTGCTTGTCGACCTCTACCATATACAAAACGACATCTACACTGCCAATGGTTTCACTGACAGCGTTCATCATATAATCGCCGAGCTTGGTTTTGGGCGCATGCATACCGGGCGTGTCCATGAATACATACTGCGTTTCGCCTTTTGTCAGGATACCTGTGATCCGGTTCCGCGTCGTCTGCGGCTTGGGGGAAACCGCCGCAATTTTTTCACCTGTCAGTGCGTTCAGCAGCGTCGATTTTCCAACATTCGGTCTGCCGGCAATCGCAATAAAGCCCGTTTTTTTCATAATTTTTATGATCCCTTCTTTATCTGCACCGTCTCTGTCCGCTGCACTATCCCACCTTTTAAAATGCGAACGGTGCCCTATTCTGCACGGACTGCCGGGTGAGAACAGCTTTCGATTCAAGCCACAGCGCCTCGGTGTACGGAAACCTTCAAAAATGTGAAATCGGCTGTACACCCCAAATCCATATAGCAAGCAATTTATGACCCGCCTGCGGCAGCCGATGAGCGCAGGCCGGCGCTTTACCCGCGGCGGCGGAGCATACATCTCCTCCGAAGTTCCCTTATACCTCTGCAGAGCGTGCCAAAGAGGCGACAGCCAACCACGCAGATATGAAAATTGAACTTTAAGTTTATTCTATCCCGGTACAATATGGGCTGCAATTTTGATGCCGCCCGCTAAAAGTGCAGACCGGTTTCGTCACAACTCGGACAGCGATAACGGCGGGCGTATCGCCGCCTGCCGGCATCATTTTCAAACGGCCGGGCATGAATTTAAACTTACAAACAAAACTATTATATCATATCCGTCCCGAAACCTCAATACAAAAAATCCAATTTTATATTTATAACTTTTATAGAGATGCTGTTCATACGTCTTGGCCATGTATCTCGGGATCTGCACATGTAAATACACATGAGCCGGTGGAAACTTTTTCCGTTTCTCTCCAGACTGCGGCGGCGTGTCGCCTGTATGGGGGAAGCCCCGACATCGCCTTTCAGGCCGTACGAAAGCAGAACGTCAGACATAGGGGAGAGACCCTGTAAAGTATCGCAGGCGCCTGAGGTCCGGTGCAAATGCAGTTCCGTATGCATAAATCTGCGACCGTTGTTTATCCTTAGACATCTGCGTGAATCTGCCTGCATGAAGAATAAGGCGGTTGCCGGCTCTAAATACAAAGAATACGGCAGGTCTTTGCAGCCCCTGGCCCGTTCCCTCTTTTCGCGCAGATTTTTCAGATGGAACATAGCCACAGGCTCTGTACGTAAATTCGAAAATACGAAAAAGAGCCCGGTGATGTCCGAAATCCGGAGCATCAAGGCTCTTTTTTTGAAAGGGATTACCCCAGCATAACATCCAGAAGCATCATCACGGCAAATCCGAGGACAATGCCCATGGTGGCGGCATAGGGCTGTGTCTTCTGGTTACGCTGGCATTCGGGAATCAGCTCGTGTACAGCAACCAAAATCATGGCTCCGGCCGCAAAGGAGAGCGCGTACGGCAGAATGGCTTCTACGTAAACAACCAGCAGGGCGCCGATGACGCCCGCAACCGGTTCGACCATACCTGAAGTCTGACCGATCAGAAAGCTCTTTTTTCTGGAATATCCCTCCCGCCTCAACGGAACGGAGACCGCTGCGCCTTCCGGAAAATTCTGCAGGCCGATGCCGACCGCGATGATAATGGCTCCCATCAGACCCTCTGCCGTATAGCTGCCGTTCTGCAGCGCACCGAATGCAACGCCGACCGCCAAGCCCTCCGGTATGTTGTGGAGGGTTATGGAAAGCACCAACATGATAATACGGTTCAATCGCTCATTTGGTTTTCCCTGTGTACTGTTCGTTCTTCCCCTTGCAAAGGAGACAATTTTATCGGATCCCCACATGAAACATGCACCGAACAAAAAACCTACGGTCGCTACGAAATAAGCAGGCAAATTTGATGAGGCTTCCGCGCGTTCTATTGCCGGCTGAAGCAGCGACCAAAAGCTCGCTGCAATCATAACCCCTGCGGCAAACCCCAGCATGAGGTTCAGCGCTTTAGGATTTGGGGATTTGAAAAAGACAACTGTTGCAGCGCCCAGGGCTGTTACAAGCCATGTTCCGAGCGTAGCAATCAGTGCCATTAGGACAAGACTGTTCATGTTGCACCTCCTATCCCCATTATATTTCTATGAGGAAATATGGGTGCCGAATTTCTTTCATGGAATGTAAAAAGCTTGGGAACTGACTGAGAAGCAAAACGCGGGATAAAGAAGATGCGGGCGCAACACAAAATGTATCTGCAAAAGAAAGAACGTGCCGCAAAAGAAACCCTTTTGCGGCACGGCACGATTGCTGTGCATATGTTTCACTCTATCACTTTTTGAACAGTGCATGGCAATACATTCACTGATGGGGCTTAAAGGCGTGAAAGCTATTTTGCCGTTTTTCCTTCGGCTTCTTCCCGCTCGTCTGCCGGACCCTTGAGCATCGCCCACGACCCTTGCCGGTAGAACATCAGAGACAGTATGCTGGAGACAATCCAGCCGACCGGCCAGGAAAGCCAGATACCCAAGGGGCCTAACGACCCCGAAAGGATATACGCCAGCAGAACGCGAAGGAGCAGATCGACAAAGGTAGTCGCCATAAATTGGCGTACAGCGCCTGCTCCGCGCAGAACACCATCAGTAACCAGTTTTATGCCAACCAAAAGATAAAACGGCGCGACAGTATATAAGAACTGTGTACCCGCCTCAACCGCCTCTTTGGTCTGTTCCTTCATGAATAGGCGTATCGCAGCGTCTCCGAACAGCAGATAGGCGAGAACAAAGGGGATTGCGAAGCTCAGCGCTATTAAAATGCCCGAACGGAAGCCTTGCCGAATCCGATCGACTTTTCTTGCACCGATGTGCTGCGCAGTGAACGACGACATGCCGTTGCCGAAGGTTGTAAAAGCCGACACGGAGAATGTATTGAGCTTTACGGCGGCTGAGTATCCTGCAATGACAGATGAACCGAATCGATTGACCATTCCCTGTACAAAGATGTTGCCAACGGAGACAAAGCTGTTTTGAATTATGCTGGGAACAGCAATACGGGAGATCTGTTTGAGCATGGAGAGGGAGATTTTCGGATAGTTGTCGACGCGGAAGCGTCGGAGCCGGAGGAGGATGACCAGAAAGGCAAGAATGCAGGCAAGTCCCTGCGCTATAAAGGTTGCCCAGGCCACGCCGGCCACCTTCCAGTCGAATACGGTCACAAAAACAATGTCCAGAACGATGTTCAGTACGGAGGAGCCGATTAAGAACCACAGCGGCGTCCGGGAATCGCCGAGAGAGGTGAAGATACCCGTACAAACGTTATAAAAAAAGAGAAAAGGGAAGCCAGCTATGTAAATGCTGAAATAGGTTTCCGCGTCGGCCAGGATATTTCCAGGCGTCTGCAGCACATCCAGCAGCAGCGTACTTGTCAGAATGCCTGCGGCCGTCAATACGAGCGACAAAACAACAGAGGCGAGGAGCGTTGTGGATACGGCGGTTTTCATCTCTTTGATCATTTTGGCGCCGAAAAGCTGCGAAACAACGACTGAGCAGCCGACGTTGGCGCCGATGGCCACGGCCATAAAGATCATGGTGATCGGATAGGAGGCGCCGATGGCGGCCAAGGCATCCTCGCCTACAAATTTTCCCGCGATGACGCTGTCCGCAATGTTGTAGATCTGCTGGAAAATGACGCTGCCGAAAAGAGGGAGCGTGAATTTCCATAAGACGGTTCCTGGGTTTCCTTGTGTCAAATCCTGATTCATGTTATAAATTTGTCCTTTCCCGGCTCTGCATCCGGGGGGACACAAAGTCTGTGAATATGCGGAGGAGAAACGAACGGTGAGCGGCCGCGCCCAAGCTGAAGCAGCGGTTTTAAAAGATTCTGACCTGTGTAGGCGCATTTTCACCTGAATATGCGAAGAAATCCCACGTAAAGTGTTCATCCTCCGCCTTAAAGTCCCTTTGAACGTATTACGCCAATCCGCCGCGGCCGTTTTTTAGTCGCTGTCCGGTCCTTGTTTTCGGCATTTTTCACCAAGGAACGCCTCGTATGAGCGAAAAGCCGCAGTACCGCAAAACTGCCGGAATTTTCGTGGTATAGTGTAACATAAACAAACCGGTTTTTTAATTTTACCTTTGTGAACATATTTAAATTAATTTGTTAATTAACACCTGAAACCTTGACAATGCGGGTTCGTCGTGATATACTGTAACATAAATATAGCGTTTTTTATTTTGCAGGAAACATCAGGCATAGGATCAGGTTTTGGTATATTTCTTATAAAGGCTGAAGGAATCCGGTATAGCCGGAAACACGGTTTTGTGCATAAACTTAAAGGAGATTTTTTGAAATCTCCCAAGGATGAAGAATTAAGAAGATTAAAATTGAATCATCAAGTGCAAACGCTTTGAAGGGAACAAAAGGCATGGAACTGTTGCAGAGAGCTGCCGCCGCGGTGCAAGGCAGTACAGCGAAATGCGTAATGACTCACCCCGGAGCGGTCCGCTGAACAGTTTTTTAAGGCCCAGTAGGCAGGAACGGGTCCCGCCCGTTATCATCGGGAAGGCATTGTTTGATGCCTTAACTGAGCGGGCGCATAAAGCGCCAATGAGAGTGGTACCGCGGAAGGATAGGCTTTCGTCTCTTATAAGAGATGAAAGCCTTTTTTGTATTTCCCGCCGTTTGTTTTGGGGGTCGTGTGTTCATTGTCGCTGATATCCGCACGACCCGGCAGGCCTCAATCGGATTTGTGCGGCGAAAAGGACAATAACCGCATGTTTCACTTCATGAAATGCTATCCGATTCGGCTTCCTCGATAGATGGCGCGCTTACCCGTCCCTCTTAGTCTCTTTTTTTCTATTGTCAGCCCGGCTGCGGCGGAATATCGGCCGTCCGCGCCTCTTCATATACAGATATCACAATATACGGCTTTGTAAAGAGTAAAATGGCTGAATAAAAAACAAGTAAATTATAGTTTATGAATTCGTTTGTTAACCAGGTTTATAAACAAAAATCGCCGTTGAAGGCTGCAAAACCGCGTAAACCAAAGCTGCGGTGTATCCCCGGCCGGCTATTTTTACGGGTTCATTAACTATATCGAAAGGAGTTTTTGTCATGAAACTTTCATTTTCTACGCTCGGCTGTCCCGACTTTGATTGGTCGGATATCTATTCGCTCGCCAAGGATTTTGGCTTTTCCGGCATCGAGCTCCGCGGACTCGGCAATTCTATATTTTCAGTGCATGCAAAGCCTTTCAGCGCCGAAAACATCGATGATACGATTTCACAATTAAGGAAAATGCATCTCGAGATCCCTTGCATTTCCTCCGGCTGCTGCCTCAGGAATAGAGAGAAGCATGCGGAAACCATTGCAGAACTGAAGGAATACATAGACCTTGCGGAAAAGCTCGGCGCACGCTACATCCGCGTGCTCGGCGACCTGAATGCAGAGGCGGACGCCGAGGTCGACGACGAAGCCGTTCTCTGCGGGATGCGTTCTGTTCTGCCCTATGCAGAGGAGCACGGTGTGACGCTGCTTTTGGAAACCAACGGCGTTTATGCCGATACGGCACGTCTGGCCTCTCTGCTCAACGAGCTGGCCAGCGACGCGGTGGGCGCGCTTTGGGACCTGCACCATCCCTATCGATACCGCGGCGAAAAGGCGGAAACAACGGTGCAGAATCTCGGCGCCTATATCAAGCATACACATATCAAGGATTCTGTTATGGAAAACGGGAAGACTGTGTATAAAATGATGGGGGAGGGCGATCTTCCGGTGGCGTCCATGATGGGGGCGCTTCGCTCTATCAATTATGAAGGCTATGTATCTCTTGAATGGCTCAAGCAATATGCACCGGAGCTTTCCGATGCCGGTATTGTTTTTCCTCATTTTGCAAACTATATGGGACAGTTTATGGATCAGCCTGTTGAGCAGCGCCGTTTGTTCGACAACAACGCCGGCACCGGAAAATATGTTTGGCGTAAGGAGAGACTGATAGACTACACGTTTCCGCAGGTTCTCGACCGCATGGTGGAGGAGTTTCCCGATCAGTACTGCTTCCGGTACACAACCCTGCCGTATACACGAACCTATGCGGAATTCCGGGATGATGTCGATACGTTTGCGCGTTCGCTGATTGCCATGGGGGTCAAGCCCGGGGACCACGTGGCGATCTGGGCGACCAACATACCGCAGTGGTACATAACTTTTTGGGCTACGACGAAGATCGGGGCGGTTCTGGTCACCGTGAATACCGCGTATAAAATTCATGAGGCTGAATATCTGCTCCGTCAGTCCGATACGCACACGCTGGTCATGATCGACGGCTATAAGGATTCCGACTATCTGGCAATCATGCGAGAGCTCTGTCCAGAGCTTGAGAATGCGGAAAAAGGGAAGCCGCTGCGCATCAAGCGGCTGCCGTTCCTGCGCAATATTATCACCTGCGAGAGCGCGCTTCCCGGCTGTTATACCTGGGAGGAGGCGGTGGCGCTTGCGCCCAAGGTACCGGTTGAAGAGGTTTGGCGCCGTGCAGCGGCAGTGAATAAACACGATGTCTGCAATATGCAGTATACATCGGGTACAACCGGCTTTCCGAAGGGCGTTATGTTGACACATTACAATGTGGTTAACAACGGCAAGGCGATCGGAGACTGCATGGACCTCTCAACGGCAGACAGGATGATGATTCAGGTACCGATGTTCCACTGCTTCGGCATGGTGCTGGCCATGACTGCCGCCATGACCCACGGTACGACCATGAGTCCGATTCCGGCGTTCTCCCCGAAAAAGGGCCTGGACTGTATCAATCGCGAGAAAATTACCGCTTTCCACGGCGTACCAACGATGTTTATCGCGATGCTCGGTCATGAGGATTTCGAGAAGACAGATTTCAGTCATATGCGGACCGGCATTATGGCGGGAAGTCCCTGTCCGATCAAGGTCATGCAGGAGGTCATTGAGAAAATGCACATGCCTGAGATCTGCATCACTTACGGACAGACAGAGGCATCGCCGGGAACGACGATGTCCAAAACGACGGATTCTATAGATGTGCGCGTAAATACAGTGGGCGGCGCGCTGTTTGGCGTACAGTGCAAGATTGTGGACCCGGAAACCGGTGAGGAGCTGCCTGACAACGTAGATGGAGAATTCTGTGCAAAGGGCTACAACATCATGAAGGGATATTATAAGATGCCGGAAGCCACGGCAGCTGTCATCGACAAGGACGGCTGGCTGCACAGCGGTGATTTGGCCCGGCGCGATGAAAACGGCAATTTCAAGATTACGGGCCGTATCAAGGATATGATAATCCGCGGCGGGGAGAACATCTATCCCAAGGAAATCGAAGACTTCATCTATACCCATCCAAAGGTTTCGGACGTACAGGTCATCGGCGTCCCTGATAAGCAGTACGGCGAGGAAATCATGGCCTGCGTCATTCTGAAGCCGGGCGAGACATCGACGGCAGAAGAGATCAAGGACTATGTATCTTCACATATGGCGAAGCATAAAACACCGAAATACGTTGCGTTTGTTGACAGCTTTCCAATGAATGCCGCCGGCAAAATCCTCAAATATAAAATGCGGGAGCAGGCGGTGGATATGCTGAACCTCCATGCGGACGATGCAATCGTTACGGCTTAAAAAGCCGCCGCGTTAACCGGGGCATATCTGCTGGCGGCAGATGTCAATCACGATGGCTCGATTACCGAAGCGGGCTCGACACTCCTCATGCAGTACCTTGCGGGTCACGACGTCTACATCGGCCAATCGACAGTGATTTCAAGCGTTCCGGATTCGTTCAGATTCAATTACCGAGATCATAAAGCCGAACTGCCTTCAGTCATTTAGGCAACATGTCGTTTGCCTGCTGCTTATATGGCATTCTTTTGAGCATGTTTTGTCTATTCTATTGAGATGAAACAATTAGGCAAGGGAACGGTTCAAACCGTTCCCTTGTTTTTTGCAGAAATCATACGGATCCGCCGATGGGAAGATATCCTGGAATCGACAAGCGACCATAATCCGTGTAAATCCGCAGACTGTGCCCACAGGCCGCGGGGAAACCGTGTGAATAAAATCCGGTTTGTATTTGCGCATGGCTTCATCGATAAAAGCGTTTCGTATGACTTACGCCTCCGGATTTCTGGAAAGCTGCAAGTCTATTGTATCGTAAAGGGGAATTGAGCCGCCATGCGTGTGAATTGCTTCTTCGAGCTTTGGGAAAATTCAATTCGAATCGTTTCATCAATGGCAATGTGATCTGAATATGTACCCAGCAATGTACTGTATTCCCGGGCGGAGAATATCCTGGTTCTTTGAAACATTGCATATTGAATATCGGTAAAGCCGTATTTTTCAACGATCATCGCCCGATCCTTTGCTTGTTCCTCACTTTATACCACCAGAGCTTCCCGTTTTTGGTTATGGAATTTGTAGTATTATTTGTCATAGATCCGGTTAATTTCTTCCGCCAGCGCCGGGCTCCCCTTATCCCGAAAAGGATGATTAGCGAATCTGGAAAAATACACCGCCGCTTTTTAGCTTGGAGAATACCTTGGGATAACCAATTTCTTCCGGTACCCAATGGAAAGCAGATGCGGAGAAAATGAAGTCATAGGTGTGATTATCAAATGCCGTATCCTCAAACTTGCCTGTTAGGATCGAAAACCTAGGATAATCCTTGAACTTTTCTCTGCACACCTCGGAGAAATTCGTCCGTATTCAACAGCGGTTAGCTCGAGGCCCGTCTGCAGGATCGGCAATGTAGCCTGTCCACCGCCAATGCCAACCTCAACGACTCTGCGTGCTTGGTCAATGGGAATGCAGTCAAATATTGTTTGATATAGTTCACCAACATATCCGGAATGAAAATTCTCATATGTAGAGGCAACGGTGTCAAACGTCCATTCCATATCTTTGATACTCTCTATGGTTTCCTCCCCTAAAGAAATTAGACACCCAACGTGGATACAATTTGTATCATAATTGGAGTCCGATTAAGTTAACAGGATGTAAAAAAGGCTGTTTAGGTGTGAGCATCAAATACAAAAGCCCCATACACAAATTGTATATCGAGGCTCTTATATGGTTCGAATGACAATACAGAACTTTCACCATCGCGCGATAAATAAAAAAACAGCAGTGACAACACCCGATATTTGGGAGATGACACTACTGATGGAGCGGGTGATGGGAATCGAACCCACGCGGCCAGCTTGGAAGGCTGGAATTCTACCATTGAACTACACCCGCAGATATCCTTTATAACATTTTTATTATATCATGATTTATGCTTTCTGTCAAGATACTTTTCATAAAACTTTTTAATGTGGAGCGATACCGCTGAATCCTGAATGGATATAGCGGGGCATAGCATTTTCAAATCCGTTAAAGGAAGCATTTGCGGTGCAAAAATCATGGTATAATGTGCACGGCGTGATGTTGCATCACCGTAAAGCCGCAACGAGCCGTTCAACGCAGTTTGTGTCCGGCTGTACAAGTTCAGTCATCCGAAATGCCGGCTTATTTGGATATAATCTCGAATGCCCCATACTTCTTTTGTGCTGCAGCTTTGAAAAATTCGTTCCATACAATTGACATTGCAGTGCAGACCTGCTATAATTGCTGGTACAATGGCATAAAGCCGCGGGCCGCAGCGGGAAAATACTTTTCGGCGTACATCAAAAATCACATGTCGTGTTTTCGTTCAGATGTTATGAAAGGAAGCCTTTGTATCGTTCATTAACTTGGAAATGATACAGCGATCCAGTGGCAAAAGCTTTCGTATATGGGTTTTGCGGCTTTAGATTGGCCTATTTTCATGTTTATTTACTTTATTTTAAAGGCAGGGTATGAATATGAAATTTTCTGCGTCCGGTTGGTTTGGCAGGGATTGGTACGGAAATGTTGCAGAAGCCGCGCGCTTCGGCTTTCAGGGCATTGAGCAGCTTAGCTGGAGACAGCTCGATTTGAACCGCGCGGCGGATACGCTAAGAAGATACGGAATAATCAACAGCGCCGTAATCATTGAATCCACCGATGACAAAACACACGCCCAGCTTGCCTGGACACACGGCATGGTTTACGAGGATGCCAGGCAGGCCTTTGTTGATGCTTTCATGGAGACCGCGAATGCATGCTTAAAGCTCGGCGTACCGAACATCATTGCTACGACCGGCAACGAACGCTTTGATATACCGAGAGAGAAGCAGCTTGATATCTGTATTGAGACATTGAGTGAACTGGCTCATATAGCCGGGGAGTGCGGTCTTCAAATCGTGTTGGAGCCCCTGAATGTGCTAGTAGACCACAAGGGATATCTGCTCTCACGGAGCGATGAAGCTTTCGAACTGCTGCGGGCGGTGGACAGTTCTGCCTGCCGGCTGCTCTTCGACATCTATCACCAGCAGATCACAGAAGGCAATCTGATTCGAAACATTACGGAAAATATCGATCTAATCGGGCATTTTCATATCGCGGACAACCCCGGCAGAAAGCAGCCCGGCACGGGTGAAATCCATTATGCCAAGGTCTTTGAGGCTATTGAGCAGACGGGATACAGCGGCTGGCTCGCCTTTGAATGCGGTTCCACACTCCCCGTACCGGAGCTGTGCGAGCAAATGAATGCGCTCATTCGTCCATTCAGTGGTAAATAAAAAAAGATACGTATTGAAAACAAAGGCACCCTACGGGGGCATGGGGATATCGATGTGGAGAAAACTTTTCCGGTCGGTATTGCAGGCGGAAGCGCCGGAGGAAAATCCACCTTTGCCGGAAAACTGACTGATAGTCTGAAGGGACTCAGCGTAAAAAGCATCAGCATGGACGACTATTTCAAGCCGGCGCAGGAGCGCAGGGAAACACCCGCGGTCATTTTAAAAGATAGAGTTTACCGGGATGACAACCATCCCACTTCCTTTAATCTGACTAAAATGAAAGAGGATATGAAAACGCTGACCGATTCCGCAGAATACGATGTTTTGATACTCGAGGGGCTGCTGACCCTATGGGACGATGAAATACTGAATCTGCTTGATTTGAAGCTGTTTGTCGATTGCCGCGCGGATGAACGCATTGTCCGGCGTATACGGCGCAACATGACATGGGGTCTTTCCTTTGATGAAATATCTGATGTGTATCTCGACTTGGTCAGATTCCGGCACGATACGTTTGTGGAACCCACAAAATGGCGCGCTGATATGATTGTCAACGGAGCCAGACCGTTTGACCGATCGCTTGAAATGGTTTCGCTGTATATCCGGAATGCGGTTGATACAGCGGCTCTTTGATGCATGCTGAGGGTATATTAAAAAAAAGTACCCGCCGCCGGTAAGCTTCCGAGAGCGGAGGCTGAGGTGTACAAGCGGCACATAAAATCCGTTTTGTACAGAACAGAACGGTCAAAAGCCGGCCGCTTTCAGTTCCTTGACCAATCGGCTATAGAAGCAGGCGACACCGGGGAGCTTTTTCGGCATCCGTTCCCGGCGTTTTCCGCAGATATCCCCCCAATGCCAGTCTATGGCGTTCCAATGCGAAACACCCTTTACAGAACCTGTTACCAAACCTTTGTAATACGCCCATGCCGCAGATTCGGGAGAAACAAGGCCGTCGTTATCCCGTGATTTTCTGAGTATGAGCGCATATGGTAGAAAGAGACGCCAATCGCTGCCTGCGCAGGACATTCGACAACCATAGCTTTGATAAGAAACCTCTGGATGATTCGGCACATGCCGGTTGAACCGTTTGCAAAAATCAGGCGTCAGCTCTGTTAGAGCAGCGTATACATTCGGGGAAGCGTCCCCCATTGACCGAAACCAGCGGTTTAAGAAAGAGACGGTGAGGCCGCGAAGCATCCAGGGCCACCTGAGCGGTATGGCGGCCGCTTCGGTGCCGCGGTGCGGCGTTGCGATCGTTGTTAGAGAGGCGACGGAAGCGTGCATATTTAGGTTGGATATCATATAGCGCGCATCCAGGCCTCCCTTTGAATGTGCTATCAGATTCACTTTTTTGGCACCGGTCTGCTCCAGTATGCTGCAAATCCTTTGTTTAAGCTGCAATGCATTCGTTTCGATGCTGCCCACAGCGTCCTGTCCTCCGAAAAAGACGGCAGCTCCGCCGCATCTCAGAAAATGCGGTATGCATCCCCAGCAGCCACCCGGATCGTCACGCATAAAAAGGCCGTGGACAAAGACAAGCGGATATCGTGTTGCATAGGGGCCCTCTTTCTGCGGAAACGCGTTTTTGAGCTCAACCGGACAGGGATCTCTGAAATCCTTTGGCTCCATACACTTCAGGTTCAAGTTCCTTTCTCCCTTTGGTCCTATTCCAGCTGATCGTCTCTGTATAAAATTATTATGTACAGACATGTGGCAGACATACTGCTTTAGCGGTACAGATCAGCCTTACAGGCGCATCGTTTATAAACATGTGAAAACAGAAAACGGGATACTTTCGATTGCTTGTTCTCAAAATCTATTTATTGCATAAACACCGAACAGAACGAAAAACAGCGGCAGTCTTTCCGACCAAAAGTCGGGGCGCTGCCGCTACATATTTTGCAGTGCCGCCTCGTCGACACTCCAAAGAAAAATGCTTACCTGATTTTTCGGGACGACGCAGACGGAAAAAGGATATGGTTCTATACAAGAGCCGCCTCCCTCCAGCGAAAGAATTTTTACATTCAATCCTCTATATAGGACTTCTCCGCCTTAAACACCCTTGAACCACTCGACTGCGCGCGGCAATTCGGTAATGCCAGCCCGACTGCCTCACGCGATATTCAGCGCCCCTATTAAGCCTGTCCAAGGGGTCATTCAGAGGCATCGTATCTCCCTTTCTTCTTACTCCTGCACGGTCTTCGGCATCGACAGCTTCGTTTTGTTCTCTGTACGGTCCGGACACACCGTTCGTTTTATTTGGCAAGATTTTTCCAGTCCTTCAACCTGAGCCTGTCCCCGTAATGGAGCACGGATGCCGAATAAATTCTGATAGAAATCATCAGCACGACCGCAATGGTAGCAACCAGAGCGGCAATGGAAATGGCTATATCCATTGAGGGAATATCGCCGTTTAGCAGGCGGAACGGTACAATAAAAGGCGAGGAGAACGGAATGTAAATCGCTGCTTTCTGCAGTGTTCCGTTTCCAGACGACGAGATAGATGAAAAATATCCAAAATAGAAGGAGAGCATTGTAATCAGCATAACCGGCATCATGGCCGACTGCACATCCTCGATTTTGCTGACCGATGCGCCGCACACGGAATTCATGACCGCATACAGGCTGTAGCCCAAAATAAAGTACAGCAGAATCAAAATTGCTGAAGGAAGTGTGAAGGCAGACAGGCTCAGGGGCATACCGAACAGTTGAAAATCGGACGGGATCAGCAGTCGCCAGCAGCAGGCAGCAAAAGCAATAATCAGACTGAACTGACAGAGGCCCAGCGCGCCCATAGCCAGACATTTACCGATCAGGATATTCGACGGCTCTGCCGATACGACAAGCGTTTCCATAACACGGGAGGTCTTCTCGGTTGCAACCGACATCGACACGCCGTAACCATAATAATAGATGGCGAAAAACATCAGCATCGTCAGAACAATGCCAATGGCGTAACCGCTGACGTTCATACTGCCGACCGACTCCACCTCTGAGGGCAGGGATGATTGTGAAAGCGCAGCCATCTCTTCTGTCACGCCGTTTTCCGTCAGCAGGTGGATCAGATAGGTGCTGCTCAGTGTTTCGGCTGCCGTTGTCTGCGAAATACCGGACATGAAATCCTTAATCGTTACAGTGATATACGGAAGGCCATCCTTCTCCGACACAGAAATCATGGAGAGATTTGGATCATCCTTAATGGATGTACGGATTTCCTCCGCGCCGTCCTTTTCAAGCGGAAGAATTTCTGTGTGGGGCATCGCAGCCTGCAGCGCTTCAACGGCGCCCTCGATATGTATGCCATCCTCTACATAATAACATTTGCCGCTGTACTCTCCGGGAATCGCAGCCTCGACATCGCCTTCTTCGCCATCGTCCGCAAAAGCGTTTATGATACGGGGAAGCGCGCACAGCAGGAGGATCAGAAGCAGGATTATAATGGTTGATATGCGAAACGCTTTTTTTCTCACTGCATCCCGAAAAGTATAGCCGAAAACGACTCCAATTTGTTTCATTGCACGTGTATCCTTTCTGATTTGCACCGTAAAAGCATTGCGGCTCAGCTTGGATCGGAGCCGGATAAATTGTTCAGCGGGGAGACTGTAATTCCGTATGGGGACACTTGAAAAACTGTATAGAAATCCTTTTTCAAATTTTCAGACTTGGCGTTGCACAATATACACAGGCCCTCCGCCGAAATAATTTTGGCAACGGTGCTGTACATGGATATGACATCCCCTGCTTTGTAGAGCGGAAAGATCGGCCAGGATATGGCGCAGCCCGAGCGGAAACAGCATCACCTCAAGAGGCTCTGCCGCCGTTCTCTTCTGTGTCTGCGTTTTTCTCTCCCGTACGTGCTTCCACGTGTGCTATGAAAATTTCCCGAAGAGAGGGTTCCTTGATCTCATATTTCACCGGGTATACCGATGCGTCCAGCAATGCGCGGAGATAGGTATTTGCCATATCATCCCCGGTGATTTTATACTCCGTTTCGTCAGCCCGCGTTTCAAGCAGCTTCAATCCGCATTGTTCTGCCAATTCCATCGCTTGATGGTCCGCCGATATTACCAGGTTGGTGTGACCGTAGCCCGACTTGATTTTTCGCAGATTTCCTGTCAGCAGTGTTTGACCCTGATGCAGGATCAGCAAATTTTCACAATACTCTTCAACCGTTGTCATTTGATGACTGCTCATAACGATAAATTTTCCCTCTTCTACCAGTTCATACAGCAGCTCCTGCAGAATTTCAGCGTTCACCGGATCCAGCCCGCTGAACGGTTCGTCGAGAAACAACAGCTTCGGATTGTGCACCAGCGTTGCGGCAAGCTGAACCTTCTGCTGGTTTCCCTTTGAGAGCTTTTCCGCAAGCATATCCTTATATTCCTCTATATGCAGGCGTCTGAGGCAGGCTATGGCCGACGTGCGCGCGTCGCTTTTGTTCATACCGCGAAGCATGCCAAAATACGTAAGCTGCTCCAAAACCCCGGTTTTCATATATAGACCGCGTTCCTCTGGCATATAGCCGTATTGCAGTGTTTCGCGGGTAATCTGTTTGCCGTCCCAAAGAGAGGTTCCGCTGTCGGCCGGCATGATACCGAGTATCATCCGTATGGTCGTCGTTTTACCTGCGCCGTTTGTACCGATCAGGCCGAATATACCGGGCTTTTCCATAGAAAAGCTCAGATCGCTGACCGCCTGCTTGCTGCCGAATCTTTTCGAAAGATGCGAGACTGTTAAGCTCATTGACTCCTGCCCATAACGCCTGGCTTCTGTTTGATCCACAGGATAGCCGTCTGCGTTCTATTTTCCTTTCGTTTCATATCGGTAAATCCAATCGTATTCTTGCATGCCCGTATGTTCCATGCACGCGGCATAAATTCACATCACCGTAAAACTATGGTAGGCCGTGCACCGCAGTTTTCGTCCGGCTGAACAAGTTTAGTCATCCGAAACTGCCGTTTTTTTCATGATACAATGTGTATGGTATATTCTTTCGTCAACCGGGCAATACCTATACAAAAAGGCCGCAGGCGTCCTGCCCTGGGAAATTTTCCGCCTCCGGACACGCTTACCGGCCTTTTGCATTTTTAGGCAGCACATCTATACTGTTGAGCATAAAATGAACCGTGCTTTATAAGGATTTTACAGCCGGTTTACACATGCGCCTGCTCGTCGGCATCGTCTTCATCGCAACAGTCACAGATACAGCTAAACTCTTCGCCACAGTTGGGGCAGAGGATGCTCGTCGGATCTATTGTATCGTCAAAGCACACCGTTTCTCCGCATTTCGGGCAATCTACCTCGATAAAATCATCGTCGCTGATCTCATCGTCTTCGCCGTGACAACAACAGTCATCGCCGCAGCCCTCATCCTCGTCGTACAGCATATCCTCAACAGCGCCCAGATCCTCGTCCAGCTCCTCAGCATAGCTGTGAAGAGTGTCACATGTCTCTTCAAGCTCAGATACCGATTCGGTAATTTCGGAGAGCAGATCCACCATTGCACCGATCAGCTTTCCCTCTGCCTTGGTCGTATCGTAATTCATGCCCTCCAGCATGCCCTTCAGATAAGCTGCTTTTTCCGTTAACGTCATAATAAACGCTCCGTTTCCCCGGCAATTATTTTGAAAGATAAAGGTCGGCTGCCGGTCCCGGCCTTCTCTCTATCATTACTTTATAGCCAGAACTTTGTCAGAGCCCGCAGGCCCTCAAAAAAACAGTTTTATCGAATATGCATAAGAACAGCCCGCAGAAATACCACGTTTTTTCTTCAGCATGACCTTCTCGGTCCGGTTCCGAATGCTGCGGCGAGGCAGCCTCTACCTTTTTGTCGTAAAAGCCCTTCGTTGCACTTATGCGCGTTCCAGATATTCCCCCGTGCGGGTATCAATACGTATCACCGTACCTGTATCTACAAAGAGAGGCACTCTGATGACAGCGCCTGTTTCCAGCGTTGCAGGCTTAGTTGTATTTGTTGCTGTATCGCCTTTGAAGCCGGGCTCGGTATCCGTAACCTCCAGTTCTACAAACATAGGCGGTTCTACTGCAAATACATTGCCTTTGTAGGAAATGATTTTACACATCATATTTTCTTTAACAAATTTAAAGTTATCCCCCAGCAGGCTTCCGTTGATCGGAATCTGCTCATAGGTTTCCATGTCCATGAAATAGTACAGATCGCCGTCGCTGTAAAGGTACTGCATTTCCTTGCGCTCTACATGCGCAGGTGGAAACTTGTCCGTCGGGCTGAAGGTCTTTTCTATGACCGCACCTGAAATGACATTGCGAAGCTTTGTCCGCACAAAAGCGGCGCCTTTGCCGGGCTTAACGTGCTGAAACTCAATAACCTGCAGAACGTTGCCGTCCATTTCAAAGGTTACACCGTTTTTAAAATCACCTGCTACCACCATAATTTTATAATCCTCCATCCATTATCTGTACCGATCGTCTGTCGATTCATTGTATTATACCGCATTTCGGTCTGCTTTTCAAGGGGAACGGCGAGCAATTAACATTTCATTCATCATTGAAAGAGAACCGCAGCGCGTTTTTCGTTGCGGATCTCTATAGCTCGATCAGCTCTTTCGGGCTCCGCGTAATATTTTCCGCAGTTTTGCTGTGAATCATCACCATGTCCTCGATACGTACGCCGTATTTTCCATCGATATAAATGCCTGGCTCCACCGTTACCACATGGCCGTTTTCCAGTAGTCGTCCAGCGGCGCGTGAACTCAGGGTGGGCGCCTCATGTACCTGCAGTCCTACGCCGTGACCCAGACTGTGGCCAAAGCATCCCTGATAGCCGGAATCGTCAATATGCCTGCGGGCAATGTCGTCCAGCTCAGCGCAGTCCGCGTGCCAGGCAATGCTGTCGAGTACGCGTCTTTGCGCTTCGAGGACCGTTTCATAGACCCTGCGCATCTCGCTGTCCGCGCGGCCCAGCACGATGGTTCTTGTCATATCCGAGCAGTAGCCGCGGTACGTGCATCCGAAATCCATTGTCACAAAGCCCTTTTCCAGCGGCAATGCACGCGGCTCTCCGTGCGGCATGGAGGTGGCGCGTCCGGAGATGCAGATTGTCGGAAAGGCAATGCCATCCGCACCTTCGCGCCTCATAAAGCTCTCCAGCTCCAAAGCGGCCTCTGTTTCTGTAATGCCGTGCCGCAGAAAGTCGAGAATGTGGGTAAAAGCCCTGTCTGTGATAGCTTGCGCCTTACGGATACAATCCATTTCATAATCGTCTTTGAGGTCTCTGAGTGATTCCAGCAGAGGGCCTGCTGCAAGCACTGTTACGTTCGGCAGCCGCTGTTTCAGCTCCGCAAGTCCGGCAACCGTAACGTAATGGTCCTCAAATCCCAGTCGGCTGATCCCCATAAGTCCGAGCTGCTCCTTCAGGTAAGGGAAGGATGTACTTTCGTGGAGTTGGAAAGCGCGAACCCCCGGAGCGGAGCGGGCCGCCTCTGCATATCGAAAATCCACAAACAACGCTGCCTTGTCCCGGGCGATCACGGCAAAGCCATCTGTGAAGGAAAAACCCGTTACATAGAACTGATGCAGCGGATTCGTCAAAAGCAGCGCGTCCATGTCGGACGGCAAAGATTCCTGCAATTTCTTCAGTGTTTCCATTGCATTTTTTCCCTTTGCTTTACGACTTATTTTGTGCCGTGTGTGCTTCCTTTCTTTTAGAAATTTGTATGAGCTACGGCCAGAAACCGAAGCAGCCGCATATTTCCGTCTGATCCGTAAAGACCGTATAGCCGCCGAAGTATCTATAGGGGGCGTATGAAAGGGATATCTCCTCTGCGGATCAGCTGCAGAGAGCAGATAGACAAAGCTTTGGCCATAAGCAGCAAACTTTGGTTTCGACTGCGCGGAATATCTTATCGCTCATGAATGTGTAAACAAACGAACGCAGCGGTACCGGCTTGAGCCCTGGTCCCTACGACCGGACATGCCTGGCTGGGTTTATAATTCTTTCCCGGCACTAAATGCTTCGGGGGCCGCGCGGCCTTCGGAAAGCGGCCGGATTTCCAGTACACACTGTGTCTGCTCAGCTTTCGCTCCCCTGATTTCCACTAAATACTGCAGTTCCAGCCGTCCGCCAGCTTCTGTGATCCTGTTCTTTACGGATTTTGTAAAGACACACAGTTCAAACGGCACAACACCTGTGTCATATGCACAGAGATGACGCTTTCCCTCTTCAAAAATCAATGCCGTGGAAACCGAACCGCAGCGAAGCATTGTAACGACACCGGGATCGTCTTTGGAAAAGGAGATGGTTGTGGTCGAACCCTCCATTCCGGTGAGTTCTGTCTCATCATAAATGACCTCAATACGGTCCTCCATGAGCACAAGGAATCCGTTTGCCACCATCTCGAACGTATTCTGATGCTTTGGCAGGTCAATTCCTGACGTAAAATCTCCAAAATCTACGGTCTCGTATTCAGACATCATCTTTTCAAACAGGGATGCCTCGCCGCTTTCCATCTGTATGGAAGTCAAAGAGACCGTAGCCGGAAGCTTCACCGTGTTTTTATCGTTCCGGTTATTATGATTCATTTTATTGTCCGATTCCTTTCATACGCTGAAATGACGCCTACATTCCATCGGAAACTTGTGGCAAGCAGGGGATATCGAGACACATCGACCGCTCTGCCTTAAACACGATTTTTGCATGCGGGCATCATAGCACACCCCCTGACGCCAAAAAAGCAGGGATCAATACCAAAAGACGAAGAATTCCTGAAAATTATGTTTTGGCAAAAAGCATGACCCATACAATATCTATGCCAATGGTCAACAGGAATGGAACGAGTACGAGCATGATCTTCCGCGCGATTCTTTTCCGTCGTTTATCGCTTTCGATAAAGTCGAGTTTCTTTGCCTCGTCCCATTTTTCCGGCAGCTGATCGGGCAGAGGCGTCTCCCTTGTAAATCCCCTGTTTACGAAAAAGAAAACCAAAAACAAAACGCCTGTTCCGAAATAATATATTGGATAAATCAAGGCAAATTCATAATGGACCGCAGTCTGAAAAATGCCAAAAACGCAGGCAAATGTAAGCAGAAGTATAACAAGCGTTCGAAGGGACTCTCTTTTGAGGCCTCGGTTTAGTGGTTTGTGATCCGTCTTTTTCATATCCAACGTTATGCCCCTGTCATGTGAAGGCTTCCTTTCTAAGGAATGGTTTCAGCAAAGCTGAAACGAATTTGATAGCGCGGGAGGCGCTACGCTTCCTGCTATGGAAAGTCATCCGTGCAATACAGAATTCTCTGTATTGTAGGAGCGTCAAAACAGACCCCTAAAGCGCCCTCTTTTGTGAGAAACATACGTCTCCTGCGGATAGATCTCCCTGCAGTCTAGTCTATAAACCGTACACGACAGTTCGTTTGTCTGCGGCTCCTCACTAAAAAACGCGGCTTTTATGACCCTACTCTTGTTTTATTGCTCGTGAACCTGTAAAACAGCAGGAGGAGAGCTGAGAAGATTTGGTTCATGTATGTTCACCTTAAGAGACAATTGTTTTCCATATTCATTTCCCACAATTTATTATACAGGTCTTCGGGTGGCCTGTCAATAAAATCCGTCAGCGTTTTTTTGCACGGGGGCGGAAAAACTGCGTTATTTCGGTTTGTCCGCTGGAACCTTGCAAACGGCCGTCTGGTCCTGTCTGCTTCTGTTCGGGAGAAACGCGACTTGCGGTGAGACGGTGTGCACGCCTCGGCAGGACAGCGGAAACTCCGGAGCTTTGCATGGGAATGCATCTGCGGCAGCCTACCATTGCAAATGTGTATGATATCCAATAGTTCTGTTTATAACGCGTATTCTGCCATACAACAAAATAATTACCGAAAAAGGGCTTCGCACTGTAAAATATACTCAAAGATATGAATCTGCGCTGCCGAATGCATTTCCGCCGAAAATCACAGAAGCGCCGGTAAGGAACACAAATCTGAAATGACGCGCATTTTTCATAAAGTAAAAGACGCACGGCGTTCTCCGCGCCGCGCGTCCTATAGCTGGAATGCCCTCTTTCAAGGGATCAGCCGAGTTCTGCAAAGTATTTAATCGTTCTGACCATCTGACTGGTATAGGAGTTTTCATTGTCATACCAGGAAACGACCTGGACCTGATACAGTCCGTCCTCTATTTTGGACACCATCGTCTGTGTCGCATCAAACAGAGATCCGTAAGTGATGCCGATAATATCAGACGAAACGATTTCCTCTTCCGTATAACCGAAGGAGGCGGAGGAGGCAGCTTTCATCGCAGCGTTGATGCCTTCCTTTGTGATGTTTTCACCCTTGACGACTGCAACGAGAATCGTGGTGGAACCCGTCGGAACCGGTACTCTCTGAGCAGAACCGATCAGCTTGCCGTTCAGTTCCGGAATAACCAGGCCGATTGCCTTTGCAGCGCCCGTAGAGTTCGGAACAATATTGACAGCCGCTGCTCTTGCTCTTCTCAAATCGCCCTTTCTGTGAGGACCGTCAAGTACCATCTGATCTCCGGTAAATGCGTGAATGGTGGACATAATACCGCTCTGAATAGGTGCATAATCGTTAAGCGCCTTTGCCATCGGCGCCAGGCAGTTAGTCGTACAGGATGCAGCAGATATGATTTTATCATCCTTTGTCAGGCTCTTTTCATTGACACTGTAAACGATAGTCGGAAGATCATTTCCAGCCGGGGCGGAGATGACAACCTTCTTGGCACCTGCATCGATATGCGCCTGTGCTTTTGCCTTTGAGGTGTAGAAACCTGTGCATTCCAGCACAACATCTACGCCGATCGAACCCCAAGGCAGATCCTTGGCATCTTTTTCAGCATATATTTTTATCGTTTTTCCGTCAACCGTGATGGAATCTTCACCGGCCTCCACGGTATCTCCCAAAGCATATCTGCCCTGAGCTGAATCGTATTTAAGAAGATGTGCCAGCATTGCGGGGCTCGTCAGATCGTTGATCGCCACAATCTCATAGCCCTCCGCTCCAAACATCTGACGGAACGCAAGGCGTCCGATACGGCCGAAACCGTTAATAGCTACTTTTACTGCCATAATTCTCCTCCGATCTTTTAATCCAGTCCATATAATTTGTACTTTTGAAATTATACGCCTCTTCTTTGACCATTGCATGGATGAATTGTAAATTTTTAGAGTATCCTCTGCCAAACAATCAAGAGAAACGCTTTATGTCTTTTTCTCGAAAAATTCATCAAACATATAAATTATTTTAAGATTTCTACATACTATATTTA
>DXYE01000080.1:0-5528 GCA_019415985.1 Clostridiales bacterium
AGGAATGGCTGCTGAGCTTAAAGGGCGCGGACGGTAAATCGGCCTACGAGCTGGCTGTTGATAACGGATACAGCGGAACGGAAACCGAGTGGCTGGCTTCCCTGAAGGGGGAAAAGGGCGACAAAGGAGACAAGGGCGATGCCGGAGCTGCTGGCGTAGACGGAAAATCGGCTTATGAGCTTTACTGTGAAGCATACCCTGAATACAGCGGAACAATGCAAGACTGGCTTGCAAGCCTTAAAGGAGAGCAGGGCGAAAAAGGTGATAAGGGTGATAAGGGCGATACCGGTGCGGCTGGCCGAGGCATCGACCATATGGAAATCATTGACGGCGAATTGTGGGTGTATTATACCGACGGCACAAACCAGAATTTGGGGAGCGTTGCGGGTTCCTCTGGCGAAGAAGAGATAGATATTTCATGTCTTGAATTTACATTGCAGGCTGATGACACATATGCTGTTTCTGTCAAAGACAGCTGTAAAACGACGGTCGAAAGTATAACAATTCCAAGCCAATATAACGGAAAATCTGTGACTGCTATTGTCGAGAGAGGGTTTTATGGCTGTACTGCATTAAAAGAAATCAATATTCCGAATAGTATTACTACGATTGGAGAATGCGCTTTTGAAAACTGTACTGCAATAAATAACGTAGAGTTGCCATCGATGCTTACCGAAATAGATAGTGCTTTATTTAGAGGATGTTCGTCCTTGACAAATATTACAGTTCCTAAAAGTGTAAAAAGTGTTGGATTTCAAGCTTTTTATGGCTGTTCTTTGCTTAAACAGCTTGAATTTCCGGTAGAAGGATTAGAAGAAATAAGCTATGCTGCATTTATGGGTAGCAATATTGCTGAATTAACAATACCCAAAACAGTAATCTATATTGGCCGCAATGCGTTTGCTGGAAGCCAAATAACGGATGTTCACTTTTTAGATCCAAACGGATGGAGTAAAGGAAATGAAGCACAAGGATGGGCGTTCACATCTGTTTCTTCTACATCTTTGTCTAATTCAAAAACCGCGGCGGAAATTTTAAAAAATCAGGGGCCTAGTAATTGGGGCTATGAATTCAAAAAAAGCTGAAAATTGGTTTTGTAATACAGTAATTATAAGGCAGATTTTTCTACCACTATCAATCGAAAGGAGATTATAAAATGGCAACATACAAGATAAAGAATATTGATGTCAAGGTGGTCAATCGGTTAAAAAATGCAATTGAAAATTATAATGCGTGCGAAAAAACTAATCGTGAAAGTGTTCTATCGGAATTGAGCAATGCGTTTTCTGAAGTTGTTAATGCTAGAAGCCAAGCAATAGATGAGGCTATTCCGAATAGTGACATTAAATATATGACATACTTTCCTGATTATAAGACTATTATTGTTTTAGACGAAAAGATAGAAGCCTTACTAAAGGAGGCTACTGATCTCTTGCTATAAAATTTCCCCTGATTTTCTAGAACATATCCACCATTGGGTTCATTTCTATAAAGGGTAAATGATGAAAAAATAATGGTTTATCCAAAAACCGAAAAAGTGAAAATTATACATTATATTATGTTGCGCCTGATGGCTTTATACCGTCAGGCGCAAGGCCTTTTTGTTATAAGTAGCTCACATTTGTTATATCTGTCAATTAAAAGCTGGAAGGCTGATTTAGCCCGTCTTGTAAAGCGAATACATTATCTCGGTATTCACAATTTCCGCCGCCCGATTTCGGATATTGTTCATTCGCCTAACCCATTCCATTTGATTTTGTGCTTTGAGTTGTTCGGTTACGCCCTCACGCTCAGCCATTTGTTTTACCAGCCGAAAAAACATTTCCTCAGCCTGCCGGTCGATTTCGGCAAGATGAGCGTTCAGTTTCCCGCTTGTCAACAGGTTATAATATAAGATTTTGTGGTGTTGTTTTAAGTGCCTTGCGTGCCGCTGTCCCCATATTCCGATAGGCTGTTTTTCTTTGGTAGGTAATGTTAAATTGGGCAAAATATAATCTCCTTGCTGTGTGTATGTGCCACCCATTTGTTCAAATAATGATTTTTCCATTGTGTTTATCCTCCTGTTTTTTATTGTACTTTCATTTTACAAGAGAATAGAAAATAATACGAATATGCCGATTTCAGACATAGTAAAACGCCGCCTTGGAACAAATCCAAGACGGCGTTTTCTGCTTTGGCATCAGAGCGAACATTTCACGGCAAAGCCGCCTGCAAAAAAGCAGGTGTTCGTCCAATACCCGATTGGTGGGCCATCAGGGACTCGAACCCCGGACCAACCGGTTATGAGCCGGTAGCTCTGACCAACTGAGCTAATGGCCCCAGTAATTTCTATTATATCATAGAATTATATCCTTTGTCAACACCCAAAATGGAAAGAAATTAGGATGAAGTATAAAAAAGCTGCATTCCCAGCCATAAAAACGTTTCTGACAGTAGGTGTGTAGAATGAAGAGCGTGGCAGAGACGGTTTAGACGATGACTTTCAAGGTAAAGCGGTCAGGGCTCCCGTGTTGCCTTTTTGATCACCATATGCACACGGCATCCCGTGAGCTTTAAGCAGAAATCAAACGTCTGTTGTACGCACTTGGACATTGACTTGTATAAGGTTTCATGTTAAAATAAAACAATAATAAAAGGTGTTTCTGACTTGGAAAAATAATGCCTAAAGCTTAAAACAGTAGACATATATCGCCCGAATAAATGCTGTTCTGCTATGATACGGAGGAGAATAAAAGCAAATCTGTAAAAGTTTGATAGCTTTTATGAGGAAAGGGGGCAACTGGCGTTTTATGATTTGTGATCTCCATGTACATACGCATCATTCCATAGATTCAAAAGAAAAAATAGACGCATACTGCCGTATGGCGCTGCAAACGGGGGTCGATTGCCTGTGTTTTACGGACCATGTTGACAATAATCCAAACGATGTCGGTCTCGGTTATTATCATGTGGAAAAATATTTCGATGAGTTAAACGCTGCGCGAAAAGCTTTCGGCAATAAACTCAAGCTGCTCGCGGGGATTGAATTTGCCGAGCCGCATCAGTATCAAGATGCCTTGATGCAGTATGCGTCCAAGCCCTATGACATGATCATAGGGAGTCTGCACTTCTGGCATCGCGACTTGTTCCCCAGTGATATGCTTGCGCAGGGGATAGATGCGGAGACCTGCTTTGAATCCTATTGGCCGGCAATGCGGAAGGCGGTTTCGGCGGGCGGCTTTGATGTACTGGGACATTTTGATTTTCCCAAACGATATTATCAAGTTCTTTTGTATGAGGAACAAACGATTTATGAAATTATGGAAATAGCCGTATCGAAACATATCGTTTTAGAGATTAACACCTCTTCGCTGAGACGCGGGTGTGCGGAAACAATGCCGGGAAATGCTCTGCTTGCGCTGTACAGAGAGGCGGGTGGGGAATACGTAACCATCGGTTCCGACGCTCATTCACCGGCTGAGCTCGCGGCTGACAGAACGGCGGCAGAAGCGCTGATCTGCAGATACCGGTTTACCGAGGTACGGTTCGAAGGACGCTGCCGCATACCGGTGATCTAAGGAAACCTCTGAAATACCCAGTATAGGTACCCGATGATCATCAGTATCAGAATAAATACAGGAAAGTATATCGTACTGTTATGCGGCCCGGTTCAATATGGCGTCTGTATTGTTCTGCCCGGTTTTGAAAAGAAAAACGAGCGTTCACTGATAGGATTCGTCTTGAATGACGATGCCGGAAATCGGGTAGTCAGGCGGAAAAGGAACGCAGGGAATATACACGGCGCTTTAGCGCGTTTTGTATTTATGTCTTTGCTGAAAAAGCTTGATGTAATATCGGTTTTGCTGAATAACGGTACTTGATTGAAACAACAATGAACGGGATCGCTGCTTGTGAAATGTAAAATATGAGTAAAAAAGATACAAGGGTTAATTTACTTGGCGTACTTAACCCCGAGCCTTGAGGCCGGATCGGTGAAAAAGAAGGAAGCGGATAAGGATTTTTGTGGATTATCTTTTTTCGCTTCCTTTCGGTGAGGGAGATTTTGTTGACATTTCTCCCCAAAATATTGTATAATAATCTGAACTCTGTTTCAAAATCAGGTAAAGAATAGAAATGTGGTGAAGGGTATGAAGCTGATTGATATTTTAAAAAACGGTAAAGTCAATATATCCTGTGAGCTTTTTCCGCCGAAGGAAGGGAGCGCGCTTGATGAAGCGGAAACGGTCGTCGCACAGACGGCGGCGCTGCGCCCAGCTTTTATCAGCGTGACTTACGGTGCAGGCGGAGGTCGCCGTCAACATACGATAGAGATGGCTGATGCGGTTCAGAATAAGAATCATACAACGGCGCTGGCGCATTTGACGTGCGTCATGTCGAACAAGCAGAGCATCCGCGAAAATGTCGAGCTTTTAAAAAAGGCGGGCATAGAAAATATACTGGCGCTTCGCGGAGACCTGCCGGCAGGCGTTTCTCCGGATCAGATAGGCGATTACCGGCATGCGAGCGAGCTGATTATGGAAATTCGGGGTATGGGAGACTTCTGTATCGGCGGCGCGTGTTATCCGTATGGACATCCGGAAGCAGAATCGATTGAAAGAGACACCGACTATTTGAAAATCAAACAGGAAGCCGGATGTGAATTTTTTACAACGCAGATGTTTTTTGACAACAATATCCTGTATCATTTTTTATACCGTCTGCTGAAAAAGGGGATCGACGTTCCTGTCATAGCGGGAATCATGCCGGTTACCAACGCCAAACAGATTCAACGAATCTGTTCGCTCTCGGGTACTTTGCTGCCAAGACGGTTCCAGGCAATCGTGGAACGCTTTGCAGATAATCCGGCTGCTATGCAGCAGGCGGGAATCGCCTATGCGACAGAACAGATTATTGATCTAATTGCGAACGGCATCAATAATATTCATATTTACACTATGAACCGACCGAATATAGCTGGGAAAATTTTGGAAAATTTATCGGATATCCGTGCGCGTGGCGGAAAGGAGCTGTCATGAAACCGTTTGCTAAGGCGTTCGGAAAGGAACCGCTGTATTTCGACGGCGCAATGGGAACCATGCTGCAGCGAGAAGGTTTACAGTCCGGCGAGGCGCCGGAGACATGGAATCTGCTGCGCCCTGAGTGCATCAAAGGAATCCACCGCGCTTATCTGAAAAGCGGCTGCAATATAATAAAAACCAATACGTTTGGTGCAAATCCTCTGACACACGGAAAAGAAAAAGCGGCAGAGCTTGTCTCTGAAGGTGTACGGCTTGCGCTGGAAGCGGTACAGGATAAGGGATATGTAGCGCTTGATATCGGGCCGACAGGCAGGCTCATTGCTCCTATGGGAACGCTTGAATTTGAAGATGCCGTGACAGCCTTTGCTGCGTCAATACGTGCGGGGGCCGCAGCAGGAGCAGATTTGGTATTGATTGAAACGATGAGCGATCCCTATGAGGCGCGGGCGGCGTTACTTGCAGCTAAAGAAAACTGTGATCTGCCGGTCATTTTGACATTTACTTTTGATC
>DXYE01000080.1:5538-11859 GCA_019415985.1 Clostridiales bacterium
TTGTTTACGGGCGGAGACGTGTCGGTTGCAGTGGGCGTTGCTGAAAGCCTAGGGGCGGATGCGGTGGGGCTGAATTGCGGGTTCGGACCCGCGCAGATGAGACCGTTGGTGGAAGAATTTTTGAGCTTTAGCAGTCTGCCGGTGGTAGTTAACCCCAATGCCGGACTGCCGGTTGTGACGGATTCCGGCCTTTCCTATGATCTGACACCGGACGCTTTTGCTGAAATTATGGCTGAATTGCTGGATATGGGCGTTACTGCTGCTGGCGGCTGCTGCGGGACAACGCCGGACCATCTGAAAGCGCTGATATCGCATACGGCGTCCTGGCGGCCTAAGCAGATCGAGGATAAGAATATTACATATGTCACTTCTTATGCGAAAACAGTCCGAATCGGCGGTACGCCGATCCTTATAGGTGAACGCATCAATCCGACGGGGAAACCGGCATTCCGAAGGGCGCTAAAAGAAGGCGACATGGGCTATGTATTGAACGAAGGGCTTGGACAGGCGGCTTGCGGCGCGCACGTGCTGGACGTCAATGTAGGAATACCCGGCATCCATGAGGCGGATATTATGTGTCGGACGGTTAGAGAACTGCAGGCTGTATGTGATCTGCCACTGCAGATTGATTCCTCGGACCCAAAAACGCTTGAGTACGCTCTGCGGATATATAACGGCAGACCTCTGCTCAATTCGGTCAACGGCAAACAGGAGTCACTTGCGCAGATCCTGCCCCTGGCGAAAAAGTACGGCGCAGTCGTGGTTGCGCTTACCCTCGATGAAGACGGAATTCCGGAGACTGTTCAGGGAAGGCTTACAGTTGCGGAACGGATCCTTCAGTCGGCGGCGGAGTACGGAATTCCAAAAAAGCAGATTGTTTTTGACCCTTTGACGATGACCATCAGCACGGGTGCCGAAAATGCCAGAATTACACTGGAAACTGTGCGGATTCTGCGTCGGGAATGGGGGATGCAGACTATATTAGGCGTTTCAAACGTTTCCTTTGGCCTGCCGCAGCGTGAACGGCTCAACGGTACATTTTTCACCATGGCGCTGGAAAGCGGCTTGAGCGCAGGTATCGTCAATCCCATGAGTCAGCGCATGATGGATGCTTATCGGTGTTTCTGTGCGCTCAACGCTGACGATACGGGATGCCTGAATTATATCGAATTCTGTTCGGAAAACGGGACGCAGCCGGAATCTGTACTTCTGAAGGAAAAAGCGGCGGTACAAGCGGAGAAGGTACCGGAGCACGAGAGCTCCGACATATCTGACTGCCTGCGGCAGGCGGTGGTACGCGGCCTGAAACAGCAGGCGGCTTCAACCGCCTCCCTGATGTCCGAGAAAACCCCAGCGCTTGAAATTATTCAGGAATGTCTCATACCGGCGCTGAATACGATTGGCGAGGAATTCGAAAGCAATCGTATCTTTCTCCCTCAGCTCATGATGAGCGCAGAAGCGGCTAAGGAGGCGTTTGACGTGCTCAAGTCCAGTCTGGGCGCTTCCGGCAGTCAAAAGCACGCGGGGCATAAAATCGCACTGGCCACGGTACAAGGGGATATTCATGATATCGGAAAAAACATCGTGAAGCTGTTGCTTGAGAGTTATGGTTTTGAGGTTCTGGATCTGGGAAAGGATGTTGCACCTGAAACGGTCGTTCAGGCTGTGGAACAGGGGGAACTGAAGCTGGTAGGACTGAGTGCACTGATGACGACGACGGTCAGCAGCATGGAACGGACGATTAAAATGCTGCGCGAGCACGTTCCGAGCTGTAAGGTGATGGTCGGCGGAGCAGTACTGACCGAGGAATATGCAAAGGCAATCGGCGCGGACTTCTATTCACCGGATGCTATGGGAAGCGTGAAATATGCTGAAACCGTTTTCGGCAACCAATAGTTGCGGCGATGAAACCGGAGCGTTCTTGCATGCTCGGATGAAATTTGATATGCTTAAGGGGCATTCAGCGGCTGATCTGAAAATCATTGAATCGGTTTAAACGAATCGATCGGACTGGAGATTCAGAGAACAATCCGGATAAAGCGCAGTCGATCCTCTGCATTTTATCTCGGTCAGGAAAGGATGGCTCTTTATGAATATTAAAACTGCAAACCGACTGGTAGCGCTCCGAAAACAGCACCATATGTCCCAGGAAATGTTGGCAGATAAGCTGGGAATCAGCCGGCAGGCGGTAAGCAAATGGGAACGCGCAGAGGCTGCACCGGATCTGGACAATCTTCTGGCTCTCTCGGAAATTTACGGAGTATCGATCGACGAACTGCTAAAGGGCGTTGATCAATATGAGGGCTTAGATGAGGGAGAGAAGGAAAAAGATTATGCGGCAGCGGTCTCCGGACAAGCGTCAGAGAGAGCTGCTGCGGATGATTACCCGGGGAACGGCGATGGTTGTGCAGAGACACAGGGACCGGAAGGTCAGCCGGAAGTTGTCAGGGTCAGCCTGAGCGGGATTCATGTAAAGGATAAGGATTCAGAGGTTCATGTGGGCTTAAGAGGCATCCATGTGGAAGAAAACGGGGGAGACTCCGTACACATAGGACTTGGCGGCATTCATGTAAATGACGAGCGGTATAAATGGAACAGAAAAATGGAGGCTCTGCGCGGTATCATCGCGATGCTCATTACCATTCTGTTCTTTGTATGCGGTATTGCGTGGGGAGCATGGAATCCGGCGTGGATGCTGTTTTTGCTGATTCCCATATTTTACAGTCTGATCACGGCGATTTATAAAAGGGACGCCTCCAAATTTGCTTACCCGGTTCTGACAGTGCTTCTATTTTTTGCAGGGGGCTTTTATCTCAGTATTTGGGGGATTGCGTGGCTTGTTTTTTTAACCATACCTCTTTACTATTCACTGTGCAGTCTGTTAAAGAAGTAAAATGCGTTGGTTGTGTTTTGCGAATTGGCAGCAAGCAGTATTGGAGAACAGATGCCAAATCAACTGGAAACCTTTGAACATAATATTCCGCCTCTATGGAATCCTACGTCGCGGATTTTAATTTTAGGATCTTTTCCCTCGCAAATCTCGCGTGAGCATGCATTTTATTATGCGAACCCGCAAAATCGTTTCTGGCGCGTTATGGCTGCGGTGATCGGCTGTGCAGTGCCGGAGGGAACAGAAGAAAAAAAGCACATGCTGCTTCGTGCCCGCATAGCGCTTTGGGATGTTGTAAAGACTTGCAGTATTAGAGGCTCGTCTGATGCCAGTATACGTGAATACGAGGCAAATCCGTTATGGCTTTTCATCGAACAAACACAAATCAGGCATATTTTTGCCAACGGAGCAGCAGCATACCGTCTATATCAGGCTTGTGCCCAAAACATGACGAGGCTTTCGGCCATCCGTCTGCCGTCTACCAGCCCGGCGAATGCTTCCTTCTCTCTGCAAAGGCTGATTGATCTTTGGTCAAGAGAAATAAGGCCGTATTTGTAGGATTGTTTGGGAGACAAAATCGGCGGCTGCCTCTCACGCGCGTGATAGAGCTTCAAACTTTTCATTTGATTCCGGCGTATAGCCACTTCTGAAGACGCCGAAAGAAAAGCGTGAAGCTTGAAAAGGGAATCTTTTGAACTTTTTAAAGCAAACGCGTTTTGAAGCCTTCAACGGCGGAGCGACGGCGATGCTGCTGCGAAAATTCGATTGGCATTAGTAAAATTACTCGATTTTGCATGAAAGGAGCGCAGAGATGAAAAACTTCATTTTTGCAGTTGCTGTTGTGCTACTCCTATGCAATGCCGGTGGCTGCGGCACAACAAGGCAAAATATGGAGATGGATAATCAGACGGAGGATGAAACCGCTGTGTCCTCCCCTGTTACGGATATAGTAACGGAGCTTGCGGGTGTGGACTGGAAAAAGGGTTTGCTTTCCGAAATCCCTGCGTATACCGGCCGTGGCAGTCTAATCGACTGTATCCAATCGGATCGCGTGGGGAGTGTCGAAATTGAGCAGGTACCATCGGAGGATTTGGAACGCTATGCCACAAGCCTGAACAAAGCGGGATATCAAGGAAATCTGACAGTCATTGAAGGCGCAGAACTGCGCAGTGGTCGTTATCATCGAGAAGAAAATGGGATTGTTGTAAATCTTGTATATACCGGCGCAGATACGGGTAAGCTCTCGCTTGCCGTTACACGTGCCGCAGCAGATGAATTCTCTGATGTGGGAGAGCCTTCCGTCAACTGAAAAACCGGAAAAACATGGCAGTATCCGTGGCAGATACAGGTCTGCATGTACCTTCGCGACATATAGTTAAAAGAAGCCCCGTGGAACGCTTTTGCTCTATACGTATCAGCAGGATCAGGTTAAAACTTTACACAACGCTGAAAGCTGAACGACCGAAAGGATGTCTATGTTATATATAGTAGCAACACCGATAGGCAATCTCGGCGATATGACACACAGAGCCGTCGAAGTGCTTGAAAATGCCGATATTATTGCGGCAGAGGATACGCGGCAGAGCATGAAGCTGCTCGACCACTTCGGTATTTCAAAGACGAGAATGGTATCCTGCCATAAATTTAATGAAGCGTCCGTCACGGCATGGCTGATAACCGAGATGCAGGCAGGACGAGACGTCGCTGTCATAACCGATGCCGGAACACCGTGTATATCGGACCCTGGAACGCTTCTGGTTGAACAGGCCAGAGCAGCAGGCATCCAGATTACAGCAGTACCGGGGGCCTGTGCAGCCATTGCTGCGCTTTCCGTATCAGGTTTTCACGCGGCATCCTTTGCTTTTTACGGATTCCTTCCCCGTGCGATTCCGGAGATCGTACAGGTATGCCATGACATACAGAAAAGCAACATACCGGTTTCGATTTTTTATGAATCACCGATGCGTATTGTCAAATCCATCGAGGTTCTCGAAAAGGAGCTGCCGGAAGCACGCCTGTGTCTGTGCAACGATCTAACAAAAAGATTTGAGCGTCATTACACGGGCAGTCCTGCGGATGTATTGGTGAAGCTGAATGAGAATTCTAAATCGGCATATGGAGAATATGTGTTGGTATTGGAGCACGCGCTGAATTCGGAGCAATTATCTGAAGAGCATACACTTTCACCGGAGGCGTGGGTTCTGGACCGTATGCTTTACCGAAAATGCAGCATGCGGGAAGCGATCGAATCTCTCACAGTTGACGGAAGCTCGGGGTATTCCAAAAACCAGTTGAAACGCGCAGGCATCACACTGAAATCGCTGCTGTCCTGTGATGTCACGGAATAGGTGGGCCTGAGGCGCGCTTGAATAAAAGGCTTTTTCGGTTCGTTTGAATGAGTTTACGGCGCGAAAAGATTTTCATGACCTGAAGCGTCTTGTATCTGCCAGCAGATGCAAGACCGTGTGAATATCACTTTTTCTGCAGGAACCGAACGTCAAGAGAAACAACTCTTTTATCTATTTAGATGAAAGAGTTGTTTGTGTTAAGGGGTAACACAAAAAACACTTAAGAGATGCCCACGGGAAATTTTTGCAGAGACTTGAACCGGAAAAAATATTCAGAGCTTTTTGCGTATGGTAGATATTTGCTGATTAAAGTATAGAATGATTCCGACAAAGTATGGTCCTTATCCAAAGTACGAAATTCTCTGAATTCGTACGCTACCCGGTTATCTTTTGTAGTTGTACTGACTTTACATAAATCTTCCTCCGTTGCTTTAAGGAGTGATTCATGACGAGCAGCAACCTCATCATTTTCCATAGCGCTATCATATTTATCTGAATAGTTCAAGCCTGATTCCATGTGTCTGATAACTTCGTCAAATCGGTTTCACTGAACAATAATTTGGAAATCAAACAATGTATATTTCCTTTTTGATAAAGATAAAGCCGATCTCTTCATCATCATAAATCAAATTAAGTAAAGCTTACACTTTTTATATATGGCAATTTTCTCATTAAAGTTATTAGTACCGAAAGTAAGAAAATTTCTAATTTTGTCAATAAGATGTTCTGTTACATACGGAATGTTTTTCCGAATCTGCGTGCCTCAAAAAAGATGCCATTTCAATGCGAGCAGCCGCGTCCAGACAAAAGAAAAAAGTCCGAACGCAACAAAATGCGTCCAGATTCAGTCTGTAAAGGTGAAATAAAAAGAATCGGCATGTTATTTTTAAGGGAGACTTAAATTTTCACATAAAAAACCTCGCTTTTTGAACAGTTTTATCCAAAAGCAGGGTTCGATCAGCTTATGCCCATAATTCAAAAGGCTTTTATATCTAATTAGCTTCTTATAAAAAGAAAAATACTTTTCCTTTTTTATTGATTTTATAAATAAGTGTTCCGTAATCACCAGGAGACAAGCGTTAT
>DXYE01000081.1 GCA_019415985.1 Clostridiales bacterium
GGAGGTTGTCTCATTTGGACTTTCGTAAAATAACAGCGGTAAAGAGATTTTATATTTCTCTGCCGCCGTCATTTTAATCATCATCTTCGTCGTTAGACCAATCAGATATAATATGTAATTCTCCCGAATCTATATCCATTGCCATATTGTCTGCCATTCGCATCAACAAATCTCCATCAGAATCTATTGCCATATTATCGGAGATTGAATATGCAAAATCGTCGTCTCTGTAATCAAAAAAAAGTTTGCCCATATAGCACCTCATTTGTAAAATTAAAAATCATACTTGTTTATTTTACTCAACTTTAAATTCTTCAAAAAGCATCAACAGATTCACACAAAATTTCATATCTGCCGTAATTTTTACAATACATAAAAACTTATCCTCCGTCTCTACTATTGATAATATCCGTTTTTCTGACAGATCTGATGAATTGTTTCGGCAAAAATAGATCTGGATTTTTTGCTATCATCAGCGTTTATATTCTTTCTGTCTATGTAATTCTCTCTGACCTGTTGCCACAATCTGTGCTTTTTAATCCACTCAATTTTGGATGGCAACTCCATATGCCCTTTCTGTTGGTATTCCCACGAATAACTGTTTTGTTTTTTGTTGTAGCGAATATATTGTTGGCTCTTATCGCTGCATTCATATACAATGCAAAAGTCGCAACTATGCAAAACACGAGAGTTCGCTCTATCCTTTACTTTGATCGTGAGAACACGGGTGGAATCTTCTGTGTAATCATATCTGAAAATCGGATATCCATAAGGATTAGTAACCTTATCGAGACCCTTGCGAAGAATGTTTCGTATTTCTTCAGCAGAATAGTCTTCGTGGGGGTCGTTTACTTCAATATTCACATCGAAGTCAAAACCAGTGTTAGAATTTCGGTCACGGGTTATCATATTTCGGCTGCTGCTGCCCACGAAATGATATTGAAAAGTAAAGCTATCTCTAACTTCATTTTGTAATCTGTGTATAATTTCAAGGAGTTCATCGCTAATCGGCTTCCATTCTTTTTTGGGAACATACTCAAAATCGTGCATAAACATAACATCTCCTTTTATCCCAAGCCGCCCAAATAGATTTCACTGAATCTAAATCATATTATTATATACTCATTGTATTTAAATGTCAATGGTTTTTAATGAATTTTTACATTTTGAAAACAACAAAAAGAAAGACGATGTACATAAGTGTAGCGAGCATCGGATTGTGCCCCGCAATCTGAAAGAAGTCAAACACAAAGCAGTTGGGGTACCTTCCTTACGGAGTGTGCCCTAAAACGGGGCTTTTTTATTCAATAGAATACCAGGCAAAACGCTTCCGATATGAAAATGTTTTTTACATTTTGTTTTTTGTAATTGTCAAAAGTTTCTGCTAACAGGCACAGAGCCAACAGAGTGTTCTGGAATATTCTTCCTATTGCTTTCTATCTTTTGCATTTCTTTTGCATTTTTTTGGAGACTTATTATGTACGCTGATTGTATAATCTGTTCTGGAAAAGGAGAGATGCAATTGAAAAACAAAAGAGCGAGACCGCTATTATACGGAGGAAAAACGGTCGGTTTCGTCAACACAAAATTTTGCAGACGTTTGGTTCTGCTTTCTGTTTGTATCATTATCGCATGTGCTGTCATTTTGCTTCAGATGTGGAAAATGAAGTCGCTGAGGGATGGTGCTCCTGTCGGTCGGCAAGTTTTATTGGATGTTCCGTTTATATCTCAGCGAGATAAGTATCCCAATGCTTGTGAAAGCGTCAGTTCCGTTATGGCTTTGCAATATTTTGGCGTTCCCATCTCGGTCGAAGAATTTGTCGGTCAATATTTGACCGTTGGTATCGCTCCGTACACAGATGCGGATGGTATTCGCCGGGGCTGCAATCCATGGTGCGCTTTTCCCGGAAATCCATGTGATAAAACCGGCTGGGGATGTTACGCACCGGTCATCTCGAAGGCTCTAAAGTCGATTCCTTTGCTTGAAGACTTTGAAATTCTGGAATTGTATGACCTGCCGATTTCCGAGCTTTGCAGCCGCTATATCGATCAAGCGATTCCCGTAATTTTATGGGCTACCATCGATATGCAGGAGCCTAGACCGGGTGTTTCATGGAATATTTTAGGGACCGACGAAGCATTCACTTGGATCTCCCCCATGCATTGCCTGCTGCTTACAGGATATGACGATATTTATTATTATTTTAACGATCCCCTTGAGAAAAAAGATTGCCGATATTCAAAAGACAGCGTAGAAACAGCATATGCAGGTATGTATCGTCAAGCCGTTGTCATTTTAAAAAAAGGCGCTTGAATGTAAAGGAAATGAATCGGAAAACAATCGGCGCCTGAGAACATAAAACCGTATAAATTCGGGCTTTTATCACCTTTCTCTCGTTGTTTTCACATATTTATAAACAATTCACGAACGATATGGAGCGTTTTCGCGTGTATTTATAAAACCTCAAGATGCAGAACCAAAGCGGACAAAAATTTACGGATCAAAGTAAGAGGTACCGAGAAAAAAAGCAGCAACCTGTCACGAAAATTTTGGCGCTAAAAAAGAAAAACAACTCCACTTGCCTCCCCAAAACACAAGCACCCGCTTAGATACCGATAATCGTCTGTTCCCGTTTGGATACAGCAGACAGAAACAGAACGGCATCAGCCCTTTGGGCTGATGCCGTTCTGCAGCGATCTGACACGTGTGCTGCAGATGAGCTTGATCAATCCATATGTCTGCAAAAAATTCCGATTTATTTATTCGGTTACTCTACCAACGATTCGAAGTAAAACTGCAATCGGACAATTTTACAATGAAAATTAACACATCCAGATCCATTGCACATCAAACATTCGCTAGCCTAAAGAAAGCTTTCGGAAGAACTTCGTCAAGACGATTTGCTGCTATCCCTGTCGTCTAGGACTTTTGTTCCTTCAGAAGACTGAACCACGTCGTCCGTATCGTCAGTTTTTTGCGCCGGTCCGTCCTTTATCCCTCTATTAGCATCCCTTGCCTCCCGCTCGGAAATTTGGTTCAAAAGGTCTCTTATTGGAGCTTCACCGTCAGCCTTCTTATCCGATTCATCCTTATCAATAAGTTCTTTGTACGGTTCCTCTCCCACTGTATCCACCACCGTTACGGCCTCCTCTGCCGAATTTATCCGGCGGCGTCTATTCAACTTGCGGCTTATAATAACGCAAAGGATCAGAACAAGCACGCCTCCAACCGTCAGCCAGAAGCCAAGTATGTAAATATCGGGCATATACCGGAATGTAATATCGTGCGTTCCCGCTTCAAGTCCCGCGACATCAATAGCCAACAAGGAATTAAACTGCTTCGTGATCTCCGCATCCCTACCGTCAATCTGCACATGCCAGCCCTCATCATAAGGGATGGTAGTGAAGATATAATCATGCTTTTCATCGATGTCAATGGTGCCGTTTATATGGGTATCGTCATAGGAATCGATCTGCATATTATGTGTTTGCAAACGCGGCATAATTTCTTCAAACAGTGCCTCATCGAGATAATAGAAGTATTCCGTATCGTCTAAGAGATACAGATTATCCGAAGAAAAAGTCATTTTAAGCGTTATGAACTGCTGCGGACTGTATCGGCCAAGCGATACGATACGCCGAGTTTCGTTGGCGAAATACGTATCATAATTTGCACCATTCAGCGTCAGCTTGACCTCTCGGGGGTATTCGGAGGGGAAAAACGTAAAGATTTCCATATCGTTCGGCGCTGTAATATAAAAGGTTACGCTTGGTGTATCCTTGCCGTCATCTTTCTTTTCATACTTGATATGGCCGGACACCTTGGATTCCGTGCAGCCGATAAGCCCGTCTGTAAATTTGATGGGTTTAAACAGTTCCACAGTCTCATTCTCTCCCAGCATCTTGGTCACCGTTTCGTTCATCAGTTCAAAGGGAGATACAAAATCTTCGGAATTCAGTGCAGCCACATCCCCATCGACGCCATAGACAATGCCCAGCGCATACGGGTTCTTGTATGCAGTAATATCCTTGCGTGAATCCGCCTCCTCGTATAGGGGACTTACTGTTTGATCCGATAAAATATATTTCAAGCCGAACAGCGAATCCGAAACAGGCGTTCCTCCTAAATATTTCGTCCAATGGGAACGGGAAGCATATCCGAAATCAGACAAAAGATTGATCACCGATGCATTCAGCGTAGATGTCGAATTGGAAAGCCCGCGCATACCGAGCGCCATGGGATCGTTGACCTTTCTGTGTATGGTCTTTTCCATTCTGTAAAAGCCGGTATCCTGCTCTTGAATCGAGTCCGTCAGCTCATCAAAGCGGCCGATAAAATCGACATAGGAGGAACGACTGCTGAAGACAACGTCTTTTGCCAATGCCTCCAAGTTGCTCGATCCCGATGCAAACAGCTCAAGACAGGTGAAAATCATGATAAACATGGCGGCGATATTCTTCCACAGCTTGCTGCGGAAAGCATTGAGCGCTACGAGATACACCGCCAGCATGCCGATGCTCAGCCAAATACACTCTATATCTGAGATTTCTATCTTTTTATCTGTAAATGTATAGTCCTGCTTCTGTACCATAAAGATGAGAATCAAAAGCCCGGCACAGACACCCATGACCCATTTGTAATTGATTTTTTCAATGGATCGAAACGCCTCGTATGCCAGAAGAAGCAAAAGAAAACAAAAGGTAAAGCTGTACCGGTAGTTCAGCCAGTTCGGCTGTGACATACCGTGCCAGAACAGATCTATCGTCGAACTGTTCATGCTAAAGAACATAACCATTAGAAAGGCGCCGGACCAAATTTTCTTTTTTTTGCTGATCCTCGGCAGAATAAAATACAGCGGAGCCATAATCAGTGTCAGCATACCGCAATAGACAAAGGGCAGCCCCTCCGGTCGAACCGTATCGTAGGACGAAGGCAGCATCTTCATGAAGAAGTCCAGAAAGTCAAAACGCTGGTGAAACGAATAGTCTGTGTTCTGAAATTCCGTCTTCCCAAAGGTAAGTGAATAATATGCCGGCAAAACCGTAATGCAGGCGATGGCCACGGCAATCAGGACAAATCCTGCAAAGCGGGCGGCTGTTAGCCCCAAGCGCTTCAGGTCGTCTACCTCGTAATGGGTAAAAAACTCATAGCAGAAATACAGCGCACAGAAAATGCCCACCATAAATCCGATATAATAGTTCGTAATAAAAACCATTGCCAGAGATATAGTAAAAAGCAAAAACTTCTTCTTATGAATCAAACGCTCAAGGCCGAGTATGACCAAGGGCAGCAGATAGACAGCATCTATCCACATGGTGTTCATAGCCTGTACTACGCTGTATGCGGTCAATGCATATAGTACAGAAAACAGCACAATTTTAAACTTAGACGACGGACGGGAATGATGCAGGTAAATACCGAAGGTAAGTCCGCTCAGCCCCACCTTTCCCAGAATGATGCAGAAAAGCGCCTCCGTGATCATATCTTCCGGAAATAAAGCAACGAGTAGTGAAAAGGGGCTGCTCAAATAATATGTAAAAATACCCATGAATTCGCCGCCAAGCGTACGCGTCCAAGAGTAGAGAAGACTGCCTCCTTCCAAAATTTTATCCCGTAAAGCTTGGAAATAATACACATACTGCCCATTCAGGTCCAGCACCAGCACGGAATTGTTTCCGAATGGAAAAACTTTTCTCGCCGCGTAAATGCAGAACATTACCGCCAGCGGAATAAAAAACGCCCAGAATAAATAGAGATATTCGTTTTCAGTAAAGGATTTTTTTATGGCCTGCATGGTATTCGATGTGTTTTTTTTGCTTTTTTTTGGATTTGTACCTTCTATATGCATGGTTCCGTTTTTTTCCTTTCCCAAATTCAAGCAATACTTATGTTTTTCACGCCCCCGGCGTTGTATCCGTTTCGATAAAAGAGATCAAGATCCACTCTGCTGTCTCATCTCCATATTCGACCGATGAGACACCGTTATTGTTCAAAACGCAGAGCACGGCACTGAAGTTTTCTGCATCTACCAAATATTCTGAGACGTTAAATGCCGTCTCCTCATCCGCCGTCTCCTCTGTTTCTTTGGTGATCTCTGAGGCTGTTGCCCTCCATACGGACGTCCCCAGGGTCTCCTCGACTGCGGTAACAGCAGCAGGACTGTCCTCAAGTGCGCATAAAACGACCTTCTGCGGCGGTGTTTCTAGATTTTCATACGCTGCAAGTACTCTTTCAGCCGTATCTGCAATGGTGTTGACCGGAGCGGATTCCGTCATGGATTCATTGGGTGACACAGGCGTCGATTCCCAACATTCGCCGTTTTCTTTCGGATCGGACAGACCGGCGTCCGCTACCCCGTCTCCGCTCTTCAAAACAAGCTCGTCGGCATTCCATTTTTCACCACCTGCCGTATCAAAGCTCTTGTTGTGCCCCGCCATAAACATACAGAGGACCGCACTGCCTGCAAAAACCACTGATAAAGCAGCGACCGCAACGCCTCTAAGGCAGCGCCTTGGCGGTGTCCTCTGCCATCCGGCCTTTTTTATCGCATCCCGCCTCAACGGCTCAGGCCATGCTGTTTTCTCATATGCAGCTATTTGCTTTACAATTTTAGTCTTCATCTCCCCATCGGATTCATACCGTGCGTCGTGCAGGACCGCAAGCGTTTTCCTTGCTACCTGCAGTTTCACAGTGCATGCCTCACAGACGGTCAAATGCTCTTCAAGACGCTTTCGCTGCTTATCAGACAGATGTCCATCAGCTTCTTCCCATATCAAGGCTTCAGCCTGCCGGCAAGTCATTCGTTTCAATTTTCGCGCTTGCTTGCATATCATGCAGTTCACCCCGCATCTATACAGTATTTATAAACAGCAGACGACCTTCAGTCAAAAAAGTTCCGTTCCCGAAGATATTTACACAGCTTTCTCCGCGCACGATGAAGCCGGCTTTTTACCGTACCGGTTTCTACACTGAGCATTTCTGCTATATCCTCATACGAATATCCCTGCATATCGCGAAGCAGAATGACTTCCTGATGCTGTTTAGACAAACACGCCATCGCCTGTTGGAGCATGTGTCCGCGCTCCGCCCTTTCTACAAGCTCGTCCGGCGATGGCTCGCAATCCCTGACAGTCCATTCGGGGGCATCTTCCGCCGACAATGAATCCTTCTGTATTCTTCCCACTTTTCTGATGAAATCCAGCGACGCATTCTGCGTGATGCGGTACAGCCAGGATGAAAATTTACACCGATGTTCAAAGTACGGCAGCGCAACATATGCCTTCAAAAAGACCTCCTGTGCGATATCAAAGGCATCTTCTGCATTTTTTACAAGCTGATAAGCGACGCCGTACACCATTCTTTCATACAGCGTCACCAATTCTTCAAAAGCCTTATGATCACCCGCAGCGGCGGCAGCCACCAGATTGTATTGAGAAGCGTCGTCATATGGATACACCGTTCGGTTTTGTTCGGCTGATTTTACCGGCTGACAATTGTATTTTTCAACTTCCGCATTCTCCATCGACCGCTCCTTTCCGTTGTTTCCGGCGCTTTTGCATAGATCCGTTTACGCCTTGTTTTATACATCCGTTTAGGCACGGGAAACCACCGCGGCCGCAGCTTCAAACGCGTTCAGTTCGGTTCCGTATACGTTAATTCCCTGCGCCTCAGCCTGATGAAGCATATCTTGATCCGGTTCAGCGCCCTCGGTTACCACGACACATGCCGCATCCACAAGATGTGCCACCGCAATGACATTCACATTTGTCATGACTGTAAACCAAACGCATCCAGCCGGCGCATTCCCCATAACCCAGCTCAACAGATCGCCGGCATAGCCGCTTTCAGCCATTCTGCTGCCGTCCGCTTCATGATATATCGTCAAGTTCAGCGTTTTTCTCAAGCTTTCCATACTTATGGGGAAAATTTCCTTGCCCATTCAGCTTCCTCCTTTATATTGATATATTGAAAACGCATTGTTCTCTCGATAAATTCATTCATCTCTATATGTTTTCGACACTGCAATTTTTACAAAATTTTATTTAAGCGAGCCGTTTGTGTTTCTCCGGCGGCCACGCAGGCCGCAGATACCCGCTGAAAGCTTTTTGTTCCGGCCAAATCCTGTGCTCCGTTCAATTCTGTCCGCTTTTCGAATCGTCTGTGCCTGTATCCAAATGATAGTGCTCTATATCCGCCATCTTCCTGAAAATTTCCTGTATCTTTTCTTTCATTTTGAATATACAGTCGCTTTCATAGGCCTTTCCCTGGATAATATCCTCCGCCAATGCCTTGCACGAAGGCGCTCCGCAGGATCCGCAGTCCAGCCCGGGCAAGGTGTTGACCAAATCGTCAATAGCCGCCCTTTTGGAAATAGCCGTCGTCATATCGCTGTCCAACAGGTTAACCGGCCGATAGGAGATGCCCTGCTGCCATTTTAGGGTCTGTGCGCTCTCTTGAGCCAAAGCCATATGATTTTGTGAAAGAGGCAGATATTTCCGCAGTTCCTGTAGGCGTGCCTTCGCGATATAAGGATTTTCCACCGTCAGCATTCCGCCGACACAGCCACCCGCGCAGGCATTCAGCTCTATAAAATCCAAATCCGAAATATTCTCGTTCTCAATCTCGTCGAGTACCTTGATAACGTTTTCAATTCCGTCGGCAGCCAGATATTTTCCGTTCAAAAGCCCCGCTGCTTCTCCGCCTGTTGTCGCCCAGCTTATTCCGATCACGCCTGAACGCGACAGCAGACGCGGTCTTGTTATGGGCTTCATGGCGGGGACCAGCTTAAAATACAGTTCACTTATGGAGAGCGCGCCATCGATCTCGCTTTTCTCAACCCCTATGGGATTTTTTACATAGCTGACCTTCGCGGGACACGGCGAGATAAAGAAAATGCCAATCTCTTCGCTCGTCAGCTCCGGATGATTTTCCAGCGCCTCACGGCGCGCCATTCGCGCAGCAAGCTCTACCGGCGCCAGCAGGGGGAGCAGAGAATCACAGAGATAGGGAAACCGCGTCGCAATCAGACGGACAATCACCGGGCAGGCCGAACTGATCACCGGCGGGTCGGAAGCATCTCTTTTCTCCATATATTTCCTTGTAAATTCCGTAACGATTTCAGCGGCACGGGATACCTCAAACACATCGTCAAAGCCAATGCGGAGCAAACCGTCCAAAACATAATCAACGTCGTCCATATTGTCAAACTGTCCGAACAGCGCCGGCGCCGGCAACGCTATCTTATATTTAAAACGGCTGATATCCTCAAATTTGTCGAATATCGGTTTTTTGGCCTTATAGGGACAAATCCGAATACATTCACCGCAGTCGATACAAAGGCTCTCCGTTATTTGGGCTTTTCCGCCGCGAACACGTATCGCTTCTGTTGGACACCGTTTGATACAATTCGTGCATCCACGGCATTTTTCCGCATCAAGCGTAACAGAATGAATAAAAGATGGTGATTGATTCACAGCGCCCTCCTTTCCCCGATGCATGGTGCTGCCGCACGGGGGCGGCAAACCGCCGAAACCGGTTTGCCCATTTCGCCATTTTAGATTTCCTTTTCACGGTGGCTCAAACTTCCCGGTTCTCTGCAGTCTAAGGAACCGGCTTAGTGCGGTTAAAGTCTAATCAAGTGTATTGGGTAAAATGCGCAGATAAGGATATATAGGCTGGTACGAAAGGGGAGTAAAAATCAAAAGATGATCTGCGCTTATGAACAGCGATATAATCTTAATTCAGCTAATACAGCTTCCGCTTTTCTGCTGCTACATATTGCAAAGCATACCAAATACACCGATCTGCTATGCGGTCGTCGTTTTCAAGAAAACACCTGCTTCAAGGCCGTTAACCAAAAGGAACGGCTGTGTAGACCGCAGCAGTTCTTTCATAATTATCATCTGTATAAAAATGTATAACAGGCTGAAAATTTTCAAAGCATCAGAACCTCTCCCGGTCAGGATTTTTGCTTTAACAGCAACAGAAATGCTTTCTGAGATCACGCGTCGGTTTCGCCGTTCACGTAGCCGAGCGGTCAACGATTCTTTTCGCTGTCAACATTGACCGTCATCCTGACTGTGGTTCCTTTTCCAATTACGGTTTCAATCGACATCTCATCCGTATATCTTTTCATGTTCGGCAGGCCCATTCCTGCACCGAACCCCAGTGATCGGATGTTGTCGGGCGCCGTTGAATACCCCTCCTGCATAGCAAGATCAATATCGGCAATCCCCGGCCCCTCATCTGCCAAAATGATCAATATTTTATCAGGTTCGACGATGACCTCGGCCTGCCCGCCCTCCGCATGGATAACCATGTTGATTTCGCCTTCATACATTGCAATGGCAACCCGACGGATCACACCGGGAGGAAAGCCCATCTGCCTAAGCGCTTTTTTCACATCGACGGAGGCAGCACCTGCCGACGTAAAATTGTCGCCATTAACCTCATAGGTCAGCCGTACACAGTTGTTTTCACGCTGTTCCGCCATAATCCGCCTCGTCCTTTCCTGTTTGTTCTCCGATTTCATAGAACCCTATATTCATTTGATTCATAGCATCTCTCCGCCTCTAAGGCCGGCCAGATACAGCTTTCCACACGCTACATACATGCGTTCCTCCGTTGTCAACAGTACAATATGCATGCCCTCGGCAAGCTTGACAATTTCATCCGCCGGCACTTTGCCGCGTACAAAAACAATACATTTCATATCCATCATATCCGCCGTTCTTACGACCTGCGCGTTGACAAGTCCTGTGAGCAGCACAGCCTGATCCTTGACAAATGCCAGGACGTCGCTCATCATATCGCTGCCGCAGGCGGAATGCACGTCATCGTCAAGATGGTCTCCTCCGGCTATAACCTTTGCGCACAACAGCTCCTGGATTTCTTTGATCTTCATGTATTCCCCTCTCCCCGTCATTTTATTTTCATTAAGAAAACGCATGGCGCTGCTCTTTTCAGCAAACGACTGCGTTCAGCGGGTAATCCCGATTTATGTCATATGTAAGAAGTATAACACACTTCCTGCGTTTTTTCAATAGCTTTGCTAAACATTGCATAATCAGAGCGTAACATATGCTTTTTTATGAACAAATATAAAAAAAATATGAAATTTTTTCATTACCTGTAGAAAGATGGCAAACTGCATGCTATAATATGTAAGAATGTGCAGACGGAATTCAACCGGTTTATATAATTTTATTGTCCCATTCAGGTGTATTCTTTTCCGGCTGAGCCGTCCATCATAATTGATCATGGAGGAGCAAATAAAAGATGAGCAAGAAATACGTTTACCTTTTCAGCGAAGGCAATGGCAAAATGCGCGAACTGCTCGGCGGCAAAGGCGCAAACCTCGCAGAGATGACCAATCTCGGCATGCCGGTGCCTCAGGGCTTTACCATCACCACCGAGGCCTGCACCCGTTACTATGAGGATGGCGAAAAAATTGCGCCTGAAATTGAGC
>DXYE01000082.1 GCA_019415985.1 Clostridiales bacterium
GAGACAGGTATAATCTATGCTGAAACGGAAAATCTACGATGAGCTGCTCAGATGGAAAAATAAGAAAAGCAAAGAGTGCCTTTTGGTACAAGGGGCGCGGCAGATCGGCAAGACCTTTATTATCGAGAAGCTTGGCAAGGACAATTATGCAAGCTATATTTATCTGAATTTTTATAAGAATCCTGAACATAAAGAAATTTTTGAAGGCTCTCTGGAGCCGGAAGAGATTTATAAAAAAATCTCACTGTATGTAAAAGACGTGCATTTCGTCTCTGGCAACACCCTGATTTTCCTGGATGAAATTCAGGATTGCCCCAATGCAAGAACGGCGCTGAAATTCCTTGCCATTGACGATCGGTATGACGTAATTGCTTCCGGATCGCTGCTGGGACTGCATTATAAAGAAATGGCCTCTATTCCTGTAGGCTACGAGCGAACCATGGAAATGTATTCTTTGGATTTTGAAGAGTTCCTGTGGGCAATGGGAAAAACGCCGGAAGCCATCGCCGTACTCAAAGATTATTTTGATAAAAAAGAAAAAGTGGACAATGGAATTCATGAGCACTTTCTTATGCTGCTGCGGGAATATCTGGCAGTCGGCGGAATGCCGGAAGCCGTCAATGTGTTTTTAAAGACAAACAATTTTCAGGAGGTCTATCAAACACAGAAAAAAATCCTGGAGAGCTACCGGGAGGATATCAAGCATTACGCTACGCCTGTGACCCGGCAGAAGATCAGCGACTGCTATCTGTCTATTCCCAGACAGCTTGCAAAGGAATACACAAAATTCCAGTACAAGGTTGTCAGCAAGGACGGCAGCGCCAGACGGTATGAAAACTGCCTGAACTGGCTGGTTGATGCGGGAATGATAAAAATGTGCGTAAATGTATCCACGCCTCAGTTCCCGTTAGTGGCTTATGAGAAGCCAGACCAGTTCAAGGTGTATGTGACGGATATAGGGCTTTTAACCTCTTTATATGGCTTTGAAACGCAAACCGCTTTAATCAAAGATACGCTGACCGGCCCTGCAAAGGGTGGAATTTACGAAAATCTGGTATTCGATATGCTGATAAAACGGGGATTTTCCCTTAACTATTTCAAAAACGATAAGAATACCCAGGAGATCGAATTTCTCTTTGTGAAAGACGGCAGCGTAATCCCTGTGGAGGTCAAGTCAAAAAACGGAGCGACATTATCCCTGAATAATTTTATCAGGGATTACGCCCCGCCATATGCCTACAAGCTGGTTTCCGGCAATTTGGGGGTAAGTGATACCAAGATCACCTTGCCGTTGTATATGGCGATGTTCCTGTAATAGCTGCCACGAAATCGAGTAAGAGGCGGTGATAGCTGCTGGAGCATTGCCTGTTAAACGATGACCGTCGGGATGCCGTGCGTAATCCGAAAATTTTTATTCAAACCAAAACGAATCCACGCTGATGCTCTGTCCATTGAACAGCAGCCAGAACGGCCGGACTCCCGTCAGCGAAATTTGCAGCTCCGCCTGATAAACGGCAAAGGCGTCCGCATCGATTTTACAGGTTCCCAAAATACCGTCGCCGCCGGAAAAAGCAGAAACGATGCCTTTCCCGCGCGCACGGATCAGCAAGCGGTGCGCGCCGTCCGAAAAATCAAGATACCGGTATTCCGCCCAGTCCTGCGTCCAGTTCCCTCCGCCGCAATGTGTCAGAATTTCGTTATTCGGGTTCTCCGGAGTGCCTTCCGGCGCAATATATCCGTTTCCCTTAAGCCGGCAGGCTACTGAAGCATCAATTTCGCGGAACGCGCAGATCGGGCCCGACGGGCCCTGAGACGTCATTTCCACCTCCGGAATAGAACCGTCCTCCAGAAAAGCAATCGGCTCGGCGCAGACGCGCCTGCAGGTAAAACCGTTCTGAGAGGAACGATGATAGAAAACGTACCATTGCCCCTGATATTCTTCAATAGAGCCGTGGTTATTCCAGGTACAGGGATCGCAATATATATTATCGATAATAACTCCGCCCCTGTGATAAGGGCCCAGCGGCCGGTCGGACACGGCGTATGACATGCAGGTCGCTTTTCCGCGGGAAATATCCGTGTATACGATGTAGTATTTTCCCGCGCGCTTGCGCAGGGAAGCACCCTCATGGAAGCCGTGCTCCTGTTCCGTAAGGAGTCCCGTGACAATGCTGTCTTCTTCAATGGTGCGCATATCCTCCCGGAGCCGCGCGCCTTTTAAAGAAAACTGTCCCCATAGATAATACGCCTGCCCGTCGTCATCGACAAAAACCGCAGGATCGATGCTGTCCCCGTCAGCGCCGGCAATCGGCTGCGCCTCGGAAAACGGGCCGTACGGCCGGTCGGATACGGCAACGCCCTCAAACGCGTCCTGCCCGCAGGCGTAGAGATAATATTTGCCGTTCCGAGCCGCCGCATCCGGCGCATAAAGCGGAACGCCGGGCCGCCACGGGATTCCGGGCTCATCCTGCGTATTGCGGAACGAAACCCCGTGATCCGTCCAGCGCGACAGCTGCGGATCATCCGTAGAAAAAACGCGGTATTCCGTTCCGCAATATTCCTTTTTTCCGGAAATGTCGCACGAACCGTATAAATACAGGCGTCCGTCCGGCATTACATGCGCCTCGACATCCGGGATAAAAAAATTTCTGGGCAAAAGGGGATTCATCGCTGCAATGTCTCCTTCCTGTTCGGCAGCTCATTTTGTACCGAAACCGTAAGTTTGCACGGATATTCTTTTCCTTCAATTCCTAATGAACAAAAGCTCTCGTTCGATAGAGCGGCACGCACCCTTCAGAAAAAACGCGGAAGCCGCTGCCCTGTTCGACGCTTTGCGGATATACGATGGGATTGGACCAGACCGTCTTTCTCAGCTCTTCTTCCTGTATTTTCTTATTATATCGGCATCATTATATCCGAAATATTAAGAAAAGCAAGCATGCAGATTTATTCCGTTTCCTCGTCTTCCGGCGCCGGCCTCCATGCCTGGCCGAAATTCACGTCTTTAAACAGCGAGGTAAGTCCGGTAATCTGTTTCAGGCGAAGAATTTCGTCCTTATCCATCCCCAGATGCTTTGAAATCCACTCGTCAGACCGGCCCAGCTCATGAAGCTCTTTAATGATGTTGCTCATCAAATCGACGTCGTGGCTTCCGCGCGCCCTGTTATGGCGGATCGTGCTTGCCATTCTCTGATCCAGAGGCTTGTCGATTACAGAAACCGGCAGCAGGCCCTGTTCCCTTTCGTAGATGTCCGGGTTTTCCAGCATGATTCGATAGCGGTGAAATCCGTCAACAATCAGATAAATATCCTTTTGCTTTACGTAATAGCAGACGATGGGCATTGTATATCCGTCTGCTTTGATGCTTTCATAAAGAAGCTTCATCTCAGGCGGCGCTACTGCGTTGGGGTTATAGGTATTCGGCTGGATTTTTTCGATCGGTACTGCAATAATATTGTAAGCGGGACTTTTATATTCCATTATTTAATTCCTCGAGACTTTTGTATTTGCGCCGAATCACATCGATGCGCCTCTGCTGCTGCCTGGTAATGCCGAAGCCCATAAACCGGCAGGTATGGTCGTTCTTTAGAATACAATAACACATTCTTTTCCAGCTGGGAATATCTTTCGTGCCTTTAATATCGTCGGTATGATCCGGCAGCGGTCCGACAAAGATAACGCGCGATTTTCTTCCCAGTGTATAATTGGAAAATCCATTTCTTCGGATATGGTAGCCGCGTTCGTTCAGCTCTTCTATAACGTCTTCATCCAGTCCGCCGCCCGTTTCATGCCAGAACTGAATAGATTTGTTGAATTTTTTGATGTAGTTGCTCCGAAGTCTGGCGGGGAGCGTGTCTAATAGAAAAAGCGTATAGGATTTCCACGTATGTCCCTCGGGAAGGGAAATATTCCGGTACGCCATCGCTTTTGTTTTTCCGTAAGTACAGCCAAAATTGACTCCGCGGACGCGCCCTACGAGCCGAACCCATATTTCCGGATCAATCACGCGGTATAGATTCAGCGAATCTTTGGAGTAATCGTTGAACGGAGACGCGACGCGCATCTGCGACGGCTTGAGTCCCGCCTTATAATACAGATCGTATAAGCCATTATAATCATAACCGAAAAGGTAATTGGCGTGCCATACGTCGCTCAGGAGCCAGTCATATAAAGGCGACGCGCACCAAACGTCTTTATATTGCTTACTAATCCAGCATTCGTTTTGATATCTGTATTTTTTATTTAAAAAGCCGCTGTATCTTCGCAGCGATTCCTCCGCGCGCATTCCAAGAAGGCATACCGTTTTCCCGTCGCCGTGCGTCATTCGATACCAGCGCCCGAATTGTTTGGCAAGGTCTTCCTGGTGCATACGGTACCGGTATGTGGTAATAGGATTATTTTCAAGATTAATAACATACTCTTTCTTGGGCATTTCGCGGACCCAGCTCTCCTGTTTGGTATCATCCCAGGGATACCAGTACATTTCATAGCTGCTGAGCGCCGTTCTGGTCGCCATCGGGAGGCATACCCAATACAGCTCCGCCTGCCCCTTCAGGCGTTCAAAAGTCCGCTCAATGTATTCCGATGTTACCGTATACTGCGCTTCGAAATCCTGATGAAAGACGCCGAGCGTTTTCTCGGGATAATACCGGTTTCTGTAATCCATTACCAGGTTCAGGAGCAGTCCGCTGTCTTTTCCTCCGGAAAAGGAGACGTAAATGTTATCAAATTCTTCAAATATCAATTTCAAGCGATCTTGCAACGCTTCATATACATTTTGCTGCAAATATTTCTTTCTCATAATAATATAAAAGCCTTTCTTTATATATGCTGAGCAGAAACAAATGGTATGATTCGATTTGCACAGATATCTTTTATATTATAAGAAAAAATTTTTTACTTGACAAGTTTGTTAAAGAATAAACGAAATAAACCTTGTAATGCATATAATATTTATTACATAACCGCTTTGATTGCATTGCACAAATAAAAGACAGACTGTATAATAGTTGATATTATGATATCGTGAAAAGAGGTTGATATATGAGAAAGTTTGGTTTAATTGCAGGGATATCCGCAGCAGTATTAATCGTTCTATTTATGGTATTGTACTTTATGGGCATATTCAAGGATAAAATTAAAAGTAAAGATCTGTATCTGTATACGATTGTTTATTCTCAGGAAGCCAGTCAGCCTGTCATATCGGCGGCAAAAGAATTGTCTGAGACTATAAATAAAGTGTACGGGACAGAGCTGCCTGTTTTCAGTGAGGCGGAGGCACATAAGGGAAAATATGAAATTCTGATTGGCAAAACCCAGCGCAATGAGAGCGTTTCGTATGTAGACAAGCTCCGGAGCGCAGGCTACGGATATGGTATCGAGGGAAAAAAGATTGTGATAACCGGGAGAAATTCGGAGACCACCATTCTGGCGTTGCAGGACTTTATCGAAAATGTTCTAAACAGAAATAACGGCGATAATGCAAATGCCTCGATTTTTTACTCTGAGGATGACAACAAAACAGTTCAAGGGGAATATTTGCTTTCAGAGCTTTCTGTCGGCAAGACATCAATTGATAAATTCCGGATCGTTTATCCGGGTGAAATAGTAAATGGAGAGGATATTTTGGCGGACAGCCTCGCATCGCAGGTTTCTGAAATTACAGGCTATGTGCTTGAAGCAGTATGCGAGTATGATATTGACGACTCCGCTGAAAACGAGATTTATGTAGGAGACGTGGAAAAGAACGCTGAAATGCAATTGAACGAAAATCAGTATTATATCGGCTTCGATGGAAAAAAGATCCGGCTTTATGGAAACAGCAGCGAGGCGTTATACCGTGCCGTAAATACACTGATCGAGCTTTTTCTTGAAACGGCAGATAAAAAACATCGAATAGAGCTTGAATCCGGAAAAATTTATGATTTTGATTTATCGGAAATGCGGGCAATGTCCTTTAATGTGTATTGCGCAAATTTGACAAACGAGAGAGTCGACAGAGTACTGGATATTGTGGAAAAATATTTGCCGGATACTTTTGGCGTTCAGGAGGCAACACTAAACTGGATGCGGATTTTTCATAATAAGCTCGGTCATATCTATAAATATGTCGGGGTTGGGAGTGATGGTGAAGCTCGTGGTGAATACAGTGCTGTTTGGTATAATGCGCAGAAATTTGATCTCATCGACAGTGGAACAAAATGGCTCTCTGATACGCCGGAGGTTGTATCAAAAGTAGAAGAATCGTCTTTAAACCGTATTTTTACATATGCGTTACTTTCGCGCAAATCGGACGGACAAAGGGTTTTCGTAATAAACACACACCTTGAGCATAAAAGCAAGGAGGCCAGAAACAAGCAGATTTCTGTCCTTATGGACTTCGTTGATAATTATAGGGATTATCCGATTGTGTTGACGGGAGACTTTAATTCAAAGCCTGATTCTGCCGTATACAAAGTTGTCCTCGGAAGGGAATTTTTAGATTCGGCCAAAGCAGCCAATGTAAAATATGAGGCGGCCACGTTTACGAATTACGGAGCTTCCGAATCGATTATCGATTATGTATTTGTAAGTAAGAACGGCTTTGAGGTTGAGGAATACAGAGTATGCAATGAGAAAATCAACTCAAATTTTCCTTCGGATCATCATCCTGTGCTTGTGAAATACAGGCTCAAATGATTTTTTGCAATTTTTTCAATTAACAGTCAAAATCATTTGAAATTTTGCAGATTTATCAAGATATATACAGTGAAACTGGTGTGTGCTGAACGGCGCACACCAAAATCGTCAAGAAAGAAGAGGCGCGGGGCGCAGAACGCTTTTGATCCTTCTGGTGGATGCGCGAATGAGCAGCAATTAACGCAAAGCGCCGGAAAAATCTTGTTATGCTGTTGGAAAAGCGACGGGAAAACTCGAATTATGGAAACATGTGTATATCAGCGCAAGGCCACAGCGCAGACAGTCAAGAAGCGCCAGAAGACAGTTCCAAAACAGACCAGAAAATCATATTCATGTACGCAAAAGGAATGACAACACGTCAAATAGAGAGGCATCAGAGATGTTCATACCAGATGGAACGGACAAGAATGCTGCCTGTGGCAAAAGAGTGGCAGCAGCGGCCTCCGGGCCATTTATAAGGACGTATTGGGAAACGAAAAGGAAAGTGCCAAGTTCCGAGCGTTCGTGCTCAACGGCCTGCAAAGCCGTGGCATGAAGGATATTTTCATCGCCTGCACGGATATCCTCGCCGGATTTGAGGCGGCCATCCATGTCGCCTTTCCTCAGACCGAACTTCAGAACTCCAGCATCCTCCAGCTGCGCAGCAAAGCCAAATCCGTGTTTCCGACCGATGACAGCCTGCTTAAAATGCCATATCTGGCCCCTGATGGATAATCACGAGGACGTGTCAGGCCTGGAGTATGAGCCGTTCCCAGAAGGTTCTCTATTTGCGCCACATTATGACCTTTACACCGCATTTGGGATTGCGCCAGAGGAAGCCACGGGTTGCCCTTCTGATTAACCGTGATTCCTCTGGCACCGTTTTCCCCGTCTCTTTTTCGCATATTATCAATAATATTCTGTTCCTTATAAATTACTTTTTCTTCTTTTTAGCGACAATCACTATAATAACTACTGCAGCAACAGCAACGGCTGCTATACTGCATACGATAATCGGAAAAAGATCTGTTTTCTGTTCCGGAGTTTCTACCGTAACCTTTGTTGGCGTCGAAGCTGCTGCATCGGTCTTTTCAGCCGTGGAAGAGGGTGTCGGTGTTGACGCCGGAGTCGGTGTCGCTGTCGGCGCAGAAGGAGTAACGGAAGGATCATTAATCAAAAGCGCGTTCCCCCACAAAGCGCTGTCAGAGTATGTGGTTTCATTGGGATCCACACAAAGCTTAAGCGTCGAAGCGCCGGCAATATTGATCGAAATCTGCTGCGGCTCGGCATCATACGTCATGACATCACTTTCGTATACAACCTCTTCGTCTACCAAAACATAAAAAGCTGCCGTATTTCTTTCAACTTCCTGCGCCCATGGATAATCATTCATTCCGATTGTTGCTGTGAAAAGTGTGTAGCCTGCACCTTCAATATCAATTTCCAATCCGGTTTCCTCTCCAGCTGAAAGCTCATAGCTGTGCATTCCGATTCCCTTTGCATATGTCTCTCCGGCAATACAAATTGGCTCGCCATCAAATGCCGTGTCAAAGCCGGGCATCGGATTCTCGGGATCCCTTGGATCGTGACCGACATAAGAAAGCAATTTGTCCGGATTATTAACCAAATAATCACTCACATAAATCTGCTGCAAAGCTGCATCTCCCTCTTCAGCCTGCAGAAACAGCGCCTGCATTGAACAGAAGCAAAGCCCGAGGCAAAGCATGAGGTTTACAGCCATCTTTAAAGTTTTCATTTTTTCTTTCATATAAATATCTCCTCGTATTATAAAGTAGTAGTGTTTATAGTCCCTCTCCAAGGACTGTATGCTATACAGTTGGAGACACTACGGATCGTTCCCTTTCTCCAGCCACTCGATGGGTACGGAAAGGCGCCAACCACAGTCTCTTTGTATTGCTGCTAATCCGTTAGATACCGCATGACGGTTGATTTAGAACAAGCTTACATTAAGAAGAAAGCACTGTGATCCCAAACAGTATTTAACTATTACTAAGGAGTATTCACCGCTAAGGATAAGCATGACTGCCTTATCACGAACTCAGATGGCGAAGTTTTTCCGGTTTTTACCATTCAGAATAATCGGAATGAATCTAACGATCTTTTTTCCATGATTCAATCCCGTTTCATCAGACGTATCCAATTACCTGGCAGTCCGGGCAGTTCGAAGCCTCTTGTTCGCACACGGAAAAAACGAGATGCGTTATTTACGTGCGCTCCGATCGATGCTGTCAAATATATCTCCAGAGAAAGATTTCTGAAAGGAAACACTGCAATGTTGCCATCACCCGCGCCGCAAAGAAACTTATACTTTTAATCTGCGCGATGGTTAAAATCAGGCAGGCCTTCTATAAAACGGCCTGACTTTTTCTGTTCTGTAATACTCCCTGTGAGCATTGGTATATGATGCTCTGTTTGTCATTCGATTTTCAAGGTACAACGATATCTGAAATGCGTTTCCGTAATTCATTAAATCTCCATTTTCACCTTGACTTTTTAGGACTTGACGTCTCTTGGCAGGTTTAGTTGTCCTTCGGAATATACGCGGTTTCTCTACAGGTTATACCGGCGTTATGTAAAGCAGCGCCGATCCCTTTGCATCCGGAATTTCAACAGTAATCCCCTTCTCCATCAAAGCAGCCCCAGTTTCTGTATAAGTTTTTTGAGTGTCTGCATCTCGTACGGCATACGTCATGTCCGGTATCAGCCCCTTTAGTTTAATGCTATAGCTAGGATTTTTTGCCTTTTCAGGACGGAAAAGCTGGACAAAGCCTTTATTTAGCTCTGGATCAAAAAACTCCCAACCTCTCCAGCAATCGTTTCCGCGTCCCCATTCCGTTAACGGATAATAATCATTATAATAATATTGATTAATCTCTCTCCATTCATAAGCCGATTCCCGGATTTCATCCCAAGCCAGCCTGCTGTAGTTCACATTCCAAGTCATTGCTACCCACGGAGCGTAGGAAGAACGCATCGTGTAACGATCCGCTTGTGTACACGTTCCCGGTCCTGTGACACAAGCACCAAAGTACGGCAGCCACTGGAAGAGCGTTTGATGCATAGCCTGCTTATCCTCCTGATTCGAATAGTCATGATCCGTTTTATGAAGCGGGACGGATCTTCGCATGCTTTCAATGTCATTTCGTCCGCCACCTGCAGCGCAAGAATCAATCATCATGTTTGGGAAACGTTCAATCAGTAAATCCCAGTAAAGATAATATCCTTGAGCATAAAGATTCTCTGCAATTCCCATTCTTCCCTCCCGATTCTGTGCATTAAAGTTACCAGCAGGGTTGATTCCGTAATCCTGGCGGTACAGAGAAATTCCACCATCCTGTAAAATTCCGCTTGTTCTTTCCAGCATCCAGTGTACAAAATCCAGATTGCCAAAATTTACAAGATTGTTATCAAGCATATATTCGCGCGGTATTCCATATGTATCATCGTGATCATTCCAGTCAAGCCGAACAACCTCAGGCTCAAACCACAAAAGTGTCTTTACCCCGTGCTTTGCTCCGAAATCACTGATTGCTTTAAATTTTGAAGGAAACCGAATCGTATCAACCATCCATGTACCGGTATGAAGCCACGTCGATAGCTGCTCCTGTCCCGTCCGAAAATACCAGCCGGCATCCATCCACCAATAAGAAATCGGGACACCGTGATCAACATATTTTTTAATGGCTGCAATCTGATTTTCGTCGGTCGCATCCTTCATTTCATTATAAACCCAGGAGGTGCCTCCGGACAGGTGCGGCGGCAAAAGATCTCCATCAATACGTCTCATATTGCAATCAATAAACCAGTGACGCCACAGATTCATTGCGCGCGCCTCATCCCTTCCCTCATATTCCAGGAACGCCACAAGAGGAGTACGAATCCGTTCCCCCGGTTCAAGATACGACGAAAAGGTCTCCTGTCCTGCCAGAAAACGAACAGCCTCTGAATCATCCGACTGACGGTCGTAGGTAAATGAGGCTCCCCACATTATTGGCCACCCTAATGCAACAAATGTACCGCCGTTTCCATACTCAACATTAAAATACGGAAAATAATCGTAGGTTGAGCGTCCTGTCGGTGGTGTCATACTCACACTTCCTGTCGCACTCATATCAAAGGTGTACGGTGCATACGGTCCAAGTTCTTCCGTTCCGCCATCTCCGTAAATACCTTTTAAAACGGGAGATGCTCCTGTAAACTCCAGATCTGCACACTTTAAATTTTCAAGCACAGCAGAGTTATTTTCGCCCTTATTCTCAAAATAGACAGTCCACTCGTATGCGCAGTAATCGGGATAGATCGCCATTTGCAGCGTAACCTCAAGCTCATCACGGAATTTGAGAAGAATTTCCGTCGAGACTTTTGCCCCCTGCTCCACGGTTTGTCTGGAAATCTCCCGGAAGTCCTTTTTCAATCCGCGATAATTTTTATCATCGTAGGTGAAAGATACTGGTAAAGTTTCCAAATCATTGAGAAAACCCTCATATTTATATATAATTTTCTTCTTTTGCTCCATTGTCTGATAT
>DXYE01000083.1:0-8037 GCA_019415985.1 Clostridiales bacterium
GTTCAGCATGAATGTAAATCATTTTATTTCCGACAACACAACTTTTATTTTATATTTTTGCATTTTTTCTTCAAAATTAAGGTATAAATATTGACATGAACGATTTTAACAGCTATAATATAAGTGGTAAGCGGAAAGACTATACATATCAAGGGAGGTATCCGTTTATGCTTATACAATTTTCTATCGAAAACCATCGTTCCATTAAGGATAATGCGGTGATTAGCTTTGCTGCATCTAAGGATAAATCTTTGGAATCCTATCTGCTGCATCCGGATGAAAAGAAGACGTTGCTTCCTGCTATTGCCCTGTATGGCGCCAATGCTGCCGGTAAGAGCAATGTTCTTCACGCACATATGACAATGAAGGATATGGTAGTTGGTGAAGCTGCTAAGATATCCAAGGGACAAAAGCTTCCCTGGGAGCCTTTCGGCAGCACACGCACTCCCACATCCTTTGAAATTGTATTTATCTATCACGGTGTTCGTTATGCCTATGGGTATTCCTTTAATGCCGACAGAATCCACACGGAATATCTGTATCATTGGCCGAACGGTCGCGAAGCATTGATTTTCTCCCGCAAGGAGGATAAGTATGAATTTCGCGAGAATGTCAATGAGCAAATAACGCTTAGTAACCGCACACCGGAAAATAAGCTGTATCTTGTTTCCTCTAACGATTGGAATTTACCGCAGACAGAAAACGCCTACAAGTGGTTTTTTGAAAAGCTGACTTTTTTAATGGAGCAGTCTCCCTCAGCTTCCGAAACGGTTGCTCAAATTGTAAGCAGCAATGAAAAGAAGGCTCGTATTCTGAAAGAGCTTTTAATTGCAGACCTTGGTATTTCCGATGTGACCATTAAGGCTATTGCCGGCAAGAATCCCGTGATTACCACCACCCACAGGGTTATCGGTGAGGATGGCAGTATGGATTATTTCCAGCTTCTTATGGATCAGGAGTCCTCCGGTACTCAGCGGTTCTTTGCGCGCATCGGCGGCTGGCTTCAGGCTCTTGAAAACGGATCCTTGTTAATCGTTGATGAAATTGAGGATAGTATGCATCCTCTTCTTACTAAGCGGCTGATTGAAATGGTACAGGACAACACCGTAAACACAAACGGCGCTCAACTACTTTTTACCACACACGATGCCATGCTGCTTGACCTTACCTTCTTCCGCAGAGATCAGATTTGGTTTGCCGAAAAGAACGAAAAGACCTGCGCTACCGAACTGTATTCTCTGGCAACATTTTCACCGAGAAAGGGAGAAAACATTCGGAAGGGATATCTGCAGGGACGTTTTGGTGCTATCCCGTTTATCGGAGGTGACAGCTCTTGGCAGGAATGAGAAAAGAGTATGATCCCAACATACTTTGATGTCGCTCTATCTTCAGACTGTTTTTTAGGATATGAGAAGCTTGGCGAATTTAACGGTGCGGACGAATCATAATATCGGAAGCAAATCATAAATAATTTAAGAAGTAAAATATCAATATTATCGGAAGCAAAATATTGATATTTTCGGAAGTCGGTGATATAATAACAGTAAACAAAACCTTTGGAGGTCGTATTATGGGCGAAAAATATCTTAGCCGGATAGCTGATAAAATATTGGCTGATCGTCTTGAATCCAGCGGAGCTGTTCTGATCGAAGGCCCCAAATGGTGCGGTAAAACAAGAACAGCCACCGAAATATCCAAAAGTCAGCTTTATATGCAAGATCCGGATAAGACCTTATCGTATATGAAAGCAGCCGACACAAAGCCATCTCTTCTTTTGAAGGGTGAAACACCCCGTTTGCTCGATGAATGGCAGATGGCCCCGGTATTATGGGATGCTGTCCGTTTTATGGTCGATCAGCGAGGAAAAACCGGTCAGTTTATTTTGACAGGCTCCGCGGTTCCGCAGGATAATGTAGTACAGCATACGGGAACAGGGCGGATTTCGCGCATAATGATGCGTCCCATGAGTCTTTTCGAGTCCAACGAATCGAATGGTACGATATCATTGTCTGAATTGTTTAACGGTAAAACAGATATCGAAGCATTTTCGGATTTAACCATAGAACAAATTGCCTTTGCTATTGTGCGCGGCGGTTGGCCGGCTTCTGTTGAAGATACAAAAAAGAGCGCTTTGCGTCGTGCCGTTGATTATGTGGAAGCTGTTATCAATGCAGATGTATCAAGAGTGGATAATATCGAAAAGAATCCGGTACGTGTCAGAGCTTTACTGCGCTCATTAGCAAGAAACATCTCTACCATAGCAACAATTAAAACCATTCATGATGATATCGCAATGAGTGATACAGATGAAAGCATTTCCGAAAAAACAATCAGCCAGTATCTGAATGCGTTAAATCGTATATTTGTAACAGAAAATCTACCGGCTTGGAATCCGGCATTACGTTCTAAAACAGCAATACGCACTTCCCCAAAACGTCAGTTTGTGGATCCTTCTATCGCCACCGCAATTATGCGTTTGACTCCGGAGAGGCTGCTGGATGACTTTAATTATTTTGGGTTCCTGTTTGAATCCTTATGTGACCGAGATTTAAGAATTTACACAGAGGCTATTGACGGCGAAGTGTTTCACTATCGTGACAGCAGCGGTCTTGAGTCGGATGCAGTGATTGTGCTCAATGACGGTCGGTGGGCTGCTGTTGAGATCAAACTCGGCTCCAAAGAAATAGAAGACGCCGCAAAACACCTGATAGAACTGAAAAACAAAGTGAATACCCAAAAAATGATGGAACCTTCGTTTTTGATGATATTGACTGGAACAGAAATTGCTTATCGCCGCGATGACGGCGTTTTGGTTGTTCCACTGGGATGTTTAAGAAACTAAACCAGCCAAATGTCTATATATAGCTGCTTTACATTTGACAAAATCAAAAAATGATTATACTGAATATAGTTTCAGTGAAAATATATTCAGTAAAAATGCGCACTGTGGTTCCCCTTATATATGAAAAAGGCATCTTTTGAACTTTATCCGAAATTTTATCGGATGTATTGACTTTTATGCTTAATTTATGTAATGTAATAAGCAAGAAAGTCAACAAAGTCAGGAGGTGCCTTTTTTATGAAGGAGACAGATATGATTTTACAAATGGCTCAAGAAAATAACGGCACCATTACCACTGCTATGGTTACCGAAGCAGGGATTTCGAGAGGCAACTTAAAATACCTGACAGATACCGGAAAATTAGAGCGATCCGGGCGAGGTGTATATGTCCTGCCGGAGATTTGGGAAGATGAACTGTTTGCGGTTCAGAATCGATTTAAGCGAGGAATTTTTTCCTGCGACACGGCTCTGTTTCTATGGAACATGACAGATCGAACACCAAATAAGTTTTGCATGACATTCCCGGCAGCGTACAATTTAACGAGCGTCAAAAAAGAGAACATCCGTTGCTCCCAGGTCATTGACCGTTTATACGAAGTAGGCTTAACGGAAACAAAAACACCGGCTCACAATACAGTCCGGGTGTATAACAGAGAGCGTACCTTATGTGATATTCTGAAAAAGAGTAATCAAATCGACATCCAGCTGATCACACAGGCGTTTAAGGAATATACAACGCTTCCCGATAAAAATATCGCATTACTGTCCGATTATTCCAAACTTTTTCGAGTCAGTGAAAAAGTACGTTCTTATTTGGAGGTCCTGCTATGAAAAATGCCATGCAATTAAAAGCCTTAATCAAAAATATGGCAAAGCAAAAGAATATTTCCGCACAGCTCGTTCTGCAAAACTATATGCTGGAGCGTTTACTTTAACGTATTTCTGTTTCAAAATATCGGGACAACTTCATCCTAAAAGGGGGCTTTCTGATTGCTGCAATGGTTGGTCTGGATACCAGGGCGGCTATGGAGATGGATGTAACATTGAAAGGTTATCCTGTAAATGAGGAAACCATTCAGATACCAGAAAGAGTTTGATTATGCTTCCGATATTCCCTTTGAAGATACCTGCGATACGGCAATTTCCGTCATGGAATCGTTAGAATAATATTACAACAGCAATGAAATATCTATATATAGATTACAAACGCTTGACAAACACAATATATAGTGGTATAATAACTGTGTAATTGATTTTTGTGCGTATTCCCTTTGGGAAGTATAGTGGTACAGTTCCACATTGCACATGTTGTTAAGTTTGTAATTCAGTGCCGACAGTATGGTTTTGCCCTTATGGGCATGAACCGATGCCGGCACTTTTTTATATAGATATTTCAGCCTTTACAGGCAGAAAGGAGCAGAATGGCACAGGTATTTGTTATCGGTCGGATAACAGCCGATTTGGAACCGAAGACCAGTGAGAAGAACAATTTGTATGTACGCTTTGACATTGCCGAGAATATCGGCAGCCGTCAGGATCTGCATACACAGTATTTTCAGATTTGCGCGTGGGGCGAAGACGCCAACAGGCTGATCAAAGCCCATGCAAAGAAAGGCAGTCTTATCTGGGTTGCCGGTTCGTTGGAGCTTGAAACATTTACCAAACGAGACGGCGCTACCGCAGACAAGCGAATGAAGGTACTGCTCGATAACTGGGGATTTGTTCCTGTCGGGAAGGCAAGACCCTCGAAAGAAGGTCAGGCGAAAACAGATCCGGAAAATACCTCTATCCAAGAATATGAAGGTATTGACGGAGACAGAGACACTCTGCCGGGTTAATTTCCGGCGCCAGAGGAACCGTTGTGTTTTAAGGAGGGAACACAGCGGTTCCTCTTTTTTTGTTTTAGAAGGATTTATAGAGAAAGGATGAACAGAATGAAAAAAAAGAAAAACCTTTGGTCGGGCGTATCGATGCTGATTGTTGCCGTACTGGCGGTTACCGCATTTATCCGCGGGAAAACACAGATATGGCTATATATCGCAGCATTTGCCGCATGGTCGGTATGGGCAGGTGTATACTTCCTTATCCCGTACATGAAAGAGCAGTTCCATCGATATGAAGCGCGAAGAATCCGCAAGAAATGTGAACGGCAGGATGCGGGAAAGCCTAAATTTATCATCCCGGATATTTCCGATCCGGTAGAGACGGTTTTACTGCGTCATGTAAACTATCGCATTTCTTCCTATCTGCAATCGGTATACCCCGACGTAACCTGGGAATGGCGTTGCGAGTCTCCTCAGCAAATTGTTGCCAAAGGCGGCACCGGCAGGATCAAACTGTATGGCGTCCACGACTTCAATTATGCAGATGTGACCTTTGATACCAACGCCGGAATTGACTGTGCGCTTATGAATGTAGTACCTATGGCAAAGCTTCGTAATACAGCACCTGTAGCGGAAACAGAAAAGCCGGCCGAACAGCCTGCTGATTCTGAAAAACAGAGAAATCCGATTGATCCGCAGGTGTGGTATGAAGTGCAAGGGCGAAAAGTTTTGGAGACTTTGATAACAGATCTTCATTCCAGAGGTCACAGCAGCCTGACAATCCGCGAAAACGGAGATGTAGTGATAAAGCAGGCTGATTCCGATATGGTCCGCTCCAAGCTGGAAAGCGTACCGGAAAGAACCTATTGGCCGAGATTGTGCAAGGTCTTCGAGCGCGAAGGTTTGGCAGCCAACATTACGGATGGCGGCATTCTTCTGTCCTGGTAACAGAAAAACAGTACCATGGAAAGGAGGAATGAAGCATGAAAACGGGATTGACAATCGAAGAATTGGCAACCGAAATCATGCGCCAACGAGATGTAAAGACAGACTATATCGTGGATACCACAAAGCTTTGTATGGAAAATTACGATACAAGCCTTGTTCTTCGCGTGCTGGGAGATAACGGTACGGACATCATTGAGCCGTTGGATATCGCAGATACTGCTCATCGTCAGATAGGTGCACGCCTCGGTATTCCGGCGAAATACTACGGAAAAATGCTGTCCGAGCACCCGGAATTGTTAGCTACCAATGTAAACGCATGGTTCAACAAAGAGCCGAGCCAGCGTATGCTGAGGGTTCTTGACGGGAAAATACGGGCGTATCTGAGCAACAGCTATATGCGAATGGATCACTACGAGATCTTCGCTTCTGTGCTTCCGGTCGTCGGTGAGATCCCCGATGTTGATTTTGTAAGCTGCGAAATAACGGATAACCGAATGTATATCAAAGCGGTCAATCCACATTTGACAGCGCAAATTACACCGGGCGACACCGTAATGGCAGGGGTTATTATCAGCAACAGCGAAGTAGGGCTTGGATCCGTCAATGTACAGCCCCTCATTTACCGTGAACTGAATGAAAGCGGTATTATCGTCAGTACAGCGGCGACTAAGCGAATTCATCGGGGCAGAGTTTATTATGCTGCGGAGCATTTTTTGCTTCCGACGCATGAAAATCTGTCCGCAGCGGATCGGAATTTTCTTTCTGAACTGCAGGATACGGTTCGACAGGCAACGGATGAAGAACAGTTTTCCCAGCTTGTCACGCTGATGCAAAACGCCAAAGAGCAGCTGATGAATACGGATGATATTCCGGCAGTGGTACATACCACAAGCAGAGCTTTCGGTATTACCGACACCGAACAAAGCGGTGTTTTTACCCGCCTTATGGAAAGCAACGATTTGAGTCTTTACGGACTCGCGAACGCAGTGACAAGGCACAGTCAGGACATTGAAAGTTACGACCGTGCCACAGATCTTGAAGGGATCGGATACAATATTTTATCCATGCCTTTAAGACAATGGACAGGGATCAACCAGGCAGCTGCTTAAAGGCTGCCGTGGTCCAAAATAAAAAATAACAGGAGGAACGAATTTTATGACTTACAACAATGAAAATGCAATGATGGAAACCCAAAAGGGCTTTATTATGCCCGCAATGACGGAAACGGATTTTTCCGGCGTTGATGTTTCTGAGGATTATGAGGGCCTGCGTCTTTCTTTCCCCAGAGTAAAGATCCCCGCCGGCGGAAGCTTGCAGTTCGAGGTCCCCAGTGATGATCCTGAGAATCCGGACTACGCCAAAACAATAGAGGGCGTTATCCTCTATAATCACGACACCTGTGCCTACTGGCCGGAGGGCAGCGAGTATGACGATAATGTAACACCGCTGTGCTCTTCTGTAGACGGTAAAACCGGCTACGGAGCTCCCGGCGGTGCTTGCGCGGTCTGTGCTCTGAACCAGTACGGCTCCGTGGAGAAAGGAAAAGGCAAGGCCTGTAAGAATATGCGCAGTCTGTATATTCTTCGCAGCGGAGAATTTATGCCTTTGCTTCTGTCCCTTCCGCCTACAAGTCTTCGCCCCTACAGCGATTTCATCACAACTGCGTTTGCCGCACGTCGGCGCCCTATCTACTCGGGAGTGGTACAAATCGGTCTGAAGCGCGTTGACAACGGAAGCAACACCTACAGCGTGGCAACCTTCCGTCTGCTTCAGAAATTTGACGGGGAGGAACTTCTTCAGATCAAGCAGTATGCAGATGGGTTCCGTGAGCAAATCAAAACCATGAACCAGCAGCGAGCATTGGAGGCTGAGCTTGGTAACAGTGAAGCCATCAGCGATGCAGTGGATCATGGTTACAGCTCTGCAGATGACGGCGAGCATTTCTGTATCACCGACAATGATGCACTCGACGGTGATCGGGAAGCATGGCCGGCATAAAAGAATGGCGCCTGTATTTTGATATAGGCTGAGATTACAGGGATACCTCGGACTTATGTTCCGATGGTATCCCTTTTTTATTAAAGGAGGATTTTATAAGATGGATATACGACCGTTGACCAAAGAACAGCAGCGATTTGCTGAAGATAACCATGATTTGGTTTACAGTTTTCTTAACGCAAAGAATTTGCCGGAGTCTTCGTTTTATGATGTGGTAATTTTCGGATATCTTCGTGCTGCACAGGAGTATTGCGAGGTTCCGAGTCTGCATCGCTACAAATTTTCTACTCTGGCATGGAAGCGAATGAGAAGTTCACTGTCCAACTATTATAAATATCTTTCCCGGCCTAAACGCTGCGCCGTCACCGTCAGTTTGGATGAGCTGATCGGCGATCAGCATCGAATGCGCTGGGAAGATGTTATCAG
>DXYE01000083.1:8047-11123 GCA_019415985.1 Clostridiales bacterium
CTTTGAAACGGAGTTGCTTTTACACGCTTTGGCATCCGAATTGCCCCGCCGGAATATGCGGATCATATGCATGAAGGTGCGCGGCGACCGTATGCATGACATAGCGAAAGCTGAACGGATGACCTTCAAAAGCATCAATCAGTTATTAACGGATTGCTATCCGACGGTCAACCGTATCTTGTGGAGGTAATGATGGTTAGTTTTGAATTTGAAAGGTATCTGGAATACAAAGGCGATGAAATAGATAACGCTGCTTATGCTCTCGCTGTGGCGCTTATGCGCATTCACCCGGAGCAGACGAATGCAGAGGTATTGCCTTGGGATATGTCAGTCATTATTTCGATTGCAGAATCTGCTCAAGCAATATTAGAAAAGCAAGGTAAACGGAGCTGCTGGCCGCTTTATGAGGAAGCAAAAGAATGTTATCGAACAGGCAGATGTAAAAATAAGCACTGCAATTTTACTGTAAAGGAAGGTGCTACTGAAGAATGAAAAAGGAGATCAATATCACCGGAAGAATTGTTTTTCCGTTACAAGAAGGAGCAAGGGCAATCATCTCATGCGGCGGACAGTTCATTTATACCTCCCCGGTAGTGGAGATCAGAGATGAAGAAACGGATTATGTATGCTTTGAAACCATGAATTCGGTATACAAGGTCTGTCTTCAATCACACCCGGTAGAGGCATCTGTTCCGTCAATTCTGAAAATGTGCGCATAAGTTATGTTGGACACCGTAGTTTTTGCTGCGGTGTCCACTATTGTATAAAGGAGTTATCGCTATGGAAAGAAGCTGTGTAAGCTGTGGAGTCAAAAGCACCTGTTTGAAACATTCTATGGGTATATTCCTGCTTTACATCCAAACCGGCCGTATTAACGAGCTAACCGAGGATGTAAGAGAAAATATCAACTGTACTTCTGACTGCGACCACTGGAAACGAATGAAAAACGGAGGAGCATCAAATGGCAATACAATTTCTTGACGCCAATGAAGTAGCCGAAGCGTTGAGTGTATCCCGTTCAACAGCATACAGAGTTATCAAGAGACTCAATGATGAACTCAACGGACGTGGATATCTCACTGTTGCCGGTAAAGTCAGCAAAAAATATTTTGCGGAACGTTTCTACGGCGGCGAAGACTTGATGAAACCGCAGGGCTATCATACCGATGAACGGAGGACTGTGTGATGAACTTGGAAAAATATATCTGGAAAAAAATGGACGCTCTTTTTATGGATTGGCAGCAGTTTGATAGTCTGATAGACAGAAAACTGACCGAACTTCTAAAGCGCAGCGTTCATCCCAAATCCTACGAAGACAATGGCTACTGTGAAATCCTGACAGATGAATTCACGCCCCAGGAAATGCTGCACCTGCTGAATGTAGGTAATGCGGATTCCGAGGATATAGAAAATCACGGTCCTTACAAAGAGTCCGGGAAAATAAAAAATCTAACTGCTGAGTTTGCAATCAAATTGCTTCAGCCGGAGCTTCTTTTTCCCGTTGACAAGGTATTGGCAACCGAGGACGGCATCTACCTCTTTAACAAAGCCATTTCTTTTATCACGGATTATGAGAATTAGAACAGTAAAGGAGGGATTTTTATTATGAGAGAATTATTGTTTAGAGGCCAAACAAGACGGTTTGGAGAGAAAGTCAAGAACTTTGCCGGCGATCCTATGCCAAGCAACTGGGTTTACGGTGGTGTATTTCACCAAAACATCAGAGGTGGCTCTTTCTCTATCATTTATTCGTATGACCCTGTTGAAAAATTCACTGTTTATGCCGATACCGTAGGACAGTACACGGGTATCTGCGACAGAAATGAAAAACAAATCTTTGAGGGAGATATTGTAGAGATTTTCAAGAACGATGAACGAGGTGTCATTCAGTGGGATGAAGATACCGCACGATTCGCTATATCTATGTCCGGTGTTGTAGTCGATTTTGATAACTATTGGGGCAAGGAATTAGAGGTCATCGGAAATATTTACGATAACCCTGATTTGTGCAAAGGTCTTTTGGAAGGAGCTACATAAGATGGGGTTTTTTGAAAATGCCAAACCGATTACCAATCGGCAACCTATTCAGTTCAAATGTTCTGCCTGTGGTGCCTGTTGTAAAAATGTGAGGGACAGTATCGTTCTAGAACCTTTAGATGCCTTCCGCATTATCCGTGACAGGATGAAAAACGGCAGCAAGGACTCTGCTGACGATATTCTTTGGAATATGGCAGACCTGAAGGAACTTTCCCGTGGCTTTGATGTGTTTGTTCTGAGAACGGTAAACGACAGCGGCGTATGCGGTATGCTCAAAGACAACCGCTGTACGATTTATTCGGTACGACCGAAAACCTGTCGCCTGTATCCGTTCACAGCAGACCCCTGCCCGGAAGAGCACCGTATCAAGTGGCTGCTTTGTATGGAGCAACCGCACCATTTTGGCAAAGGCACTGTCACCGCAAGAGAATGGCAAAGAAAGAATGTAACGAGCGAAGACGAGGAATTTCTGTACGAAGAGTGCAGAGTGCTCCCGAAGCTGGGGGAGATTTTAAGAGATGTACCGGAAGATAAACTGCAGGAAGCTGAGCAGCATGTTGTTGTATATCGCTATCTGGCCTATGATTTCAGTCAGCCGTTTTTGCTCCAATACAAGGACAATATGCTGTTTTTGAAATCCATACTCGGCAGACTGACAGTATAACGAAGGAGGACCTGTTATGTACTATAACATTTATGAAGTGAATACCTCTCCTATCCAAAACAGTATGATGGACGCCGTTACAGTTGGCGACCATTCCGTGTTTATCAGTAAATGCGCTGTTGTGGATGAATTAGAGGATAAAGAAAGAACGATCACCTTGCAGGACTTCGGCAAATGGCTTAAAAAAGAAGAGCTTGGCACACTGAAGAAAACCGTATTTACGCTCAATGCAGATGTAAGCTGCGGGAAGCATTTTGCCGATCGCTACGCAGGATTTCATCAGCTTGCTGAGACTTTAACAGCTGTAACCGAGGAAGACTACCTGCATCGCTTTCATAACATTCGCAATCTCTGTCTCTTATACACATCTCCGAG
>DXYE01000084.1 GCA_019415985.1 Clostridiales bacterium
AGATAATACCCTTACGAACAAAAATATTATCCTAATTTACACAACTAATCGCGGACTATCTATTGCAAGAATCCCCGTATCCTGTTAGTTAACGCATTTAGCCTAAGTATCTTTCATTCTTATTCACGCCAACACGATTTCCGACATAGATGTCGCTTGATTGCTCGTTCCACTTATCTCTCAAAACTTTCTCTTAAGAAACAATAGAAAAGGCCAATCCACGCAAGACAGATCGACCTAATAGGCAAGGTTACTTCCCTTGCATTGATACTTTTGTTGTTTTTTTAGAAAAGCTGTCTAAACATTTTGAAATATAGTGCCCCAAGCACACAAACAGTCCCATGATGGCCAAATAGTCAATTAAGAATAAAAACAGAGGCTCTCCAAAGTCAAAAAAGACAAATTGAGTTTTCAAAAACATATAATCTATAAACTGTCTTTTCACCAAAGCATAAACGCCATAACCGGAGATAAACAAGGCAATGATTCGCAATACCCATTTTCTTTTCTGTGACTCTGCTTTTTTACAAGCGATTTTTCTGCACATTCCTATTATCATATTCCAGTGAAAGCCAAGATGAAAGCTCATCAACACAAATCCCCAGTAAGATGCTATAAGGTGGATCAAACGTGCCGATGAAACGCCTATATCCAAATTTAAAAAGGAAAAGCTGTATTTTGCCATCAATATCCCGCTAACAGGCAGTGCAATCATATCAATCAGTAACACAAAATTTAAAATAGTCCTGATAACCCTCGGGAAAGAATAGTGCCCCTTAAGTATGCTTTTGTACCAACGCCAATTCAAAACATGGTGCATTATAAATAAAAGGCTCATTGCAATACCTGCCCATTCATGAACAGCTTCACCGATTAAGGAATACGCCATAAGTATGGGGAGGAGTAGAACCATAAAAGTATCCACTATATTTTGTATTTTTCTCTTTTGCTTCATAATATTTCCTCCGATTATTCCACTGATGACAATGGTAAAGCGGCTAACCAGTTTTGTATTTCCTCCGCTGATAAATTTATATTCTCAGCTTCAAGGGCAAGGCCATCAAGAACCTCTGCATCGGTACAAAGCTCCTGAATTTCTGCATAGCTGTTCCCACTGCCATATCCTCCATGGGTACAGAATGGAACAATAGTCTTTCCTGCTAAATCATACTGGTTTAAAAAGGAAACCACCGGCTGCGGGAGCGTTGTTGCCCAGATAGGATAGCCGATAAAAACAACATCATATTGCGCCATATCTTCTACAGTGCTGGAAAGCTCCGGAAGTGTATTGTTATCCTGCTCTTGGTGATTTCGATCAACGGTTGCATCGTAATCGGCAGGGTATGGCTCTATTGTTTGAATTAAATGCAGATCACCACCAATATTTTCTTGTATGTAGGAAGCCACATATTCCGTTGTACCCTGCAAATCACCGTCTTTTCCCAAAACAATACTTGCGGAAGTTGTAGCATCTACATCTTCTGGAAAATCTGTATTTCCCAATCTTCCAAAATACGCAATCAAAATATTCCGTCCCTCTTTGTCCTCAGATTCCGCTGTGACTTGAGATTCGCTTGGCTGCTGCATAACCGTATCGGTTTGATTCAGTATTTCGCTCTCCTCATTTTGCTGCGTACAAGCAGTCAAAGAGAATAGCAAGACACATATCAGAGAGACTGCTATATTTTTTCTCATTTTGCACTCCTTCCATTTTTACTTTATAATGATTACTGTTATAACTAACGGATAAAATTAGTAAAACATACTTCTTCTTGTTCGGGAGGGCAAATACCGGCTTTGCCGGCAATCTCTTTACATTTCAGAAAATATGCCATATTTTTGCCCAAGATTCGCATGGTTTGCATCCCTTCCAAATCCTGTTTCACTTCCTCTGGTTTCGCGCCGTGAACGATATTCCAATACCGAGAGGAGATAATGGGCATCTGCATCAGGGCAAAGTATTTATTGATCTGATCCCATGTTGCTGTGGTTCCAGCACGTCGAGCGGAAATTACAGCGGCGGCAGGTTTTAGAAGAAAGCGATTTCCTCCACCGCACAGGTCAGAATAAAAGGCCCGATCCATAAATGATGTAATAGCACCGCCCGCAGCACCCCAATGTACTGGCGTTCCGAATACAAAGCCATCATAATCTGCGGCTATATCCAAAAACTCATTGACGGTATCAGTAAAAACGCACTGATTTTTCTGCACACAGCTTTTACAGGCAATACAGCCAGACAAAGGCTTATTTCCAATCCAAAACACATCCGTATCAATGCCGCTTTGATTGAGTGCCTCTGATACTTCACATAATGCTGTATAGGTGCAGCCCTCCTTGTGGGGGCTGCCGTTTATCAAAAGTACTTTCATTTCTGTATCCTTCTTTCTTTAAAATGCGAATGGAAAAAGTCACATTTTTAATTTCTCTATTCGTTTTTATACATTACGAACCAGATTTGTAAGGCGCTCTACTGCAGCCGGATCGTGGTGGTCAAAAAAGGAGCTGGTATTCGTGTCAAGGGCGGTGATAGCGGCCATGTCTTCTTCTGTCAGGAGAAAATCAAATACGTTAAAGTTTTCTTCCATACGCTCCTTCTTTGTGCTTTTGGGAATGCAGACGATTCCACGTTGCAGAAGCCAGCGCAGCACCACTTGCGCAACACTCTTTTGATACTTCTGACCAATGGCCTGTAAGGTTTCATTACCAAACAGATGATTTCGCCCTTCCGCAAAAGGAGCCCAGCCTTCCATTTGCACACCTTTTTCTTTCATAAAGGCATGGGCTTTAGACTGCTGGAAAAAGACGTTGGCCTCCACTTGATTTACGGCAGGAGAAATTTCATTGAAGGCAATCAAATCAGCCAGACGATCCGGGTAAAAGCTGCAAACCCCAATCGCCCGGATTTTTCCTTCTTTATAAAGCTCCGTCATAGCTCTCCAAGCGCCATAATAGTCGTTCAGCGGCTGGTGGATCAGGTACAGATCCAGATAATCAAGCCCTAATTTTTTCATGGATTTTTCAAATCCACGTTTCGCGCCCTCATAACTGGTATCAGTGATCCACAATTTTGTTGTAATAAATAAATCCTCGCGCGGAACGCCGCAACGCCGGATAGCTCTGCCCACTGCTTCTTCGTTTCCATAGGACGCAGCAGTATCAATCAACCGATAGCCGACAGAAACCGCGTCCACAACCGCCTGTTCACATTCATCCAAATCCGTAATCTGATAAACGCCAAATCCAAGCTGCGGCATTTTTACTCCGTTATTCAACGTTACATACTGCATAAAAAATCTCCTTTCATTTATTTCCAAATTTACAAATCTTATCTTTTTATTTTCTGATATTGTGTCCGCCGAAAACTTCAAACTGCATTGTTTCCAGTCTGGAATCAATCATGGAAATTTCCTCCTGCGTTAAAACGATGTTTCCTGCTTCAAAGTTCTCCCGCAGACGCTCCGGCTTTCTGGAGCCGGGAATCGGAACAATATAAGGTTTTTTACAGAGCATCCATGCCAGAGAAAGCTGTCCCATTGTTGCGTGTTTTTCTTCTGCCATATCGGTGAGCAGTTCCAAAAGAGCCTTTGCTTTTTCATATCCTTCCTGCGTGTACTGCGGCATACCGGCACGGTAGTCCTGCTTTCCTTCAAATTTTGTCTCCGGCGTATATTTTCCCGTTAGAAATCCGTTTGCCATAGGAGAAAAAGAGACAAAGGCAATTTTCAGTTCTTCGCAGGCGGGAAAGATGGACTCGTGCCACTGAGCCATCATCGAGTAGCGATTTTCAATGGCTGTGACCGGACAAACAGCATTTGCGCGGCGCAAATATTCATCGGTTGTTTCTGAAATTCCCCAATATCGAATTTTTCCTTCTTTGATGAGCTGTCCCATGGTTTCCGCCACAATCTCCGGCTCTACGTTCGGATCAATACGATGCTGATAATAGAGGTCAATATAATCTGTACCAAGCTTTTTCAAGCTGTCCTCCACACTTTTTTGAATCGTCTCAGGGCGGCTGTCTACCGTCAGAGAAAGATCAGCGTTATGATAAACACCCATTTTGGTGGCGATCACAACCTTATCCCGCACATTATGAAGGGCTTTCCCCACCGATTCTTCGTTATAGGAAACGGAACCATCCGGAAAAAAACCTGTGTATGCCTCAGCGGTATTAAAAAAATCATAACCCATCTCATAAGCCTGCCGCAGTGTTTTTACGGCGGTTTCATTATCGACCGGATCGCCAGAGGCATGACTAAAGCCCATGCAGCCAAGGCCAACCGGATTAACAAACAAGTCCGAATTTCCAAGTTTTCTTTTTTTCATGACTATCATATTCCTTTCTACTAAAACCGAGAATTTTCTTTATGCGTTTATTTTAATTCTTTATTTTTCTTTACAGAAGTCTCGATTGGTTACGCAGTCCATACCTGTGGGTTATAACCGCAGAGCCTATCAAAGTCGGTTCGCAAATACTGCGCTCATCCCGCCATCCACAGTCAGTTCTATACCAGTCACAAAACTACTCTCATCCGAAGCAAGAAACATCACAGCATTTGCAATATCCTCCACACTTCCCATTCTATCTACAGGAGTAAGTGACTTGCGCCATGTTTGAAGCTCCTGTTCTTCCTGTGCAGTCCTTCCCAATTCTCCAGTAGCAGCGGCCGTTGGAATTGCTCCGGGGCTTACGGCATTTACACGAATATGATGCCTTTTCAAATCCGTCGTCCAACTATGGATAAAGGAACGTACCGCCGCCTTTGAGGCGGCATATAGAGAAAAATCCGGAAGACCGAGTTCGGCGGTAATAGATGTATTCAAAATAATTGAAGCGCCTTCTGATAAAATGGGAATCATTGACTGCACCGTGAAAATTGTTCCTTTCACATTTGTTCCCAAAGTACGATCAATTTCTTCCTCTGTAAGTTCTTCCAGCTTTACATACCTTCCAATTCCTGCGTTTGCAAAGAGAATATCCAGCTTTTTTTCTTTACTTTGAATAACCTCGCAAACATGTAGCATATCTTGCTTGACCGACACGTCAGCGCGTATATAATGCGCATTGCTTCCAAGTTGCAACGCAGCCCTTTGCAAAGCCTGTTCCCGACGACCTGTGATATATACAACAGCACCTTCCTCCGCCATTTTGCGGGCAGCCTCAAAACCGATTCCAGAGCTTCCGCCGGTAATCAAAGCAACTTTGTTTTCCAATCGCTTCATGTGTGACCTCCTGCTCATATCGTTTTACCGGCCATAAAGGCTTCCTTCATGGCTTTTGTAAATGTTACTTCCCCTTTCTGGTAGACGCCCTCGCCATAGATCAGCCCTTTTACTTTAGCACCGGGCAGGCAATCTGTGAAACCACGAAGGCTATCCATAGTGCGCTCCATTGCACATTTACCGGCTGCCGCTGTTGCAATGAAATACACATCCTTATTTGAAATTTCTGTATAGCAGGGCAGTGTACGGTCAATCATTGTTTTCATTTGCCCATCCATGGAATAAAAGTAAACCGGCGTCGCCAGCACCAGCACATCGGCAGAGATTAATTTTTCCAACAGTTCTGTCATATCATCTTTTTGGACGCAAGCACTTGTCTTTTTGCAGGCGTAGCAGGCCATACAGCTCTTGACTGTAAGTTCCTGTAATCTCACTTTTTCTACCTGATGTCCCGCTTCCTTTGCTCCCTTTGCAAATTCATCGCACAAAATATCTGAATTTCCACCCTTACGGGGACTTCCTGAAATGATTAAGACTTTTTTACTCATTGATATACCTCCTGAATAAATAGGCCGCAGCCGTATTGGTCTGGCTGCGGCCTGCACAAAATTTTTAATTGCTATATCCCAGTTCGTTCAACCATGTCAGAATATCCGGCTCTGCATCCTGAACATTATTTCTGGATACAGTAAAGCCATCTTCGTAAATAGTCGCATCTGGCTCCAAATCTGCAATCGTGTTGATGGTGTTTGAGAATCCGCTGCCGCCGTGGGTATTAAAAGGAATGATCGTTTTACCGGAAAAATCGTAAGTATCGAAGAAGGTATAAAGGATCATCGGCATATCGCCCCACCAGTTAGGATAACCGACAAAGACAGTATCGTACTGGTCGAAGTTTTCAATCGTATCTTTCATTGCAGGGCGAGCGTTATCGTCTTGTTCCTCCGCAGCTAAATCCACCAGTGTATCATGGTCAGTGGGATAGGGATTTTCCGGTTCGATGCGGAAAATATCGGCCCCAGTATTCTCCTGAATGACATAGGCTACATACTGGGTGTTGCCCAGCACCTCGCCATCAATGACCACCGCACTGTTTTCTTCTTCCTCAGTCATATTGTTTGGATCGGTGGTTTCCGGCATAGAGAAATAAACGACCAGTGTATTGGCATCAGATGTTGATGCCTCACTTTCCTGTGTAGCGGATGATTCGCTTTCCGGTTCCGAAGGGACAGACGTGTTCGTTTCGTTACTGCCACAGGCGGCCAAAGTGGCCATCAGCAGCAGGCTCATAACAAATGCGGTTAATTTTTTCATGGTGTTTCCTCCTTTATTCATAGCACTCCTGAAAGATTTCGAGAATTTCTTCCGGAGTCATTTTCTTATAGCTGCCTGCTGAAATACCGCAGGTATCTGCGATTTCTTTCAGCACAGATTTATCAGTTACCCCAAGCTCTTTTAACGTAGTGGGTAAACCAATTTCTTTAATAAAATCGGCCAGAGCCTCAATTCCGGCAAGAGCTGTTTCTTCTTCCGTCTTGCCCTCAGTGCCTATTCCCCATACATGTTCAGCGAAACGGACAAACTTGGAAAGCCCGGCCTTATAGATGTGCCGATAATAAACCGGATGTAATACCGCAAGCCCACATCCATGATTGCAGTTGGTATATGCACCTAATTGATGCTCCATATTGTGGCATTGAAAGTCACAGCGCTTGCCCATTTTAATCAGCCGATTTTCAGCCATTGTCGAGTCCCACATCAAGTTGCTGCGAGCAGTGTAATCTTCCGGGTTCTGAATAGATGCCCGCAGATTGCGTATAACACTACGCATGAGGGCTTCCATAATGTCGTCAGATACATTATCCTCGTTAGGCTCACTAAAATAGGTTTCCATGATATGGCTTAGAATGTCAAAACCGCCGGATACCATTTGCTTGCTCGGTACGCTGTAAGTATAGGTTGGATCGAGCAAGGCAAAACGGGGATTGCACTTAGGATAATCTCGTCCGGTTTTGATTTTCTTTTCTTCGTTTGTGATAACAGCGCCGCCATTACACTCGCTTCCAGTCCCGGCTACAGTAACGATCACACCAAGAGGAAGTGGTTCAAAGTCAATAAAGCCGGGTCTGGCCCAAAATTCCTCCCAAATGTCTCCGTCATATCGGGCGGCCAATGATACCGCTTTGCAGCAATCCATGACCGATCCACCTCCGATACCGAGAATTACATCCACATGATGTTCACGAGCCAATTTTGCACCTTCCATAACCTTCGCATAAGTCGGGTTCGCCATAATTCCGGTAAACTCAATGATGTTTTTTCCGGCTGCTTTTAGAAGAGCAGTTACCTCATCATAAATTCCATTTTGCTTAATGGAACCACCGCCGTAGGCGAATAGGACTGTATCTCCATAGGGCAATAACATGCTTGAAAGGTATTCCTTTACACAGCCCTTACCAAAATAAACTTTGGTTGCATTTTCAAAAATAAAGTTATTCATAGCAAAGCTCCTTTCTTAATCTGTCATTTGTTTTTCCCAAAAGATTACGGCTTCCTCGATCCATCCTTCAGCACTGGTTCCGGTTCCGAGTCCAAATCCATGTCCTAATCCCGGATAGCGGTGAAATTCTGTGGGAATACCGAGTTCATTCAAATTTTCTAAACGTGTTTGCATGGTGTGCCAATTTGCAATCCCATCATTATCTCCAACACAGGTATACGTGGGAGGATCATTTTCCGTATAATCGCTGTGGCCGGTGTACTGGATCACTGCAGCTCCCGGTCTTGGCAGATCATCCCCACCGAAGGCCTCCGGGCCGTAAGAACCCAAGTAGGCTGCCATTCTTGCACCAGCCGATCCGCCCCAGAGGGAATAACAGTCGGTATTTACTTCCAACTCATCCGCATGTGAAAAGATGAAACTGATTGCCCTCGCCAAATCCTCACAAGCCGTTTGCGCACCGGGACGGTAGATAAGGGCAAAGGCATTGTAACCCATTTTTGAAAGTTCCAACGCATGAGGAAAGCTGTCCTGCATAGCACCTACATAAGCAAAGCCGCCGCCAGCATTACAGACTGCAAATCGTTCTCCGGGAGTTCCTTTAAAGAAAAATAGTCCAGTATCCTCCTTGTCCGGATCAGATGTTTTTTCTTCTTCGGTGTAAATGTCGTAGAATACGGTTTCTCCTGCCTGAGCTTGTTCTTTCAGATAATTTGTAATTTCCACCGTTTTCTCCGGGTCAATATTGTTATACCAAGTGAGTTCCAGCTCACCTAACGTTTCTCCACTGTAATATCCCTTATCTACAGGGAAGATAAGTCGTCCATATTCCCCAAAAACAGGATCACTGATAACCTCCGATATTTTTGTATCCGTTGTGTAACGATTTTGCGTAGTTTCCTGTACCACGATTTCTCCTTGTGACGACGGTATCATTTCTTCTGTGTTCTGATTCGCATTGCATCCAGTGATAATGCCGCACAGAAGGGTAATACATACCCCAAAGGACGCCGCCTTTTTCATTGTTTTCATCTCCTTTCGCTTCCTGCTGAATTTATTATAAAAAAAACGGGGCTTCTTTAGAAGTCCCGTTTTGTTATGCAGTTTATACCTAAAGGTTAAAACTGATTTGCTGCTATCCTCTGGTTACGGTTTCTACAGCCTCTAAAAACTGTTGAACAGTTGGCAGCGGATTTGGAGCATGGAGCAATCCGAAAGGAATCGTATAATTCCAGTCTACTGGTAATATTTTGAGCAGAGGATGAACGTAGCGCCAGTTTTCAATCGCCATCAAAATGCAGTTGTTGTTTTCACATTGATTAAATACTCCAACGTCATAAAAATCAAAGTCAACAATTCGTACCTGCGGATGATTTTTCCACAAATCGTCCCGCAACAAATCCACATAGTGACTCCATTCCCGTTTTATGAGCATTACTTTTTCGCCATACAGATCTTGAACCGAAAGTCGATCCTTTTGTGCTAAAGGATGGTGTATCGAAACTGCGCAGCAAATTGGCTCCTTGGTAAGCTCCAAACCTGCACATTTGCGAAGATCCAGTAATGTCTCATCAAAAATTCCGGCTACAACATCAATATTTTGTCCTAAATTCCCCAAAATTTCTTTCGCATTTTCCGGTGTGTTCTCAAAAGGAATTAACTGAAATTTTGTGTCCGGACAGTATTTTTGTACTTTAGGCCATAAATCAACCAGTATCTGCGCCGGTGTCATAGGGGAGGTGCCAATGCGGATTACCTTTTCACTTTCCTGCATAGCGTTCTTGGCCCTCGTAACAGAATCCTTACAATATTGAATAATGTATTTTGTGTCCTGATACAAAGACTTTCCTGCTTTAGTCAAAATAAGGCCGCGATGGGTACGCTCAAAAAGTGTAAGACCAAGCGACCCTTCTAAAAGATTGATTTGCTTAATGACTGCGGGAGGAGAAATATATAGTTTCTCTGATGCCTTGCTAAAACTTCCTGATTCTACCACGCATAGAAAAGTTTCTAACTGAGGATTATACATTTCTATCACCACCTTTTTTTGTTTCGATTACTTTTTTATATTTTCTCCTAATATCTTCTGGTTTCTGGGCCGTTTTAGGAATCATCCAAGAGTGTCCAAAGCGCCTACTATTTTCTATACGTCCTTCTTTACATAATTTCTGTACACGCCGCTCAGAGATATTCCATAATAATGAAGCAGCCTTTACATCCATAAATTCCAACTGTAATCACCAACCTTCCATGAGAGGCTCTTTTAAACAGTATATACGGAGAAACGAATAAAAGCAAGGCTGTGAGAGTCATTATATTTTTTCTTTCTTTTCAAAAAGCCTTGCTTTCCACCCGCAAATGTGTAAGCTGTCACTCACAGAAATAAAACATATCTTTGAGGAGGTCACGACCATGCTGCAAATATCTGAAATTGTAAAGAAAACTGAAGAAATGTTCGACCTATTTAACGAGCATTTTTATGACAATGAATTAACCCGTCCGGCCTTCACCGTTTCCCCGGACGGAGGACGCGAAGCAAATGGTTGGTGCAGTATCAATGAAATCTGGAACGCCAGTGGCGAAAAGTATCGGGAAATCAATCTCTGCGCAGAATACCTTGACCGCCCCATCTTCGAACTGGCCGTCACGCTTTTACATGAAATGGCACACCTTTCTAATCTGGTTCATGGCATCCAAGATGTGAGCAACAACGGCTATTACCATAACCTGAAACTCAAAGCCACCTCCGAAGCACATGGCCTGCACATTGAGAGGTACGACAAATATGGCTGGATAGTAACGCCGCTGTCCCCGGAGGCAGAGGCATGGATCAAGGAAACTTTGGGCGAGGACAAAATAAACGTCAGCCGCCAGCCAGTAGAGGGAACCGCCAAAGGAGGCAACAAGAAATCCATTAACCGTAGTATCAAATATGTTTGCCCTTGCTGCGGCACCATCATCCGGACCACACGGGAAGTCAATGTGGTATTTGGAGATTGCGGAGAGCCTTTCGAGCGGGCATAAAAATAGCGTCAGCCAAGAAAAAGGGCTGGCGCTAAAATGTTCAGATATTCTTTAAGAAAAGATAGCGGCGAAATACTTTTTAGCGTTTCCCGATTTTTCGAGCGGCCACAGAATGAGGAGTGTTCATGTAACCTTGTAAGCGCTCTGTCATGGGAAAGTACAATCACTGGCAGAGGATTACAAGCGCTGACGTACAGCTTCAAAAAATACTCTATAAGCTGAAAAACCTTATTTTATGGGCTTTTCCACACAAATACAAAAACAGCCTCCCAAGTTATGGTGCGCAATAAGGGCATTTG
>DXYE01000085.1 GCA_019415985.1 Clostridiales bacterium
AACAGGGCCGGCTACGCTGAATATCTTGGGACCTACTCCCAGTACGGGGCCTTCTGCTTGTGTCAAGATAGGACACATATTTTTTTGTTTTTCTCGAATTATAGGATTCAGTCCAACGGTAATCAGTTATTTCTTCTCAAAGGCTTATCATCCGGCCCGCCTTGCAACTGCTTTTATGATTTCCTCGGTGAAATCATCATGACACCGGAAGTCAATCTCTATTCGTCCATTTTCATAGACACGGACCTTCTCTATCAGTTTCCGAAGTTCTTTTGGGCGGTACCCATTCAAAAGCTGAATACCCTTGGCATCTGCTTCTAACACAGCAGCTTTTTCTTTCCCAACCCTCAATTTTGTAATCGTTGCTTCCGTTGCTGCCAATTCATCACGCATGGAATCTATTGCGGTCTGGCGTTCTTCCTGGGCAGTGATAAATTTATCTCGCGTCATCCTGCCATTTCGGTATTCTTCATATAAGTCGAGCTTGCTGTTTTGTGCCCGTTGAAGTGTACGCTTGAGCATTGCGGCTTTCTTTTCAAGCAATGGTTCCTCTCGATTTGCGTTCACTTTTACCTGCACAGCCTTTTCCGCCAGTGTTTTCGCCAGCACCTTAACAACCTCAAGAACACTTGATTGCAGTGTCTCGATTGGTTCATGGAGCCGTGTGCAATCCGCATTAGAAGAAACGCCGGCTTTTAAGCAAAACAGATGCGTTACTTTTCCATTGGATTTTTGGAGTTTTCGTCCGCAATATCCGCACACAAATAAATTATCTGCTCTTTCGCCAGCTGTGTTTTGATTAACGGTCTTAATTCGACTTCTGCGTGATGCAGCCGCCTCACTAAACATATTCTGGGGGATGATTGCCTCATGAGTATCTTCCACGATGATCCATTCGCTCTGCGGTAGCGCACGCATCTTCCCGGTGCTGATTCCCACTGTTTCTCTTTTGTTGGAAATCATTTTTCCCGTATAGCGCTCCTCCTTAATGATGCGGAGCACGGTACATGCTACCCATATCGGTTTCTCCTCAAGAATGCGTCCATTATAAAACCCACCGTTCTTTTCCTTATAGCTTGCAGGGGATGGAATGCCATCATCATTTAATGCACGAGCAATTTGTGAGGCTGTTCTTCCGGCAATACATTCTTCAAAGATTCGTACTACCACCGGTGCTGTTTCCTGATCCACAAGCAAATGGTGCTTATCTTTAGGATCTAACCGATATCCATAAAAAGCGCTACCGCCCCGATACTCGCCGCGTCGGCTCCTGGTTTTGTTTGCACTCCTTACTTTCACAGATAAATCCCTGCTGTATAATCCGTTGATCAGATTCCGCAGCGCAAGCTCCAATCCGCCTGTCGTACCGATAAAAATTTCACTGTCAAAGTTATCATTTGCAGAGATAAAACGAGTTCCGAACAGCGGCAATATCAGCTCCAGATATGCACCAACCTCCAAGTAATCTCGTCCAAATCGCGAAAGATCCTTGACCATGATCGCTTGTATTTCTCTCCGGCGTATCTGCTCCATCATAAGCATGAATTGCGGTCTGTCAAAATTTGTGCCGGTATACCCATCGTCACAGAACTCGACAACCTCATATTCACAAAGCTCAGTGTGCTGCTCATAGTAATCACGAAGCAGTTTTCTTTGGTTTGTTACGCTATTACTTTCCGCCTTCCCGGAGGATTTAAGGTCTGCGTCCTCCGCCGATAAGCGAATATAAAATGCGAGCGTTTTGTTACATTGCATATCTTTCAACCTCCCTTTGGCGGATTGCGGCAAGATGAATGACTTCATCTAATTCATTTCTGAAATTAAATTTAACCTCAACATGTCCGTTATTGTACAGAATCATTTCATCAATAAAGGCATCTACCATTTCTGCTGTTAATGTATCAGCATCCTTGTACTGTTCGATCAGCTCGGCCCACGATCCGCTTGCTGCAAACGACGGGTTGTACTTCTGGCATTCTTTTTCGAGTTCAGCAAGGAAAATACGCAGTTCGTCGGCCTTTGCAGCATATTCCTGCCCCATGCTGATATAATCATTTTGGCTGAGTGTCCCGTTTGCAAATTCCTCATACAGGGAAGCCTTTAATGACACATATCTATCAATTTGCTTTTTTACTCCACGAATCTGATCGCTGTAAATGCGAAACTTTGTTTTGCTGGATTCCTTCTTGTTCAATGCAACAAGAATCTCTCGCGCATCTGTAAACAGCTTGATCTGTGTGCGAATCAGTTTTAGAGCGATATCCTCAACATCCTGTTTTTTTACTGCCTTTTTGATGCAGTAGGAGGAATTATAGTTTTCGTGCAAAGAACAGTAATACCAAGGAACACGCTCCCCGGCATGATTTTTCTTGTTCCTCAAAAACATAGCTTGTCCGCATTCGCCACACCGGAGATGGCCCTTAAAAATACTCGCCCGTTTACTCTTGGAATCATATACGGCAGCCTGCCCAAGTTCCTCCTTCAAGCGCTGGAAATACAGCTGAACCTGATCGAATAGTTCCTTCGTTACAATCGGTTCATGTGTTCCCTTAGTAACAATCCATTCCTCTTTTGGAGCAGGACGGGAACCCTTTTGACCTGTGGAATGATAAGTTGATCGGAATTTCCCCGAAATCATCCAGCCAAGGTATACTTCTTCGGTGAGGATGCGCTTTATCGTTTGCATATACCATTTTGAATTCTTAAAGTGGTCGGTAGATGCGATACCACGATCGTAAAGCAGCCGCCCGGGGGACGGTATTCCTTCGGAATTCAAGGTCGTTGCTACATAGTGCAATGTGTTTCCGTCGGCAACCATCTCAAACATTCGCTTTACCACCGGTGCGGTTTCTTCATCGACCACAAGATGATGCTTGTCCTTGGGATCAAGGCGGTATCCATACGGTGCACGGCTTCCGGCAAATTTACCTTGCTCTTGTATTGTGCGCATGGATGAGCAGATCTTTCTTGAAATATCTTTGGCGTACATCTCATTTGCCAGGTTTTTTATCTGAATCGATATATCTGCTTGTTGAAATTTTGTGTCAAATCGGTCTGTTACTGCAATGAAACGGCATTGAAAGAACGGGAATACCATTTCGATATACTCTCCGGACTCCAAATAATTTCGCCCAAGCCGTGAAAGATCTTTCACAATAATACAGTCGATCTTGCCATCTCTCAGATCATTCATCATACGCGAAAACTCAGGTCGAATAAAATCTGTTCCGGATATATCATCGTCGCTGTAAATATCAAAGACGGACAGATCCGAATGCTCTGACACATAGTCTCTCAGCAGCTGTAGTTGGTTGCCAATCGTATCAGCCTCGCGTTTTCTTTCTGTTTCTACAGAGATGCGTGCATATAATCCGGCCTTATATATTCTATCCGCCGCCGGCATCTGAATCGGCTCTGCGGCAGCGTTTTTCCGGCTTTTCCGTGCCATTTTATCCCACCTCCCTTTGGTTGATATAGTAATCCTTCACGCGGGATACCAGAGCCTCATAATCCTGCATATGGGCAAATGTCACTTCAATTCGCTTGCCCTCATAAATCATAATGTGGTCGATGCATTCAACCGCAACGATGCGTGTTAAACTTTGAATATTGCGGTGATCAAGGAACTCCTGTATCCATCGCTGAGGTGCGTTTCCATTTTCAATATATAGATTGATCTCATGGCGGATCTGTTCTTCGGCGAGCTGTGCCTCTGAAATACGCATTTCATACTGCTCTTTTATATCGAGGTAATCCTCTTTGGAAAGAATACCATCGCGCATATCCTCATATGCGGATATCTTCAGTTTACGGTAACGGTCAATATCAGCTTCAACCGCAGCGAGTCGCTCTTCAGCCTTGCGAATGCTTAAACGGTGTATCGGCGCATTACGGATCGTCTGAAGGCAGCCATCCAACTCTGCGAGCACGCAAATATGCTCTTGTAAAAGTCGAAGGACGGCATCCTCCAATTGCTTTTGGGAGATGCGATGTGATGTGCACTCTCCGGTATTTTTATGGTTTCCACAGGTATAGTAGCAGAAGCGCTTGTTACCGGAGGTCTGCGTTTTCCGCACCATAGCGCCGCCACAATCACCGCAGCAGAGAAGCCCCGCCAACGGGAACAGTCCGTTTTCGCGTGGGGAGGTCCGGGTATCAAGCTCAAGAAGCCGTTGTACTAGTACAAACTGACGAGGGTTTATGATCGCTTCATGTGCGTTTTCGTAAATTGCCCACTTATCCTGTTCATTGACGATAACTGTTTTGATTTTATAATTGGGCCGAGTTCGAATTCCTTGTACAAGTGTTCCAACATAAACCGGGTTGGTAAGAATTCGACGAACTGCAACCGGTGTCCACTGCGCTTTGCTTTTCGTTTTGAATGATGTTTTATATGGCAGTCCTTTGCTTCTTTTATATTCAAGTGGTGAGAGAATGCCTTGCTCGTTAAGCCTGCGTGCAATGGCATCTTGATTGATACCGCTCAATTTCCACCCGAAAATATCACGCACAACTTCCGCTGCATAAACATCTACAATAAGTTTGTTCTTATCTTCCGGTGATTTTTCGTAACCGTATGGTGCAAACGCTCCGATGAACTCACCGTTCTTTCGCTTTACCTGCAGCTGGCTGCGGATCTTAATGGAAATATCTCGGCAGTAGTTATCATTCATCAGGTTTTTGACCATGATGTTAAAATCGTCCGCACTGCTTCTCGTGATAGTATCGACTCCGTCGTTAATTGCGATCAATCTGACCCCATAATACGGAAAAAGACGATCGATATACTTTCCGGCGTTAATATATTCACGCCCGAAGCGGGACAGATCTTTTACAATGACACAGTTCACAACTCCGGCGCGGATGTCATCCATCATACGCTGAAAGTCAGGACGGTCATAATCTGTCCCTGTATATCCATCGTCTTCTCTTATAGAAACAAGATTTATATCAGTCTTGTCTTTAAGGTAATCCAGAATAAGCTGCTTTTGATTGGAAATGCTGTTGCTTTCGGCCTTTAAGCCGGATACGCTGTTCAGATCTTCTTTTGAAAGTCTCACATACGCAGCAGCATGATATTGGGTTTGCTTTGTGTTTTCCATATGCTCACTCCTTCCGATGGAAATCAGACATGCCGATAAGCATTCAGAAGAGCGAGGTATGATAATTTAGTCCGAATGTAGTATAGCATATTTTTTTGAATAAGTCTATGGCTATCGTACATTTCCATTACTTACCGTTCTGCTGTGCGCAAAAGGTCCTCGAAATTCTGTTGAAATGACGGCCCGTCTGGTTTGTAGTTCACTTTTACGGCAACATCGCCAATACGAAAGCAATAAGGATTCTGAACCTGCTGCAAAAAGCTCAGAATTCTCTCGGATACCGGTCGGGTATCATCGATTTGAACCTCGTCCAAGTCGATCAAACTGCCTTTGTCGACATTTTTGATGTCAACACTTTTTAACATCTCAAAATCAGTTCTATCGTAGCTATTCATCAAATTCTCCTTTCGCCGATATTGAAATTATTGCCAGAACGACTTGCGTCTATTCACAATGAAGTTTTAACGTCCACCGGCGCCTGCAGCGAACAGGTCCACAGAAATTTCATCTCCCCGCCTTCATTGTGGCCGGGCCGCGAGTTACGGGCGTATCATTGTCCCAGCTGCGCTTCATGGCGAAATGCAGGAGCCACCCGCATATTATTACTCATGGTTCTGACTGCCGATCAGACGGATAGGCGCTCGACGAAGCTGGAATGTGCCGGTTCCGGACGATTTAATTTTCAAGGTACAGGTAAGCACGGGGGTGCCTTACACAAGTAAATACGGATGGTTTTCTCATCTCATGCACTCGCCGACAAGAAAATTTCAAAAAAATGCCGGCTTCAGATATTCCGAAACCGGCATTCGCCTCAAATCTTAAATTTTGAGATATTAAGCGCAATATGTATGAGAATGTACTGCTTCAGATCCTCATCCAAGCGGCCATACAAATAGGAATTATGCTCGATCATCGGCATATACAATTCCAGTATGGTCTCTAAATCCCGATGATTTCCCATAACGGTCCCTTGCAGAACCTTTTTGAACTCTGATGTGTTCATTCATCATCACCGCCTTCCATCAGACGGGAGCGCAGCTTTTTCAGTGCAATGCACCTTTGATTTCTGACATACTGCAACGAGCAGTTGAGTCTTTTAGCTGTTTCTGCTTCACTCAGGTCTGCCAGGAACAGCAGCTCCATTACCTGCCGACGCTTTAATGGCAGCTCCATAAAAGCCTTTGTCAGCCGGTCCTCTTCAAAATCATACGGGGTCTGCATTCTTGTGCTGCTCGGCCATAATTCGCATTGCGTCGGATCAATAAGCTCCGACTCCGGTATATCCTCGTAGGATATGATTTCCGGACGATTCTCATATTTCCGCAGATAATCAATTTTCGCTCGCTTAATAACTGTTTCAAGCCACCGCGTAAACTTTGCTCGCAGCTCATCCCGTTCGGGGTATTCCTGCCTGTGGTCCATTTCCATGCCTCCTTTGGGCATGCCACCACAGCAGGGAGAAAACATACCGTTTCACGGCATGTTTTACGGCGATATACGCAACATGCCATGATGGCATGCTGTGAATAAAAAAGTGGTTGGTCGTTACGATGATTATCACAGCGATCAGAACATCGGACTCACCTCCTTCCAAAGGGTATAATAAAAAACGACCATACCACACCTCTGTGTGATACAGTCGCTTCATGCGTGAATATAAAACCGATGCCAACGGCTCGGCTATGTGTATGCTGATATAAAAGCAGCTATGTAGTTTTCTTCTGTTAGGGTCTGCACCTTATCATATGTACCCCCGCGTTCGCCTTATGTTTTGCTGAACTTTTCGAGTGAATCCAAATAGGTATTGAACCCTTCGCACGCCAGTATCCGCTTTGATACCGGGTATTTCTCGATTCGTTTAGCAATTTTTTTCAGATATATTTCTTCGGGATGAGAAAACTCATGAGCCAATAGCTGATCCGTAGTTGCGTTCAATGCATTTGCAATACGAACCGTCATTTCGAGACTTGGCTTTACCCGCCCATTTTCAATCTGACCAATGTGGCTTGTGGTGCATCCGCACTTTTCCGCAAGGTCCTCCTGCCTGAATCCCTGCGTGACACGGAGCCGCCGAATATTTTGTCCAAAAGTCTTGTAGTCCACTGTACATATCTCCTTAAACATATTTTAGTGGACTCCGCGGCGAAAGTGAAGAGCGCATAAATTGCATACACGCACCATAAGTGTGATATTCAGAATTTTTCTTTGTTTTATCTCACCTTAAAAGCAAATAAGTCTGCCTATAGTATCAGCAGACTCATTTGTGCTTAATTGAACATGTCCAAATTATCGAGCATTTTGGTTATATCCTCTTCCAAAGCCTCGGAAGTTCCACTCATTGAAGTATCCGCTATAGTTTCGGTTGTATGAAGTTCAGATAGCTTTTCCTCCACAATGCTCCGTATCAACCGTTCCATTTGACTGCGGTCGAAGGCAGGAGCAACCTTAACCTCTATTTTACTATAACCGGACTGTAACTCCGGATGAGCATTGATATAATCAGTCAATGCCGAAACAATGATTGTACTTTTTCTGTTGCCCAGGTTTTCCAGCAGTTCGCCGACACGAATCTGATCTTCGCTGTCGGCGCCAAACTGCAGCGTAAATCTATATTTTCCGTCTTTTCTCACCGCCTATCACACCGTCCTTTATGCAGGACGATGGGACAGCTGCACTCTGCCAAGCATTTCGTACCCAAGCGCATTGGCATTGGGGGACTCCACAAAATCCGCCTTTGCGACCAGCGGAGAAGCCTCCAAAAACGGTCGGAGAAGCAGACTTCCGCCACCGATGAACACAGCCGGATTGGAACGGAGATCAACCTGCAGCTCGCGCAGTTGGTTGAGAATATCCTGGGCATGAAGCTTGGTTGCGCCGCAGATCGTCTGCTTAACATCATCCGGTAAGATCGTATCCTGCCCGGAAAGGACTGCACTGATATGCTCGTCCTCAATGCGCATATCGTGAAGCGCTCCGACCTTGCGGATGATCTCATTGTTCATGGTGATGATACCGGTTTCAAGCGAACGGCAGAACTGCAAATCGGGTTTGCCATTTTTCAGGAGCAGCACATCCGTCGTATAGCCGCCGATGTCGACAACGAACACGCGAAGCATATTGACTACCATGCTGCTTTTCGGAACAACGGCCGCATATGCCTGTGGGAACACCATAACCTTATCAATCATAATGCTGTACGGCTTATCCTTATAAACAAATTTGATAATGCCGTCCCGTTTGAAATACCGGGCGAATTTGTCCTTGAGTACGCCGTAATGCTCCGGCGGCAATCCTACTGCCAGTTGGATCTGTTCAACGGGGCTGTACCGTCCGGTATCCTCAAGTTCCTTTGCAATGGCAAACAGCGTCAGAATAAAATAGCGCTCGTCCTGCGTTTTGTCACGCATGTAGCTCAGGCGCTTTCCGCTGGTCGTCCAGTACCGCCCGTCATATTCCAGGATTTCATCCGCCATAGGCGGCTTGACGGTGTGCTCAGACAGACCGGATACAAAGGAATGGTGCGGCGTTTTGATGGCATAGTTGCCATGGTCAATTGCAATCAACATATAAGGTTCCTCCTATATTTCAGTTTTGGATTTTCATTATCATTACACGGTTCAGTATGCGTATTTACAACGGGAATACGCATTGTAGGGTAAAATAAGCACGAAAAAGGGCGAAGCCGAAACCTCGCCCTTCCGTTTTACTATGATTGCTTTTTCCGGAAAAGATACTCCCAGATATAATCGTCAAGCCCTTTGTAAGCCGGATCCCACAGATAGGTACCATACCGGAAACCCATATCGCCGAGCAGCTGCAAAAGATTATTATAGCCGTTCTGCACATGATGGTTGGTGGCGAAATCCATATCGAAAGCCGTTTTGATTTCGGCCAATCCTTCACTGCGCAGTTCTGTCAGGGTCAGTTCAAGCTGCGTCAGGGTATTCACACCCGGGACAGCCAGAACTGTCAGGCCGGTAAGAGCGTTTATTACATCCGCTTTCATTGGTCCTTCTGTCAGAACGAGCATCGGGCGTACAGGACCGGACAAATGCGTCCATCCCTCAGCTTTACAGCCGTCTTTTTTCTCGGTACTGGAGACCCATCGGAATTTGCGCTTTTCCACATTGTCCCGACGGATCTGCAGACCCTGAATTCTCCCGTAGCGGTCACGCACGGGAATCAGAATGCCGCGTTTCTCATGGATAAAGGTCCATGCACCGCTGTCATCCCGATAAAATCCAGGCACACCGGCAAGATATAAGCCGTCAGACTGCAGTTGCTTTGCGATCTGCGTCATACCGACGACCGGCGTTGTTTTATATCCGAGTCTCCCGATATCTGCATCTGTCAGGCCGCGTCCGAGTAGGTTTTCCCTGTGGTCAGAGGCCAGCGTGAGTTTAGAGAGCAATGCACTATAGGTTGCATGGCGTGCGTCGATATCCGTTAATGGGCATTCCGTATCCGCTTTCGGTAGAATCTTCTGCCGCGGGCGCGAAGCATTCTCAGGTACTCCCATTCGTGCCAGAATCGCTTTGCGGACTTCGTCGCGCGGAATGCCGGTATATAACGCATATAAATCGAATATTCCGCCGGAAGCGCCACAGCGCGGGCAACGAAAGACTTCCTTTTTCAAGTTGATATTCAAATGCTTTTTCCGCGGGTTCTCGTCACAGCATGGACACTGTACATAGTACGAGCTTTGACCGGACGAGGGATACGGTATCCCAAGCAGTGAGATAATATCCCACATATGAATCTTTTCCATACAACCTCCTTTCCGGGGACGGCAGGCTTTCTGCCGCCCCCGAATTTATTCTGCTTCACGCTGAAGCTTTCTGTTGTGCATATTCGCAGATCAGCTTTGCTGCATTGCGAATTTCCTCGCCGCCCGTAAACTTTGTTGCACACCACTGGATCGCTTTCGGATCCATCTGCAATACATCGCCCAGCGTCTTTCCACCGTACTTCGTTATCGGGCAAGGAACACGCATGGCCTGTTCTACCTTTTCTTCAAAGGTGAGTTCTCTTTGCGGCGGCGCTGTTGGCTCCACGGTGTATTCTTCCTCCGTTTCCCGCTCAGGCATAACGGTAGCGTTTTCATGCGGTGTGCCGCCTGCCTGAGCACTGTTGCCGTTCAGTTCATCCGTGGCAGTATCTTCGAATTCATCACCTGCCATAGCAAACTGCAAACCGAAGCCGGCGTTACGCAGTGCAATGCCGACGGCTGCCGTCTGTGCCCATTCACGGGGCGAAACAGAAGGTTTATCTGCCAGGTATCCGCGAGAGGCTGTTGCCTCGGCAAGATAGCATTCCGCACCGTCCTTGTAGCTTGGGTATACCTTAGCTGTTGCCACAAAGCAATCCTTTCCGGGTGATACCGTAATGGCAATACGCCCTTCGGGATACTTCATACGAAACCACGCCATCTGGATCATAACCGGGAGGCGCTTGCGCACCTCACCGGTTTCCAGGTCGGTATAATCTACCGCAAACGGTGTCGGATCGAATCCCTCCACCTCGTTGATTCCTTCGATTTTGGCAAGCATAGCCGCCTTATCATTCGAGTTGTTCTGACTCATTAGAAAGCCTCCTTAGAAATTGATATAGGTGTTGCGATACTGCATCCAGACGGGCAGAATCGTCTTAATGTAATTGTTGATGCAGGTTTTGTACTGTTCCTGCGTAGATGCGCTAAAGCTGGAGAAACGCTTGCGACC
>DXYE01000086.1 GCA_019415985.1 Clostridiales bacterium
GGATCTGGTAGAAGCAGGCGTCATTGACCGGATTGTCGAGCCGGAGCGCGGCATTCAATTTCGCGTGAGCTGGGTCGACGACAACGGCAAGGTTCAGGTCAACCGCGGCTTCCGTTACCAGTTTAATTCTGCAATCGGTCCGTACAAGGGCGGACTTCGTCTCCACCCTTCCGTCAATGCATCGGTCATTAAGTTCCTCGGCTTTGAGCAGATCTTCAAGAATTCGCTGACCGGCCTTCCAATGGGCGGCGGAAAAGGCGGCGCCGATTTCGACCCGAAGGGCAAAAGCGACGGGGAGGTCATGCGCTTCTGTCAGAGCTTTATGACGGAGCTTTGCCGCCACATCGGTGCGGATACCGACGTTCCCGCCGGGGACATCGGCACAGGCGCCAGGGAAATCGGCTTCATGTACGGTCAGTATAAACGTCTGCGCAATGAATTCACCGGCGTTCTCACAGGCAAGGGCCTCTCTTACGGCGGTTCTCTCGTCCGTACAGAGGCAACCGGCTACGGCCTCTGCTACTTTACGGAAGAGATGCTTCGCGCACAGGGCAAAAGCTTTATGGGTAAAACCGTTGTGATCTCGGGTTCCGGCAACGTAGCCATCTACGCGACGGAGAAAGCTACGCAGCTCGGCGCAAAGGTCATTGCCCTTTCGGATTCCTCCGGCTACATTGTGGACGAAAAGGGCGTTGATCTCTCCGTTGTAAAGCAGATCAAGGAGGTTGAGCGTGCGCGCATCAGCGAGTATGCAGAGCGGGTGCCCGGTTCAAAATTTGTGGCCGGATGCAACGGTATCTGGACTGTGCCCTGTGATATTGCGCTCCCCTGCGCAACGCAGAACGAGCTGGATGAAGCGGCGGCAAAAACCCTGGTGAAAAACGGCTGTATCGCAGTCGCAGAAGGCGCCAACATGCCCTCAACGCCGGAGGCTATCGCAGTATTCCAGGAAAACGGCGTGCTCTTCGGTCCCGCAAAAGCGGCAAACGCCGGCGGTGTTGCCACCTCCGGTCTTGAAATGTCTCAGAACTCTCAGCGCCTTTCCTGGAGTTTTGAAGAAGTGGACAGAAAGCTGCAGGATATCATGGAAAACATCTATAAGAATTCAGCTGAGGCTGCAGAGGCTTACGGCATGCCCGGCAACCTTGTAGCCGGTGCAAATATCGCGGGCTTTCTGAAGGTCGCAGACGCCATGAAATGGCAGGGAATTGCATACTGAGACGCAGCGGAAGCGGAACAGCTGCTACAGAATCAGCAGCCCGTATATGAGGAACCGTCTTTTTGGGGAAGACTCCGGCCGAGTGTACAAAATTCCGTCTATATAATAAATAGTGAGTGCAAGCCGGGCGGCGGGATACGGTCCTTTCGGCAGCAGCGGATTCCTCATCGTTTGTTCACTGAAACTGTCCTCCTTGCGAAGCAGATTTCAACCGACTGCCAGGGCTTTTGAGGGCTGAATCGAACGCCGCATGGGCGCTCCGCCCAAGCTGAAAGTTGGAGTTTTCGGCAAAGCAAAAGCGTCAATGTAAATAGGCGTTTTTCAAAACAAGAAGCAGACCGCCGTCTGCTTCTTGTTGTCTCCCGCACCTCCAAAGGCCGTTCTGTTATCCCGTCCGAGAATATGAATCCTTGCGCAGTGCAGCTTCAGGGGCGCGGTTTGCATGTCGTTTTGTCTATGAATAAACCGTCATTATTCTTCCCGGCGCTTTTGCTGAAAAAATGCCCGCGCTCTGCGCGGAATCGAATCGAGGAGCGGCGCCCACGGTTTTCCTCCTTTGCGTACCGGTGCGGTCTCCCGTAAAATTTATTCGAAAGGTATGGTTTCAATATGCGTGTGGTTATTGGTATTGACATCGGCGGCAGTACAACAAAAATTGTAGGCTTCACGGAAACGATGCAGCTCATCGCCCCGATTTTCGTCCGGGCAACGGACCCTGTCACCTCAGTTTACGGTGCGTTCGGAAAATTTACAGCCGCGAACAATTTGGAGCTTGCAGACATAGAAACGGTTATGATCACAGGCGTGGGCTCCTCCTATATCAAAAAGCCTCTGTACGGCCTGCGCTGCCGCCATGTGGCTGAATTTCGCTCCATTGGCTGCGGCGGTCTGTATCTGTCCGGGCTGAGAAACGCCATCATCGTCAGCATGGGAACCGGTACGGCGCTCACACACGCCTGGTTCGGTGAGGCGGACCGCATTCCCCATGTGGATTATCTGGGCGGCACTGGCGTAGGCGGCGGAACGCTTATGGGGCTTTCTCGGCTGACGCTTGGCATGGATTCTATTGAACATATTGTCAAAATGGCGGAAAACGGCACGCTTGACAACATCGACTTGAAAATCCGCGATATTACAAGCAAGGATATTCTTCCGGGCATGCCCGACAATATGACTGCCTCGAATTTCGGAAATCTGAGCGACGTGGCGACCAAAAGCGATACTGCGCTCGGTATCATCAACATGGTTTTTGAGACCATTGGAATGCTGTCCATCTTTGCCGCGCGGAACAATGGCATACAGGATATCGTGCTGACCGGAAATCTGACGACCATTCCGCAGTCACGCGAGATCTTTTCCGCACTCAACGACATGTTTCGGGTGAATTTTTCCGTACCCGAGCATTCACAGTTTGCTACGGTCATCGGCGCAGCGCTCTCATACTACGACAACGCGCCGGCGCTCGCATAAGCACAAAAACCCTATTCAAAACATTAGGACTTTTGCGCCTCTGCGGTTTTCAAATGCACTTTTTAGTCTGTGCAACGTATGCCATTCTTTTTATCGGTTTGTAATGCGGCGAACCGCTTACCGTACCGTATAAAAAAGAAAAGCGCGCGGCCTGAGAAGCTTTGCCCGGTCCGGAGCCATATCGGGGCATGCCGTTTAAATTTTTATATTTTTCAATAGAATAGATAGAAAGGCAGGAACTGTTATATGCGTAAAGGTACACTTTTAAAATGGAGAGGCTTGACCGTATCCGGTATTTGCTGTGCGTTTCTCTGCGTGTGCTCCGTTATTACCGTGCCTCTCCGGCCGATTCCGTTTACACTGGCGGTCTTCGGTCTGATGCTGATCGGCGCCATACAGACGCCGCGTTATGCGCTGATGACCGCGCTTGGGTATCTGGCGCTTGGAATTGTAGGGCTCCCGGTTTTCTCCGGCATGCAGGGCGGAGCCGGTGTGCTTTTCGGAGCTACAGGGGGCTATCTAATGGCATATCCGCTCATGGCTTACGCTGTATCCTTTTTCACACACCGGATGCCCTGGAAAACCGCCGGGCGCATCGCCGGCATGGCGATTGCCCTGTTTCTTTGCTACGGCCTGGGAAGCCTCTGGTACATGTTTTTAGCCAAAGTAAGTTTTACGTCCGCCCTTTCGCTGTGCGTCCTGCCGTTCATCCCCTTTGATCTTTTGAAATGCGTGCTGGCCGCGCTGCTCGCGGTTGCCCTCGACCGGTCAGGTCTGCTCAGGGAAACAGATGCTGTACTGGGCAGAAGAGACTGAGCCATCGACCGGTCAAGTCCGATATTTTATTGCAGATAAAGCCCTTTATCTCTGGATAAAGCCCTTCGATTTTATCGAAGCGCTGTCTTCCGGTAAAAGGCGGCGCCGATTCAGCATGCCCGTATGTGCGGACCGTTTTTCAGCGTATAAATTTTCAGACAGATTACCAGAAAGGACAGCAATTGAATCCTATGAATCCGATACTGCACAAAAAAAATTTGTTTGTTTTCGACATGGATGGTACAATATATCTAGGGGGACATCCGTTTCCGGAAGCGATACATTATATAAACCGTCTGAGAAACCAAGGCAGACGCGTGTTGTTTTTCACCAACAATTCCTCGCGCGGAGCCGATACCTACAGCAGACGTCTGGATAAACTCGGTTTTTCGCCGCAGTCGGGTGAAATTCTGTCCTCCGGGGACGTAACAGCCGAATTTCTGGTCCGCCGCCGCTCGGGAAAACGTGTCTTTTTGGTCGGGACGCCGGACCTCGAAAGGGATTTCAGAACCTTCGGTATTCATTTGATTTCCTCTGACGAAGCGGAAGCGGATATCGTGGTCTCCAGCTTTGACACCACACTCACCTATGATAAGCTGAACGCCGCGTGCAGATACCTGCATAAGGGCGCGGAATTTTTATCGACAAATCCGGATCTCAACTGTCCTACAGAGGATGGCTGGATGCCGGACAGCGGATCCATTGCGGCGCTGTTTACTGCGGCGACAGGAAAGCAGCCGCGCTTTCTCGGCAAACCGAGCCGGGAAACCCTGGAAATGATCTGCGAGAAAACCGGTACTCCGCCTGAGGACGTCTGTCTGTTCGGCGACCGCCTGTATACGGACATTGCGCTCGGCAGACAAAACGGTGTGACGAGCGTGCTGGTTCTGACGGGCGAAACGACACGAGAGATGCTGGAGAGTACGGCACAGCAGAATCTTCCGGACCTCTGCTGTGAAACGCTTGCCGACGCGGAAGCCTTAACCTTTGGTCCGGACCGGTAAAAGACTTTTATGCAGTCGGCATCCGTTCGTTCGGTATGGGAAGGACTCAGGCCGGACGCTGCGCGGTTATGGGTTGGCCGTCCGGCAATTCTCCAGTATAAAAGCGTTTACGCAGCATTTCAGAAGGGACTTTTCTCTGTTGCTGTTTTGTTTTGGCTGCCGCACGGCGGCGGAATGGAGATTTTATGTTCAAATTGCTTCGTTTCTTAAAAGGATACGAAAAGGAAAGCATCATCGGACCTCTCTTTAAATTTTTGGAAGCCTGCTTTGAATTGATTGTCCCGCTGCTTATGGCTGAGGTGATTGACGTCGGTATTCGAAACAGGGACACCGCCTACATCTGGAAAATGTGCGGCGTCATGCTGCTTATGGGACTGCTCGGCTTTCTTTGTTCCGTCACCGCTCAATACTTTGCCGCAAAGGCCGCCGCCGGCTTCGGGGCCGCGCTCCGCAAGGCGGCCTTTGCCCATATTATGCAGTTTTCCGGCGCTGAGATCGACGCGCTCGGCGCCCCCACGCTTACAACACGGATTACCAGCGACATCAATCAGGCGCAGACAGGCGTAAATCTCGTGCTCCGACTCCTGCTCCGCGCGCCCTTTATCGTCCTCGGCGCCATCGTTATGGCCTTTCTGGTCAACGTCCGCCTGACACTGATTTTCCTCATTGCCGCCCCTGTTCTTTCTCTTTCGATCTACTGGATTCTCGGCCGCTCGCTGCCGCAGTATAAGAATATTCAGCGCCGTGTGGACGATATTGCGGGCATGACCCGCGAGAATTTATCCGGCGCGCGCGTCGTCCGCGCGTTTTCCGCCGAGGACCGTGAAACCGCCCAATTCAGGGAGACCGCGGATACCCTGATGCAGCAGCAGCTTATGGTTGGCCGTCTTTCCGCGCTTTTGAATCCCGTTACCTATGTGCTCGTCAATCTGGCGATCGCGGCTATCCTCTGGTTCGGCGGTCTGTCCGTTGACAACGCCTCTCTCACCCAGGGCGAGATCATTGCTCTCGTCAATTATATGACGCAGATTCTTCTTGCGCTCATTGCTACGGCGAATCTGATCATTGTACTTACCAAGGCCTGGGCCTCCTCCGCACGGATTCACGAGATGCTTACGGTCGAGCCATCCATAAGAGATGCCGGGAACGCCCCGAAAGAGCCCGTCCCCGGTGCGCCGGCCGTCTCCTTTGATCAGGTAACCTTTTCCTATCACAGTGCGGAAGCGCCTGTACTTTCAGACATCAGCTTCCGGGTTATGCCGGGGGAGACGGTCGGCATCATTGGCGGCACCGGTTCCGGAAAAAGCACGCTTGTCCGGTTGATTCCGCGATTCTACGAAGCAGGAGACGGAACCGTTTCCGTGTTCGGTCATCCGGTGTCCGATTATCCTCTTACGCAGCTTCGCCGCCGAATCGGATACGTTCCTCAAAAGGCGACGCTCTTTCGGGGTACAATTCGGGAAAACCTGCAGTGGGCCGATGCGGAAGCAGCGGACGCCGTTTTAAATCAGGCGGTCTCCGTCGCCCAAGCGGAAGATGTGGTTCGCTCGAAGCCCGACGGTCTTGACGCACTGGTGGAAGCGGGCGGACGAAATTTTTCCGGCGGTCAGCGACAGCGTCTGACCATTGCCCGAGCCCTGGCCGGCCGACCGGATATCCTGATCCTCGACGACAGCGCCTCCGCGCTCGATTACGCAACGGATGCCAGACTGCGGTCCGCACTGCGCAGGCATACGAAAAATACGACAGTATTCCTGGTTTCTCAGCGCGTCGCCGCCGTCCGCTCCGCAGACAGGATCCTTTGTCTGGACGATGGCAGAATCGTCGGTATAGGTACGCATGACGAGCTTTTCAAAGCCTGCGAGGTTTACCGTGAAATCTGTCTATCTCAGCTATCCGAAAAGGAGGCAGCTCCCGGTTCCTGACGCCTTGATTATCTAAGTACAACGCCGCTTGCCCTGCCAAAGCACTTTCTCCTTGGAGCATTGCATGCCTGCTCGCGGTTAAACGGCGCTTTTCCCGAATGTATCGGACAAACGGAACCGCCGTACGCGCTCAAGCTCTTTATGGGCTGTTCCGCAGGCAGGTTTTGAAAAGGCCCGCGGCTGAGATTATCGGTAAAGAACTTGATTGAGCGAAGGTCCCGCCGACTGCATGAAAGCAGGAAACCCATGCACTGCATCTCGGAGACGGCACGATATCCCGGTTTCCGCGAGAAAGGAACGGCTAAGATTATGAATCACACAAAACGGAAAACAAAACGGCAGGAGAAGGGTGACAGTCAACGGCCGCTCGCCCGGATTCTGCTCTATTTGAAGCCGCAGGCGCCTCTGGCCGCCGCCGTGCTCCTGTTGGCCGCCATCTCAGTTGCACTGACACTGTATGCGCCGGTGCTGAGCGGTGAATGCATCGACCTCATGCTGGGACCGGAAAGGGTAGACCTTTCTGCGCTGCCGCCAAAGATCGCGCTCTTTTGTCTGTCCGTAGCGGGCGCGGCGCTTGCCCAATGGCTGATGTCCCTATTCTCAAATAAAATAGTATATCGCGTGACGCGAACCATGCGCTGTGAGCTTTTTGAAACGATCCAGAATGTTCCTTTAAAATTTTTGGATTCTCATCCACACGGCGATATCCTCAGCCGTATGATCAGCGACACAGAGCAGGTTGCCGACGGCCTCCTTATGGGGATTACCCAGTTATTTACCGGCATCGCTACCATAATCGGAACACTCCTCGTCATGCTGACCATAAATGCCCACATTACACTGCTGGTGGTGGTTGCCACGCCGCTTTCTCTCCTTGTTGCTAGCTTTATATCCAACCGCACCTACCGTCTGTTCCGGCGTCAGACAGAAACACGCGGCGACATGACTGCACTCGCCAATGAGATGATCGCCGGCCATGCCGTCGTCAAGGCGTTCGGTTATGAAGACCGTGCAAACCACCGCTTTTCAGAGGTCTGCGACAGACTGCAGGACTATGACCGCCGCGCCGTGTTTTTCTCGGCTCTGACCAATCCGAGCACGCGATTTATCAATAACATTATATATTTCCTTGTCGGCGCCACCGGTGCGATATCTGTTTTGGGATCGTCTCTCAGCATTGGAAGCCTGTCCTGCCTGCTCGCCTACGCAAACCAGTATACAAAGCCGTTCAACGAAATCACAGGCGTCATTACGGAGATGCAGAGCGCCCTGGCATCAGCCGCACGCATTTTCAGTCTGCTGGACGAGGAGCGTCAAAGACCTGATGCTCCGAATGCGCACGAGCTTTCCAGGCAGGAGACCACCGGTGAAGCGGCTTTCCGGGATGTCTCCTTCTCCTACCGCCCGGATGTCTCCCTGATAGAGCATTTGAATGCGGAAGCAAGGCCCGGTCAGCGTATCGCCATTGTCGGCCCCACCGGATGCGGAAAAACCACGCTGATCAATCTGCTTATGCGGTTCTATGACGTGACGAGCGGCGAGATCACGGTAAGCGGATACCCACTGACCGCGCTGACGCGCAAAAGCCTGCGCCGCGCATGGGGCATGGTGCTGCAGGATACCTGGCTGAAAACCGGAACGGTTCGCGAAAACCTTGCATACGGGCGTCCGGACGCTACAGACGAAGAGATCGAAGCGGCTGCACGCGCCGCTTACGCACATAATTTTATCATGCGACTGCCTCAGGGCTACGACACCTTAATCAGCGAGGAAGGCGGAAGTCTTTCACAGGGACAGCGTCAGCTTTTGTGCATCGCAAGGGTGATTCTCGTCGCGCCGCCGATGCTGATCCTCGACGAGGCGACCTCCTCCATCGATACACGCACAGAGCTGCGCATTCAAAGGGTCCTCACTCAAATGATGGAGGGCAGAACAAGCTTTATCGTTGCCCACAGACTTTCAACAATTCGTGAGGCCGACTGTATTCTGGTGATGGAAAAAGGAAAAATTGTGGAATCCGGCAAGCATCAGGAGCTGCTCGAAGCCGGCGGTTTTTATGCGAATCTGTACAAAAGTCAATTTTCAGAAGAATAATGCATAAAACGGAGGCGGCTGCAAATGCCTTATGCAGCGGATCATGGCAGGCGGAATGCATAATCATACACGCTGCTGAATAAAGTATATGCATCCATATAAACAGAAACCAAAAAATGCGTTTTTTCCTTATATCAATTGCAAAAGCGGGCCATATTTTATGGCCCGCAATCGTTTTCCAAAGGCTATGCGCCCTTATTTTCTTTGTTACTCCGCGTCGATCTGCGACATGTTTTTCAGCATATTTTCGATATAAATACCGTAGCCCCTAGTCGGGTCATTGATCAGTACATGCGTCACAGCGCCGATCAGCTTTCCATCCTGTAGAATCGGGCTGCCGCTCATGCCCTGCACAATGCCTCCCGTTTGGGCAAGCAGCTCATCATCTGTTACGCGAATGACAAAGTTCTTGGTATCCGTGCTGTTTTTGTTGCGCTTAACGATCTCAATGTCATAAGCCCTCGGCAAACCGTCCGAAAGTGTACAGTAAATTTGCGCAGCCCCCTCTTTGACCTCGTTCTGAAGACCTATAGATATCGGTTCGTCGAAGACGCCTTCGGGTGTCCCGCTAAAGATTCCGTACACGCCGGATTCCGTATTTCCCGTTAGGGAGCCGAGTCTATCCTGATTAAAATAGCCCTTCAATTCGCCCGGATTGCCGCTCATCCCGCGATTGATGCCATTGATTTTGACACCGACCACATTTCCCTTGAGAAGCGGCATCAGTTCTCCCGTGTCTACGTCACAAATGCCGTGTCCGAGACCGGCAAAGCTGTTAGTCTCCGGATCGATAAAGGTAACCGTTCCAATACCGGCCGTGCTGTCACGAACCCATAAACCTGTTCGATAGACGCCGTCCGCATCGCTCATAACCGGTGTTACTTCAAAACTCAAAGACTGTCCCTCTCTCATAATGCCAAATTGAACCGGTTTTCCCTTGCTTTCACTGACCAGAGCGGACATCTCCTCCACTGTGTTCACCGCTTTTCCGTCTATGGATACCACGATGTCTCGAAGACGAATGCCCGACTGGTAGGCCGGATTGATCATTGAGCCCTGTGATTCCACGTCGCTCAGGCCTACCACCAGCACGCCTTTGGTATAAAACTTTACGCCGAACAGCATTCCGCCGGGATAAAGTTTTTTATGAGCAAACGTGTTGACATCCACCTGCTTGATTGGCAGGACTCCGAAAAGCTTGGCGTCCGCTTTTGTTGTCTGAACGTCCGCCGTCGCGTCTGCGCCCGTATTTTCCGTCTGGTCCAGCGTGACAAAATGATAGACAGGCCACGCCTCGTCGCGAAAAACCGAAACCTCATTCGGAATAAAGGCATCAACGGCGCCCGCAACCGCTACCATACTCAGCACCAGACCGAATACGGCATACCACATTTTGTTCCATTTTGATTTCACCATGCTCCACAAGCCATTTCCCGGCGACCGACTCTATGCGAAGATACGCCCGGTCGCCGTCGGATCGCATCAAAGCGCGGCGCGGCCAATCGTTTTTTGGTGTTTCATTCTACGATCTGCACCGCGCAATGTTAATGTGTTCGGATTTGTCCCGCTTTATGTGTAACAAATTTTCTGCAAAGTGGCAATTTTTTTAGGGCGTGTGCGCGCAGGTACCATTATTTCTGATCATCTACGCATATTTCTCTCAGCGTCATCCAGCTGTTCAATATTTTACAGCTCTCAAAAAATTTTAAACACAAATAAAGGAAAAATATGCCACAGCAATATATCCCCAGCCGCCGGCTTTTTCTATATCGGCAGAAAACAATTTATAAAGTAAAAACAGTTTGAAAGCTGCAAGTTATGGGTGTATTTTATACCGTACATCTCTTATACAGCACCCATTTCTGTAAGTAAACCTGTACTCATTCACAAGTACTGTTTAAAATTTCAAATAGATAAAATGAAGACAAGGATAGTATGGCCAGTTTGCATGGTTCACAAACAAATACGGCAAAAAACCCAAAAAAATATTGACAAAGCGATGCAAAATGAGGTATAATATGCACAGTATAATTTTCGTTCTACGGATATCTTTGCGTATGCTGTGCACCGCAGTTTCGTCCTTGCGGTCAAAACTGCCGAATTTCCGATCTGACTTTGATACAGCATAATTTTCGTTTTACGGGTATCCTTGCGTTTGCTGTGCACCGCAGTTTCGTCCTTGCGGTCAAAACTGCCGAATTTCCGATCTGA
>DXYE01000087.1 GCA_019415985.1 Clostridiales bacterium
GCTCCGCATTTTTTCAATGCATTGTGCACTTTATTTATAATTTTTTTAAAAAATATATGGAAGAGATAGGTATATGGATAGCAGGGCCAGGCTATTCGTTGTTTTTTCGGCGGCTTCCCTCAGATATGGGCCGAACATACCTTACAGTTAGACGTTTCGCTCACAGGTTGGCGCCTTCTGTTCCTGCCTTACAGAAAGGGTTGCCGAGATTTGCGAACGTCCACACTTTTCGATTTTTCTCTGCACCGAACCATCCCCGACGTTCACTTTTATCCCTATTCCGCCGCTTTGCGGCGGCATAAATCGGTTTGCACAACATACAAAAAAACAGTACAAAACGCCTAATTTGTAAATTTTTCAAACTATTCCCCGCAGAACCATCGTAACAGAGACACTGGTATCCCATTGTTTGACGCCGGCGTCATAAAGCGCAAGCCTCTTGTCGTATCTGGCATTCGCCAGCCTGTTCATCTCTGAGATCTCGTCTTTGCTTACAAGATCGGATGCTATATGCCCAAGGCGGTCAATTCCATCCAGCGCTATCTGCAGCTGGGCACGGATCATGGCGTGCGCCTCTTCCGCGGAATTGGTTGGATTGTCAGGTGTTAGATTGATTGTCAAATAGTCCGTCGTAACGGAACGGAACCCGTGCGCTTCCATGCATTTCGGATATTCCGCTTCAGACATAGGATAAGCGCATACGCCGTATTCTCTGTCCACTTCGGCGCACCGTTCCTGCGTTCGTTTCCATATTTCCTTTTCAAAAGCAGAAATTTCAGATATACACGGCGCCATTATGTTGATGCCGCACCGGGAAGATAAAACCAGACAGACGCCTCCCGGCTTTAACACCCTCCTTTGTTCCTCAAAAAATTTTTTTGGTTCGACATGCTCCGCGACCGTGTTGTAAATTGTCACATCAAAGCTCTCTGCATCAAAGGACAAACGCACAGCATCATCCTCAAGAAAACAGATGTCGGGCGCCTGAGCTTCAGCAAAATCGATAAAGTCCTTATCCCTGTCTATTCCAATAATTTCAGCTTTCGGATACCACCGGTGCAGCGCCTGACAAAGTGCCTGGCCCGCAGCCGATCTCAAGTATTTTACCATCCCCTTTCAGCGCAAAGGCACGCAGATATTTATCCTTTACGCTGTCTGAAAATCTGAGCAAACGGGAAAGATACAGCGTTCCGACCCTTTGAATACAGGTTGACCATACATTGTTCATTAGAACGCCTCCTCCAATTTATCGCAAAACAAAGCATTTTTGTTCATTTAAAAGCTCATTAAATAATTTATGGAGAAGCGGCGACAGTGGGAGACGTTTATGCTGTACGTCTGAATCCGTCAAAGCTCCAGCGCAAATCCAATACAGGAAAGGACAAAGCCGGAGGCCGTTTCACACCGCAGAATCCGCTTGCCCAATCCAACTATGGGAAAGCCGTGGGAACGGGCTGCATCCACTTCCTCTACGTCGTACCCGCCCTCCGGTCCGATAAAGACCGAAACCTCAGCGTCTTGCTTCTGCGTCAGTAGTTGACCGTTTTCCTCCAGAATCTTTTTCAGAGATACGGTTCCATCCCCCTCGTAACAGAACAAACTGAGCGTGCCTGTCTGTGCCGCTTGCCGCATAGCCTGGTCTAACGCCGTGACCGGCTTTACGCAAGGGACGATCCCTCTGCCACACTGTTTGGCCGCCTCTTCTGCGATCCTCTGCCACCTCCTGCACTTGTGAGCAGCGGCGTCAGCATCAGGTTTTGACACGCAGCGGGCGGACAGCACCGGCGTTAAAGCGGCTGCACCCAATTCCACAGCCTTCTGTACAATATATTCCATTTTATCACCCTTCGGCAGGGACTGATAAACATGGACGCTGCACGGCAGTTCCGTGTCATTCTTTTTTCTCTGCCGAATCCGTGCGGTCACGCAGTGATCATGTATGTCCGTGATGCTGCACAAATACTCGTTTTTCTGCATATCGCAGACAATCAGCGTTTCACCAACCCGCATACGCAGAACACGCGCGATATGATGGGCATCCGCCCCCTTTACATTCACAGTATCCCCCTCAATCTGCGTCTGCGATAAAAAAAAGCGCGCCATTTTCGCTTCTCCTTTCGGTCACCATCACCCCACGCCCCTCTGCGCAGGGATCGATATAAATTCGTTTAAAGACGATCCTTCCGAACGCTGACAAGACTTTCGTGACCGGTGGTCCAGAGCAGCAGTTCTCCCTTCGCATCCAAAAAAGCGATGTCCCGATTTCCCCAATCTGAAAAGCCGCTGTATGTCATGAACTCCCTGAAGATAACCGGATCCGGACGTAACACAAACAGAAGAGAAACATCCCGACTGACTGTTCCCGTCCATACAGTCACAGTCTTTTTTTCAAAAACGGCCGGTGCAAACAGCTCCGCTAACAACGTATCGGGCAGGTCGTTACAAGAGACGACCCATTCTATTCTGTTCGTGTGCCTTGACAGCCATTTCAGCATTCCGAAATACTGACCGCGCGAAAGGTCGCACATATCCCATTCTTCATATTTGTTTTGATCCATTTCAACACCCGATTACGCCGCCAAGCCCCTTTTCATCCGTCAAAAGACAAATTATCCAGAGAAAAAACACCGCGGTTTGACTGCTATCCCATTTTAAATCAAGCGCCCGAATAAGGTCGTATTGACTACGGCTAAACCAAAATTCGAACCCCTGCCGGCGCTTCTAGAAAGGAACTGCCTCAGGAAAGCGAAGCGCCTTACATAAAAATGCGCCGTTTTCAATCGTCTGCCTTTTTCCAAAGTCCGTCAGACGAAACAGCCTGTCCATGCAAAAACATTTTCAACTTTTCAGGATCTGCTTCGGGGAGCGGAAGAATCGGTTGCGGCGTAGGATAACCGACGGAAAGCGCCTTTTCAAACCAGGCGACATCATGCCATTTCCCACACTTATACCCGGTTCTATAATATATGCCGGTCATGCGAAACCCCAGGGACTTATGTAGTCCCACGCTTTTTTCGTTCGGCAGAGTAACGCCAGCATAAACCGTTTGGATCCCCATATGTTTCAACAGTATCAATAAAACGCTGTAAAGCTGCTTTCCTATGCCGCGCGAGGTGTACCTTTGATCTAGATAAACGGTCAGTTCGGCGTTCCATTGATATGCCTCGCGTTCCATCTGCCTATGCGCATAGGTGTATCCCCATATCTGGCCGTTCTCTTCATAAACAAGCCAGGGATAGATTGCCGTTACCTGCCTGATCCGGTCCGAAAACGCAGAGACGTCCGGAAGCGTATATTCAAAGGTGATGGGTGTATCGATATATTGTGAATAAATTTGCAGACAGGCCCTGCTGTCTTCGACTCCTGCAAATCTTATCGGCATAATGTCAATTCCCCTCTGGTCTTCACAGAACCATATACAAAGCGAATGTTCGCAGTAAGGCGCTGTTGATATGTGATCTTGATATTGATAATAACTTTAATTTAATATAATTTCTCATAAAACACTTGTAGAGGGGGGACTCTCAATCACTCTTAAGTTGATATTCTATAACAGACAGCCTGCATACAGTTTTTAATTTACCATTTAAACGCATAAGCGCACCAGCCGTTTTCATGCACCTCATCTTTCACGCCAAAACCAAGAGAGATCATGGCTTCTCTAACCTCCGCCGCTCTTTCGTCTATAATACCGGAGGCTACAACTACTGCGCCCTCTGCCAGATATTCCGGCAGTTCGGGCGCCATGCGCAGAATCACATCCGCTACAATGTTTGCTGCGACCGCTGTGTATCCACCTTCCACGCGGGGCACTTCTTTCAGCAGATCGGAAACCGCACATGATGCAATGGATCCGACGCCATTGAGTTTTATATTTTCCCCTGCAACGCGCACAGCGACCGGATCGATGTCGCAGGCAAAGCAATGCCCTGCACCGAGCTTTGCCGCACAGATCGTCAGTATTCCGCTCCCCGTTCCCAAATCCAGCATACGGTCTTCATGCCCTATGTATTTCTCCAGCAGTCTTGCACATAACCGCGTTGTTTCGTGCGTACCGGTTCCAAAAGCCATACCCGGATCCATTGTGATCACAATTTCATCCGGCTGCGCATCATATGTCTCCCATTCCGGTACGACTACAAGGCGCCGACCAATTTTAACCGGCTTGTAATATTTTTTCCAAGCAGTCGCCCATTCCTCCTCGTCCACGCCGACCGTCTCTATATCCACTGTGATGTCAAGCGCTTCAAATCGCTGACGCAGGTAGGACACAGCCTCCACAATACTTTTTTCTTCCGGCAGAAAAATGCTGACAGACACTGTCCCCTTGTCTTTTTTTAGAATCTCCGCGTCAATCAGATCCGCATATACGGTGTCCATATCGATATCACTGTAATCCTCGATCATCAAGCCGTTGTCAAGCATGCACATCACTGCGCAGATATCGTCCCGGTTCTCGGTCCGTCCCGTTACTTTCAATTGCGTCCATTCCATACTTTTCGTTCTCTTCAGCCGCAGCTCCGGTTCTTCAGCGCCCCTTCCTATAAACTGCCCACGCTCTTCGAGCATCGTACGGCCATGTAGCATACCCTTAACGGCAGTTGGTGAAAACCTTGCATTGCCGAGTGCCGGCTGAATTCCTTTCTCTCAGCAGCTTCTCTTTCTCGAAATCTATACAAAAAACAGCGTTCTCTGCGCTGCGACGTCACCGTATCCGCTCTCTAACATGCTTTTAAGCAGAGGTACGACTGCGGCATCGACGGCGAAATGAAAAAACGCCATAGAATGCCGCCGGCACAGCTTTGCACGCCGGAACCGGGAACCGATATTTCCCGCTCAGACACCATATGGCGTTCATTTTATGATTTATCCTTACCCCTGTCCCGGTCTTTTCCGAAAATTTTATCGAAAAAGCGTTCCTTTTTGACATAATTGGTCTTGCCGCAGCTCTCATTGAACTGCCGGAGCAGGTTCTTCTGATGCTCCGTCAACCCTTTCGGCACCTCTATGGTCACCCGGAACTTCAAATCACCCTTATTTTTGCTGTTCAGCATTTGTATACCCTTGCCCCGTAGGGTAAACTGCGTACCAGTTTGTGTCGCCTCCGGTATCACATATTTTGCGTCTCCCTCAAGTGTCGGTACAATGATTTCCGCTCCAAGCGCCGCCTCGGTAAAGGTGATCGGTATTTCACAGTAGAGATCAAAATCCCGTCTCTCAAAAAGATGATGCGGCCGAACGCTCACAGAGACGATTGCGTCTCCGGAAGGTCCGCCGTTGCGTCCGTCATTCCCCTGCCCGCGAAGCGCCAGCATCATGCCATCGTAACAGCCTGCCGGGATGGTGATGGTCTTTGTGTTCTGTTTTTTCACAAGCCCTTGTCCGCGGCATTCGGTGCACGGCGTTTTGATCACCTTTCCGGTTCCGCCGCATACGTCGCACACCCGGCTGGACTGAAACATTCCGAGGGCGGTTCTCTGCTGGACGCGAACCTGGCCAGTTCCCCGGCAGCGCGAGCAGGTCTCAGCCGTCGTACCGGCAGCGGCGCCGCTTCCCCCGCAGCCCGCACATTTTTCTACTCTTGTATATGTGATATCCTTCTTGCAGCCGAACGCAGCTTCCTCAAAGGAAATGGTCAAATGCAGATGCAGGTCTTCGCCGCGCGCAGGGCCGTTTCTCCTCGCCTGCGACGCTCCCCCGCCAAAAAAGCTTCCGAATATGTCGGAAATATCAAAGCCCTCAAAGCCGCCGAAGCCGCTGAAATCCGCGCCTCCCATGTTTGGATCGACGCCGGCGTGGCCGTATTGATCGTATTTTGATTTTTTTTCGGGATCGGACAAAACCGCGTATGCTTCATTGATTTCCTTAAATTTTTTCTCCGCTTCCTTGTCCCCCGGATTCATGTCGGGATGATATTTTTTGGCAAGCTGGCGATATGCCTTTTTAATCGCGTTGTCGTCGGCTCCCTTGCTCAGTCCCAGCACTTCATAATAATCGCGTTTTGTCTCGGCCATTTTCTGTTCCCACTCCAAACGTATCTTTATGTTTTGTCAAATCTTAAGTATTATACAGGGCCCGACGGGGCATTTCCACCGTAATTTTGTGAACAATGCCCCGCATGCCTGTATATCAACGCAGGATGCGGCAGCGCCGCTCGTCAATTTCTGACAGATAAGGCGCCGTTGCCGCATCCCTTTTCCCGTCTCTTTTGGAAGAGCCGATTTTGATTTCCACTGCCGCGCCGGGTCTCTGGTTAGGAAAACATGCGGCTATACGGAAAAAGCAATTTGGGTCTCTATCCTCATAGGGACAATTCTTTTAAACTCGGCCATCATTCAGCCGAAAAACAGCAAAGTCACCTACCGTTCAGGCACAACACGCCACTTAATTTTCGGTTTTATCCGTAAAATCTGCGTTGTAGGTGCCGTCCTCGTTTTGTGTGCCTGCGGTTTCCTGACCTCCGGCCCCGGCATTCTGAGCGTTCTGCTGGTAAAGTTTTTCTGAAACTGCGTAGAACTTCTTCTGCAACGCCTCCGTTCCGGCCTTGATCTCATCCGTCCGGCCGTTTTTCACCAATTCCTTCAAACGATCAATTTCTGCCTGCACATCCTTCTTTTCCTCGTCGGTGATCTTGTCTCCGACCTCGCCGAGCGTCTTTTCACTCTGGAATATGAGGTTCTCCGCCTGATTTTTGATCTCCACCGCTTCCTTCTGCTTTTTGTCCTCTTCCGCAAACTTCTCAGCATCCTTGACAGCGCGGTCAATATCCTCCTTGCTCATATTGGTCGAAGAAGTGATGGTGATGTGCTGTTCCTTTCCGGTTCCTTTATCCGTCGCTGTTACATTGACAATTCCGTTCGCGTCGATATCAAATGTAACTTCAATCTGCGGAACGCCGCGAGGCGCGGAAGGAATACCGTCGAGTGTGAATCTGCCGAGCGTCGTATTGCCCGCAGCCATATCGCGTTCGCCTTGCAACACATGGATTTCCACTGATGTCTGTCCATCTGCCGCCGTCGAATAGATCTGACTCTTTTTCACAGGAATGGTTGTATTCCGATCAATGATACGGTTGAATACACCGCCGAGTGTTTCAATACCCAGTGACAGAGGCGTGACATCAAGTAAGAGCAGATCCTTGACATCGCCGCCGAGCACGCCGGCCTGAATTGCCGCGCCGATTGCGACACACTCATCCGGATTGATTCCCTTAAACGGCTCCTTGCCCGTAAATTTCTGTACAGCTTCCTGAACGGCTGGAATTCTCGTTGAGCCGCCGACCAGAAGAACCTTTGAAATCTGAGACGGCGTCAGTCCGGCATCGGAGAGCGCCTGCTTCGTCGGCTGTATCGTTGCTTCCACCAGGTCCGCGGTCAACTCGTTGAATTTCGCACGCGTAAGGGTTGCATCGAAATGTTTGGGACCGTTTGCGTCCGCTGTTATAAACGGCAAGTTGATGTTGGAGGTTGTCATACCGGAAAGCTCGATCTTCGCCTTTTCAGCCGCCTCCTTCAGTCTCTGAAGTGCCATTTTATCCTTGCGAAGATCGATTCCGCCGTTTTCTTTCATAAATTCGTCAGCAATCCAGTTGATTATCCGCTGATCGAAATCGTCGCCGCCGAGGCGGTTATTTCCCGCTGTCGCCAGCACCTCGAATACGCCGTCGCTGATTTCCAAAATGGAAACGTCAAACGTACCGCCGCCCAAGTCAAAGATCATGACCTTCTGCTCGCTGTTCTCCTTATCAACGCCATAAGCGAGCGCTGCTGCCGTCGGCTCGTTAATAATCCTCATGACCTCAAGTCCAGCAATCTTACCAGCATCCTTTGTCGCCTGTCTTTGAGCATCCGAGAAATAGGCAGGTACCGTGATGACCGCCTGGGTTACCGTTGTGCCAAGATAAGCTTCTGCATCGGCTTTCAGCTTCTGCAAAATCATCGCGGATATTTCCTGGGGCGTATAATTTTTGCCGTCAATGCTCACCTTGTAATTGGTACCCATTTCGCGTTTAATGGACATGACCGTTCTGTCAGGATTCGTAATACTCTGCCGTTTAGCCACCTGCCCGACCATGCGCTCTCCGGTTTTTGAAAAAGCCACCACGGAAGGTGTCGTTCTGGCTCCCTCCGGATTGGTGATAACATGAGGCTCACCACCCTCATATACCGCAACACATGAATTCGTCGTTCCCAAATCTATACCGATAATTTTAGCCATATTGCAATTCCCTCTCTCTCATTATTATTTTAATAAAATTTATTACAGTCTATCTTAGGATGTACCGGAACGGATATCCCTATGCCAAAGGTTTTAAACGAATCAGTTCACAACCTTTACCATTGCAAATCGTATGACCTTGTCTCCCTTTTTATACCCTTTCTGAAAGACATCCGTCACCACGTTTTCGGGTTTTTCCGCGTCTTCCTCGTGTGCGATTGCGTGGTGCAGGTTTGGATCAAACGCATCGCCGGTTTCGCCGAATGCCTCCACGCCGATTTTAGAGAGCGTCTCTCTAAACTGTGTAATGATCATACCGACGCCTTCCAACAGCTTTTCGCTCTCTGCGTACTGCGTTGCTCTTTCCAAATTGTCCAGAACCGGGAGCATTTCTTTCAGTACGTCCGCGCACGCATCATTATAGGTGCCCTCACGTTCCTTTGCGGAACGACGCCGGAAATTCTCATATTCCGCAAGCATTCTCGCGTAACGGTCCTTTTCTTCCGCAACCTCTTTTTTGAGTACTGTATTTTCACCCGAAAGCACTTTGTTTTCTTCCCTCAGAGCGCGCAGCTCTTTTTTCCTTCCTTTTTCGCCGCCCGCAAATTCGGCATCCTTCGCTGCGTCCTCCTCCCCGGTCCGTACCGATTCCGCACCGTCCGCCTCCGGCGTATTTTCACAATTTTTTGGCGTTTCGCCGGAAGCTGCGTTCTGTGGATCCTTTGCCTGATTTACGTCTTCTTCCGTCTGCTCTGTCTCAGGTATATTTTCTTTTTCCATATTCACGACCCTTCCTTTCTATAGCTCTGCATGCTGCCCGTCATCGGGAGCCTATCTCATTTTTTCATGATTCTCGCTCTGTATTTCCTAACACCTGAGGATCCCTTGTTCGCCTGCATGCGTCTTACCGCCTCTATGGTTCAAGCAGATTATCCTCAACGCTCTTTTCAAGCAGTTTGGAGAGATTCCCGGCAAGTGTGTCCACCATAGCAACGACCCGCGCATAATCCATACGGTACGGACCGATGACGCCGATCGCACCAAGCACCTTTCCGCCGCCCGTCAGCTTTTTAAAAATAAGCGTGGCGTTGTCCATTGCGTCTACGGGAGATTCGCCGCCTATATAAATGTTAACCTTATCATCGCCGGCATCCGCTACAACATCCAAAAGCGTTTCCTTTTTTTCAAGAAGCTCAAAGAATTCCCGAATTCTCCCGACATCCGCGTATTCCGGATACTGTAGCAGTTTGTTGACGCCCTCAAATTTGATATCCCCTCCGTTCAGTTCCCGAATGACCTCGTATATGCTTTTGACAATCGGAGTAATCAGCATGGCATAATCCTCCATGTCCGACTCCATTTTCATCATCACCGGAAGCGTAACATCCTCCATCGTGCGGCCGGCCATTTGTTCGTTCAGGACCTTCACCAGCCGCTGAAGCACTTCCCCAGTCACCGGGAACGCCACGCGAATGTTCTTTGTGCGAATACAGCTCAGATGTACCGTCATCACCAATATGAAGTGGAAAGGATCCATCTGAATGACATCAAAGCGCTGAATGGTAACTTCTCGCTGCTTTGGACGGACGGTGACGGACGTATAATTGGTGAAAAGCGACATCAGCCGACCTGCGCTGTCGAGAATTTTATCCATTTCATCAAGCTTCATCTTTAACAGCCGGTTCAGTTCCCGAATTTCCGCTTCCGTCATATGATAACGGTTCATCAGTGCATCTACATAGAAACGATAACCGCGTTTCGATGGCACTCGCCCCGCCGAAGTATGAGGCTGCTCCAGATATCCCATATCCTCAAGCTCTGCCATCTCGTTTCGGATTGTCGCAGAGGAAAGCGCCATATTGTAATGGTCCATGAGATACTTTGACCCTATCGGTTCTCCCTGACGGATATGCATCTCCACTATGGCTTTCAGTATCTGCTTTTTCCGATCGCTTAATTCTGACCTGTTCTTTTCCGGTTCCATAGAATCCCCTCCCTCCTTTCCCGTAGTATAGGTTTCCAAATACTTCCGGATTTTTTAGCACTCTATGCATTCAAGTGCTAATCTATATATAAATTTACCATGGATTTCCCTTATGTTCAAGGATTTTTTTAGACATATTTGTTAACATTTTGTAAATCGTTGGCCAATTTGAAGATCGTGTGCCAAAATTTAAAACACAAGGAACTTCTCCACCGTAATATATTGTTTATATGTGCATAGGATTCCCATTCGGTGAGAATTTAAACTTTGCCGGCAGCCCTTCTCCTTTATTATCTCCCGCCTTATCCCCTGAATCTGCACAGCCGAATTGAATTAAAGAATTATTTAGGCCATACAGCGACCGGTCCCTTTCACCTGTTTTTCACAGGCATGGCAGCCAACGTAAACTTAAAACATACAAATATTTATTATCACC
>DXYE01000088.1 GCA_019415985.1 Clostridiales bacterium
GAGACAGGTATATGAACAGTATATACAGTATTATCGGTCTTGTCAAGGCCTTTTTGCAATTTCCAAACTTTATCATTTGCAACAAATATCATCGATCTTATCTGTAAAACCGCTTCTCGATCAACCGAATCATAAATTTCCGTAATATCCCAATGGTTTCTCAAGTCAGGAGGGCGAGGCATCCGCATGACAACGGATACAGAGCGTTTAAATGGAAACACGGTAACAATCACTTTTATCTTTATTTTCATGAAACCTTAGGCACTGTAATACTTCAAGCAAAAATTATCATACGTCTCGCAGGATACCGCATAGAAGGCATCGCATAAAAACAGCTTATATGAATCTTTCAGAATATTTTGTATACAAAACGCCGAAAATGATTTATAATAAAGGATATCGTCAAGCCCCAAAGCAGTAGGTCCGGTACTCTGATCTCTGAAAGAGAAACAGTATATTTAGAAAATAGCTTTACAGTCCCAAATCATCATGCATAATACCACAGGAAAGGCGGTTATATGATGAAAAATATTGCCATCGTTACAGGCGCAAGCAGCGGGTTGGGTAAAGAATTTGTCAGGCTGATTGCCAAAAAGCGCGGCATCGATGAGATTTGGGCGATAGCCCGTAATGAACAGAAGCTGCAGCGTCTGGCAATAGAAATGGGCATCAAAGTCAAAACCTTTTCCAAAGATTTATCCGATTTAAAACAGGTAAAGAGTGTTGGCGCCCTTTTGGAAAACAGCGACTATCAGGTTCAATACCTTGTAAACAATGCCGGATTTGCGAAGTTTTGTTCGTACAAAGATCTATCTGTTGATGAGTCCCTGAATATGATTGACTTGAATATCCGTGCATTGGTTGCTATGGGATTGATTTGTCTTCCTTATATGCCCAAAGGCGCGCACCTCATCAATATTGCATCTCAAGCTTCCTTCTTCCCCTTGCCTTATCAGAACATCTACAGTTCCACCAAAGCCTTTGTCCGTCATTATACAAGGGCACTGAATGTGGAATTGAAGGATAAGGGCGTTTCTGCAACGGCTGTCTGTCCCGGGTGGATTTCGACAGGATTATTCGAGCGGGGATTAATAGGCGCGGAGAAAGCGACCAACAACTTTTACGGCATGGTACAGCCTGATGTTGTGGCGAAAAAAGCTCTTAGAGATGCAGACCGAAACAAAGATATATCCATATATGGCCTATATGTGAAATCCACCCACGTCCTGTCAAAAATACTGCCGCAGAAAGCGATCATGTCTCTTTGGCTCAAACAGCAAAAACTAAAATAGTCTCTGAACAAAGAAAAGGGCTTCGCCTGAAAATAAGCGAATCCCTTGACAAATTTAGTAAAATAATATTTTTAATAATAACAGTATTCTTCAGCGCCGCCCCACAAAAAGCCATTTGCCATATTGCCGCCTGCACACACTGTACTGATACCATATCGGCACCCACGTCGGCGCATCTCATAAAGCAGGGTTATGCCCATGCGCATCCCCGTTGCACCTATGGGGTATCCCAAAGCCAAATTGCCGCCGTTTACATTGACATTCTGCTCTTGCAAACCTAAATTCCTTATTGTACTGATCGCCTGAGCTGCAAAGGATTCATTGACTTCATACAATCCAATATCCTCTTTATCAAGTCCGTTGCGCTGGAGCAGCAAACGAATGCATTGATCCATTGCTTTTCCTGCACAGTCCCGTGGAACTGCAACTGAAAGACCATCCAGTATGAACCCCATCGGCGGCTGCACGAAAAGGTTTATCTCATCCTCCCCCATTAACAGCATGGCCGCCGCACAGTTGCACATAGCCGCAGCATTATACTGGGTTACGGTCCCGCCGTGTACAAACATCGGTTCCGCTTTCCGAAGCATAGCGGCGTTGCGTTCCACTTCAAGCCATTCGTCCGCCACAATCAATGGCGTCTCAGCAGGCAGTATTTCATCCGAAAAACGTTTTTCCTTGTGGGCTTTCTGCGCGCATAACCAGCTTTTAAGCGTAAAGAGATCCTGCTCCTCTCTCGATATACCGTATCGCCACGCCAACATCTCCGCCAGTATCGGCATATCGTTTTCCTGTATCTCCTTGACCGCTGTTTCGAGTTCCGGCAAACTGCCCTTTAATGCCGCCTTAATATTTCTTTTAAAAAAATGCAGCGTATACGGATTTTGGCCGACATTTTCGCTACCGCCAACCAGATATGCTCCGCTGCCGCCAGCCCAAACCGCGCGGCAGGCCATAAGCAGAGCCTGATCTGACGAGGCACAGGTTTTGCTCACAGTGCTGGCTGGTATAGACTCTCTCAGGCCGGCCCGAAGCACCGCCTTTCGACAGAGATTGTCCCGCTCTATGGGGAAGCCCGATCCAACAACCGCTTCTGCGATCCTATCCTGATATCCTTCCGAAACGCTATAGAGGAGACGAGCAAGCAATTCAACCTCACCGATTTCGTTCAAGTTTCCCGGAATCTTCCCTACCGGGCTGCGTTTTGCGGCCATAACAGCTATCCGTTTCATCTGATTTCTCATTGCTTACCTGCTTTCCGTCTCCGTTGCCCGGAACGCATCCTTTCATATTAAACATGCAAACGTATAACTTACAGAGAATAAGGAGATAGGTGAAGGCAAACAAACGGCCGGTCTTCGTATACAATATCCGATAAACAGGCGCTGTTTACACCGATATGGGCAAAGCCTTGCATTCATTCTGCTGTGATTTTCACTGTGCGGAGCTCAGATAGCCTCAAGTATGAGCCCTTCCGCGCACAATACCCGATGAAAAACTTTTGACGAAAGCAACCTTTCCCGTACAGTGAGGTCTCAAACAAAGGCCCTTTTTCACCCCCACGGATTCGTAAGCCTCAAGCCTTATTTTACTGAGAATAACCGACCTATGCAACCGGCGATGGACACCTTTTATCTGTACCGCGGCCTCTCGAATTATATTATGGCGAATGTGACATACGAGTTCAACTGCGATATGATATAATACGAACAGCATAGACCGACACCGTACGGCTGTTTTGTATTCCTGCGCATGCTATAACACTGCTGATTTTCTCCAGACCAGCAAGCACAGTACGAACACGAAATGCAGGCCATGAAACATGGCCCGCAATCGTATTGGATAAAGTTTCTCTCTTTATTTTATTGTCGCCATCTGGTCTTTATCATATAATCCGAATAATTCGATCTTCTACTACTCCAAATATACGCTCTCAAATGAATGTACCGCTGATATCCATTCCTATAATTGGTATACATACCCCAATGATCGGGTGTGGAAAAAAGATGCAGGAGCAAAAGATGAGCCGAGCATCCAGCTAAACATGTAAATTATATTAAGTTCTGCGATCTGTACCTTTGTTTTTTTTAAATCCATGATTTAATTTCTTTACGGTAAAAACGACAGATTTTCTACAAGAATCACCGTGGTTTCCTGCTCCCCGTTATAGGTAATTCTTTCTGGATTTCCGGTATCCATATCAAATAGAAATTCGGCTGTCTGATCCCGCAGCATATAATACGAACAGCCGTTCTCTTCCTTGACGTCAACACGTATATCGTTCTCCGGCGGATCGCCTATCATAAGTCTGCGGATCAGTCCGATTCCACGGGTATCGTTTAACTCCAAAGGCATCTGGAGGTCGCCAAGTGTCAGCGTCGCCTCTGTACCATCCGTTGTAATTGTAAAGGATTCATCATAAGCAGGAAGCCGAAGGGCAAAGCTGTCTTCCTGCCCATGTATCATGTGATAGGTTTGCGGTTCAAGACTGCCTGTTGACACTGTGATGTCACAGGAAAAGGGATTCTGCCGATAACTGAGAAGCGTAGCCGACGACACCCCCGAAGAGGTTGTGCATCCGAACAACCACACCATAGTACAGCTAATGAGCAGAATCCCCTTATAAAGAAATCTTATCGTTTGTTGTTTCATAAATCGACCATACCTTTCACCGATCTCAGAGAGACAAGCGGACTCGGTGTGCCGCAGACGGAACGGTGGATGCCGTGCCCCGCCGCCTCACCTGTTTGTGAATGGTACAGCATATGTAAAGATCTGTAAAATTATTAATAGGATAGCTCCGTTACTACAACTTTTTCCTTGTTATAATTGCTCAGCATCTTGACAGCGTCATTGGTGCCTTCAAAAACGACCGCGCATTTTTCCCCTTTGCTGTTTGGGTAAACAGCAAAATAAGCATTGGGGGATTGCAGAGATGGAAGCGCCCAATACCGGTGCTTAATACTCTTATCTGCGTCAAGCTGCTTTTTATACTCATCTTTGTACGGTGCGACAAGCTCTAAATCACTTACCGGGACATCCGTATACACGACAGTACGGCTGATGTCCGTTGCTCGTTTACCGGACTGTGCTACCCGTATCTTTTTACCCTGAACACGTTCCACCCAGAAAGTAACCTTCTGCACAGAATCCACAGTCAGCTTTTTGTTTGTATTGTTGTCCAGACCAATTCGATAATAATACTCAATATCGACAAACCGCCAAGTGGCAGGAATGACGATGAGGAGCAAAATCATCGGAACGATAACGATAAAAACAGCTCCTATTCTCGTAATGTTGGCAATGACGATAATGGCAACCGTAAGCAGAATATATCCCGCTATCACGGCGGCACGAACCCATTTGAAAGCGCCTTCTACTTTCTTTTTTACAGCCAATTCATAGACGTTCTTGTCGCGCATAAAATTTCTCCTCGTTTCTAATCGGATTTGAAAATTCCTCCGCAAGAAATTTCCTCTATAAATTAGTATAGCACATTCGACGAAAAAATGCAATTCCCTTACACAAAAAAATATAAAGAAGCACAAATATGAAATATAATTTTTAGAGCCCCAGAGAGTCTTGTTTTTTTCCTCCGTCCTCTCCTGTGTTTATCGGGCCAATGATGCAATTCGGATTTAAATCGCGCAGACAGTGCGTACACAGTTAGCTTTCGAGCGCCGCGCTTTTCTGCATGCAGCATCATAATCTATCGATGATGACAAAAACGAATCGCATGTACCTGAGCAGCATTTGAAAGCCGATGCCTGCAGGGCCTTCCCATTGAAAAGGCTATAGCGTCGTACAAATCCTTCCCATGTTCTCCGCCGTGGCCGCGCGGTCTGCGGTCAAAAAAATAAGATGCGGAGACAAGCCCAGCGCCTGCGTCAAAAAAATAAATTGATCTCTTGCATGCCTCTGCAATATGGTGTATAATAGAATAAATACGTTCCTCCCCTTTCTCCTGCATGCGAAAGAGACCGCCGCAGTAAAGCCGTTTTTTCTGTACGGACGAAATACAAGATCCGCAAAATTACATTCGAGCGTTCTACACAATTTAATATTCCGTGATCAACTCCAGTATCCCAGCCCTCTCCAGGCAAAAATTCAAACTTGAGCGTGAAAGGAACACCAATATGGCGGAAACAAAAATCAGCGACATAATCCAAAAATCCCTTGAAGAGATCAAAAGCATTGTGGATGCGAACACCATAATAGGTGAAATGATCCAGACACAGAACGGCACCACCATTCTGCCGGTTTCCAAAGTTTCTGTGGGGCTTGCATCCGGCGGTCTGGATTATCTCGGCAAAAACGCGAAGGAGACCAAAGCCGGGCAGATGAATTTTGGAGGCGGCGGCGGAACGGGTTTAACCGTTATGCCGGTGGCCTTTCTTATCATCAAACCGAATGGCGATGTGGAAATGCTCAGCGTCAACAATCCTGTAAACGCACCGAACGATTTGGGATCCAATATCAATTCCCTGCTTGACAAGACCCCCGATATTCTCGCAAAAATTAAAGCAATTTTTTCTAAAAAATCTAATGCAGAGGAAAAGGATTCGGCCGAGGAAGAAAAAGAAGCTGCAATTGAAACGAATACCGATGAATTTTTTACTTCATAAATCATACTGTCAACGCTTTCATACGAATACAGCGTTTATTTAGAAGGCCTGAAAAGATTCATCCGGTATACAGCGGACCAGTCGTTTAGCTCAGCAATTTCCTTTTGTCGCAAAAGGAAGCGCGCTGGGCGCCGGTTGTCCAATTGTACTGTTACAGCAAGGGCCCGACTTGGAATAAACAGAAAATTTTGTTGGTGAAAAGAGTCCAAGCAGATTTCGGCAAAGTTTTTTCATCTATACCTGCTTCTAAATCAGGATGGCTTGTCATACATTTGTATCAAACAAATGACCGGCGGAGAACACGGCTTCATTTCTCCCTTTAGGCATACAAACCAAGCCGTGGCCGCTGGCAAATGCGAAAGGACGGGCTTAATCCATGAAGATCAAACGAAGTATAAAACGTCTGTGTGCTCTGATACTCACTCTGGCTGTTCTCCTATGCTTTGCGGCTTCCGCCTCCGGCCCAGATATCCCCGGGGAAGACCCTGATGGCGCCGTAGCCGTCGATACAACGGTTTTAAATGTCTCTGCCCGGTGCGCCGTTCTCCTCGAGGCGGAAACCGGCAGTATTGTGTATGAAAAAAATGCCGATGAGATTCGGCCCATGGCAAGTACTACAAAGATCATGACCGCTCTGGTTGCCCTAGAGGCCGGAGAAATGTCGAAAGAAGTCATCGTCTCCGAAGAAGCAGTCGGAATTGAAGGCTCTTCTGTCTATCTCTATGAGGGCGAGCGGCTTTCACTCGAGCAGCTTTTGTATGCGTTGATGCTGGAGAGTGCGAACGATGCCGCAACCGCTATCGCGGTCGATGTGGCCGGAAGTGTGGAAGCTTTCGCAGATATGATGAATACAAAAGCCCGCGAACTTGGACTTGAGAACACTTCTTTTACGAATCCCCATGGACTCGACAATGAGAACCACAAAACAACAGCCTACGATCTTGCCAAGTTGACGGCTTACGCGCTCAAAAATGATACCTTCAGAGAAATCGTCTCTACCTACCGCATGGAAATCCCCTTGAAAAACGGCGAAGGCACTCGGCTTCTGATCAATCACAATAAGCTGCTGAAGCTGTACAAGGGCGCCATTGGGGTGAAGACAGGATTCACGAAAAAAAGCGGCAGGTGTCTCGTTTCTGCGGCGAAACGCGATGGTGTGACGCTGATCTGCGTGACACTCGACGCACCGGACGACTGGAACGATCATATGAATTTATTCGATTACGGTTTCTCCTGTTATGAACAGAGGACGCTCGCAGAAGCAGGCGCCTACACGATTCAGGTACCAGTAGTCGGTGGTGTGACGGACAAAGTCACCGCAACCAATCCGGAGCCGCTTTCGGCTGTCATGATGAAGGATGCCGGAGATGTAAAAGCGGTAGTTGAGATGGATCGCTTTCTTTACGCGCCGGTCGAAGCCGGCTGCGAAATCGGACGCGTTGTCTTTTATCGCGCCGGAACGGCAGTAGCTTCCACACCGATCGTAGCACAGGAAAACGTGCAATGTCCAGAAGAAAGCGGCGGATTCTTGCAGTGGCTGATGAATCTCTTCGGCATGGGCTGAGAGGAATCGGCAGAACGCACGGGGTGAGATAAAATGGACCAGGGACAAAAGCTTAGAATACAGAAATGGATGTCGGACTGCGGTGTTATGTCGCGCAGAGCAGCCGAGACGGAAATTTTATCCGGTCATATATTTATAAACGGGCAGCCGGCGGAACTCGGACAGAAAATCGATCCTCGGCACGATATTGTAACCTACAGGGGAAAAAGGATTATACGGGAGGAACAGAGCGCCCGTAAATGTTACCTGATGCTGAACAAGCCGCGCGGATATGTGACAACATTAAACGATGACCGCGGCAGACCGTGCATAAGCGAGCTTATAGCGGACGTAGGTGTCCGTGTTTATCCGGTCGGACGGCTGGACATGGATTCGGAGGGATTGCTGCTGCTGACAAACGACGGCGAATTTGCCAACCGCATGATGCATCCCCGGCACGAGATTCCCAAAATATACCATGTAAGGCTAAACGGTGAAATCACGCCGGAGGCATTGTATGAACTCAGACAGCCCATGGTCATTGACGGCTATCGGATTCGCCCTGTGGCGGTTTCCATTGTTGCACGGAGCGATGGCAATACCGTTCTTCGAATGGAGCTTTTCGAGGGACGTAACCGTCAAATACGTAAAATGTGTGAAGTCTGCGGTCTGAATATCGAGCGACTTCAGCGTATTGCAATCGGAGATGTACGTTTGGGCAATCTCCGGCCCGGAAAATGGGCCAGATTGACTGGCAGGCAAAAAAGTGCGCTGGGGATCAATGACCGAACAAAGAGATAAAAATGAGAGGAAATTGCAGAGACACTTTACTTTGTCAATGCCTCTGCATACAAAAAATATGCTGTTGATTCAACCCATCCCAACCAAAAAAGAACAACAGGAGCTCTGTTTACGGTGCGGCGTTACCTTTGATCCGGATATGTTGGCGTATCGCGCTGTCGACGACGGCGTTTTTGTCGGCATCTGTCAATTTATTATTCGCGATGATAAAGGAATCCTGCGCGATTTGAAGAATGCAAAGGATTCAAACGACCGGGATGCACTGTTTATTATGGGACGCCAGACGCTGAACTTTATTGATCTATGCGGTATACATCAGGCGGAATACAGAGGTTTAGAGCCCGATGATGCGCTTCTGAGGCGGATTGGCTTTCATCTTTCTGAAGACGGTTCCGTCTGGCGTATGGATCTGACCGGTTTCTTTGACGGCGGCACCTGCAAGCATTCCCACACAGATTAAAAAAGCTGTATTTTTAATCTATAAAGAGATTGAAAAGTCCTGGGCACGGCATAGCCATGCTCGGGACTTTTTATAATGAAATAGCAGTAAAAGTACAGTTGTCTTCCCTCTTTCTGCAACGCTTCATGGCAAAACCCTAAGAGGTTGTACTCTTTCCCCGTTGTTGCCTCCGTTTTTCTTTGTGAACGCTGCTAACAAACCTCATACCAATTAAATTGAATTCAAGCATTTTCTTAATTGAAATTTATTCACCTAACTAATGAAAATAATCTATTATATGTCCAACAATTAAATCCATATCCACTGTATTTCCAAGTTTATAAACCGGTATAGAGAATCTATCATAAAGAACAGAAGACAATTTAGAATACTTTTCGTCAGTTATAACAATTCTTTGCCCGTAAATTCCGATCCAATCGTCTTTTATATCCATAGGAAACTTCAAAAGCAACCACCTTACAATCAACACTGGATTCAATGAACAGTTTAGTTCTCATTATGTAATCCATTTCATCAAAAGGATTTATACAAAGAATAACCGCATCGGGTTGTGTTCCTAACAGAAAGCTAAACTGCGGGAGGTTGTATTGAATCATATTGCCAATATCATAGAGCAGTACTCCTGATTGAGAACTAGTAATTACAATATCTATAGCTTTCGTGCAAAGGTTTTGCATAAAACTATTCAAATATCGGAACAAATACCCTTGTAACTACATGGTTGTCAAATGGAACCACATCAATAGGTAAACATGATATTTTCCGTGCATTGAAACCCAAAGCCAATAATATTTCTGTAAGAACTGTTGCGTGACATAAACAATTTACCGTGGTTCGATTGTTATTACAATATTTTAATATTTCACACGCATTGAGTTTGCCGTTATAGTCGCTCTGCATTTTACTTAACAATTATTGAAACGTCCACTCCATAGCTTTAAAGCATAACTCTAAATCTGTTCTATTTTTATTTAAGCGATCTAAATGATATTGCCGTTTCAAATTTTTTAAACCTTCATCATCAGTAATAGACTTACAAAAATAACTTTTTGTCCATATGCTTTGACTTATTGAATATTTTCTATTATTTTTCAAAATAAACTCATAATTTTCCCTGTTTTTCAATATCCATTCTGGATACAATTGCACTTCCTCCCTTTACTTTAATTATTTAAACTACAAAAACTCCTTCGTTCGCACGCTTTAAACTAATATATATTATGCACTGTCCACAAAAAAATCGATCCGGAAATTTGTAAGGATTACTCTTGTTTCAAATCAGAGAAAGGTTTGCTTTGGGTGTAGGTATAGGGCAAGCTCGGTATCTACGTGTTCAAGCAGCATATCGATCCCTTCAAACGGTTTATCCAGTTCTTCAGCGATGGTTTCCGGCATCATCTCAAGGATCCACTTGAAAGAACGGTAGTGCTGCAGAAGAACATGTGTGTTGTGGAAAGCAGTGCTGCGTCTTTTCTGCTGGGCATTGCGAACTTTTGTGTTGTCGATCTCATGATCACCCAATATCCCACGCTTTGTAAGAAGTGAGATAAAAGCGTCTGACTGCGCAAGTATTTTATTCTCTTGCTGTTCATACAGCGAGTTTTCCTCCGGTTTCGGGCTCATATGTAAACATCTCCTTTGCTATTTGTGTTATATCCACGGGCGCACATGGCCCACGGATTTTACTCGTATCTTCAACTACAGGAGGGTATATATAATTGCTCCTGCAGTCATATAACGCTGGATTTGTGTATTGCTATCTGTTGTTTCTGCCGCCAGCAATTCTCTTGATTTGCCCGTTAAATAATCGTGTCCCACTGGGACACCATTTTCTTTTCTCGGTCTGCCTGCCTGTCTTTTCATAGCGTCAAGCCGCATTTTATATGCGTGGGCTTTTTCCGAGGGAA
>DXYE01000089.1 GCA_019415985.1 Clostridiales bacterium
ATCCGCGCCCCCAGTAGTCCGGGTTCAGCACATATCCGATTTCTCCTGCGTTGTTCGTCTCGTCCAGTCTGGCAAAGCCGCAGGTTCCGATCATTCTGTTTTCCTCTCGCAGAACTACCGCCCAGTCAAAAAAATGCCCTTCTGCATATTGTTTTTGAACCTGCGTCAGGTATGCTTTTGTATAGGCAAGATTTGGGTGCGGATCCCACAAAAGATACTTTGTCACATCTTCCCGGCGGGCGTATGCATACATATCGCCGCTGTCAGACGGCGTCATCTTCCGAAGACGCAGCCTCGGCGTTTCCAGCGCAGGCATGCATGACAGTATTTCCTGAGGATTCGTTTTCTGCAGCATATCAGAGGCTCCTATATCTATCTCTTGTCACATTTTTCGCGGCATTCCGTGGAGAACACAGCTTTGTCAGAAGGCAGCTCACAAGTAAATGGAGCTTCCGGCAAAAAAGAGGTTTAGTCAAGAAAGTCAAAGGCTTGTCCTGCGACGCCGCCTGTGCGTTAAAAAGCTTGCCGTTTTTGTGATGAAAGCCAAAAGCACAATTTTTAAAAAAGCGGTGCGACATATATCTCGCCGATAGAGAATCATCGTATAATCTGCCGCTTTTCAAACCAAATTAAGTATAACTTATCTTGCAAAAAAATGCAAGCAGTTTTTCAAAGCAGGGCTTCGGAGTGAAAACGTCTGAATCGCTGGCCGAACGCGTAACGCTTTTGTCCGCCGGTATCCGCATGTCATAAATCCTTGAAAAAATGCGTTTTTGACTTTCAAGCATTCTTCAAGGTATTTTCATAAGATCGTCACATTTAAATAGTAATATAATATCGTCAACAGAAAACAGATACAAACAATAACGGGATGGAGAAAGGAATGAGTGATATGACGGAAAACAATAACTTTCAAAACAGGCAGGAGCAGAACGGCAATCCGGAAAAAAAGGCTGCTTCCTTTCCCGTATACAACAATATCTATGATGCATTCAGCCAGGGGGATGGGAACAGAACAGCGCAGGAAAACAGCCGTGACTCGACTCACGCTCAATTTTCACAGGCAGCCTCTCAGGGGCATTATGAAATTCCCGCAAAAAAGAAAAAAACACAGTTTTTGACAAAGCGTGCGGGAGCTATTCTACTTTCATGCTGCGTCCTCCTTTCATTCTGCTTCGGAATGGCCGGCATGTACGCGGGCAACAGACTTTTCGGCGGTACCGAAACCGAACAGGCAGACAAGTCAACGCAGGGGACGCCTTCCGTTCCGAACAACAATACAGGCGACTCAAGCAATACCGCGCTGAATTATGCGGAGCCGGACAACGACAAATATCTTTCTATTGCTGAAATCGCCGCTATGAATGCAAACGCTGTAGTAGAAATCGTAACGGAAATCAAGAGCAATTATTTCTACCAGCAGTATACGCAGGAAGGCGCCGGAAGCGGCGTGATTGTAACCGCTGACGGATATATCGTTACCAACAATCATGTCATTGAGGATGCAGATAGCATTCACGTTAGACTGAAAAACAGCGAATTATACGAAGCAACACTGATCGGAACAGACCCGGAAAACGACATCGCCGTCATCAAAATCGAAGCGGAGAATTTGACCACTGCCACCTTGGGCGATTCAGATCAGCTGCAGGTTGGCGAGCTCGCTGTCGCAATCGGCAATCCGCTCGGCACGCTCGGTGGTTCTGTCACCGATGGCATCATCAGCGCACTCGACCGCGAGATTACCATTGACGGCGAAACCATGCGGCTGCTCCAGACAAACGCGGCGGTAAACCCCGGAAACTCCGGCGGCGGACTCTTCAATGCAAAGGGAGAACTGATCGGTATCGTCAATGCGAAATCGTCTGGCACCAATGTGGAGGGACTCGGCTTTGCTATCCCGATCAATTCTGTGAAACAAATTATCGAGGACCTTGTCAACGACGGCTATGTTCACGGGAAATTCACCTTAGGCATCACCTCTGTCGTGGTCTCGGACCAATGGACTGCCAATAAATACGGCGTTTCAAAATTCGGCCTCTATATCTATGAGGTGAACAAGGATTCAAATGCGGACAAGGCAGGACTGCAGGCCGGCGACCGGATTATATCCGTTGACGGTACTGAAATCGATCCCTTCGACACCTTAAAGAGCCTTCTCGACGAGCACGCGGTCAACGATGTTCTGACTTTTGTGATAGAACGCGCCGGAGAAGAAATTTCAGTGGACGTGACATTATATGAAAACATCCCCTCAGGTGAAAGCACCTGATATGAATCTACTATAAAACTCAAACAGAGCAGGCGCCGCCGGACGGATTTTTGTACAATCCGTCCGGCGGCTTTTTGTTTAGACTAAATCATAACCGCCCTGCATCCCTTACCGACGCACCTATGAAAAAGCTTGCTTCATTGGCCGGTCGAAGCTTCTTGTAGGTGAATATGAAATATTACCGAAGCGACAAATTTATCATCTCAAAAGCTCAGAAAAGCAGAAGCATGGTCTATAACAAAGTATAACAGGGGATCTCCCGTATGCATAACAGTCCCAGTTCATTATCCCTTCGTCTGTGAATCGGCAGACGACAAATTCGTTGCCCTATTGGATATCACAGCGCTGCGAATTGTGCCCGTTCGCAGATCTCGGGCTTGACAGGCAGTTTCGTATCCTGTATAATAAGCAAAGTCATTGTACCAATCGGGAAAACCGCTTGTGCGGTCCCGGAAGAAAGAAGGGAACAACAAGTTGAATGCACTCAAGAAAATCAACCGCGGTCTGCTGGTGACGCTGCTCGTCGTGCTTGCCGTAGGGATATATCTTTTGATCAATGAAATGATCCGCGCAGGCGACCGCACAGCGATACAGGAAATGTTGGAAAGCTATGTCCCCGCAGAAGCACAGCTCTATACCGTCTCGCGCGAACAGACCTCTGAAAGCTACGATGAAATGAGTGAGGCCGAACGAAATGCTCTGATCGATGCAACTTCATCAAAGCTAGCTCCCTATTTTGTAAATCAGCCGGATGCACTCCGCTCAGCAGCAGAAACGATCGCCCGCACCGTATATCAGCGCCAAGGACTGTGGATCGATTCCGTAGACAGCAGAATCCTCAAGCTGTCGTCTTTTACCTTCAATGGCAGTGCCGCCTCTGTCAAGGCTAAGATTCAAATGGAGTTTGAGGGAAGTCCCTATTACATCAGCGGACAGACGGCGGAGCAAACGTTCAGCGAACGCAGGGAGTATGAAACGACTTTTATCCTCCAAAAAGAAGATGGCGAATGGAAACTGTTTTACAGCAGCGGTCTCCCTCTAACAATTTCAAACGCTTATGATATAGCGTACCAATAAATACATCCATGAAAAGGAACAGCAGAAGCGGTTTTGCTCAACAAAATTCGATGAAACTTTGTTGAATCACCCACAATTCCACAACGAAAGGAAGCTTTCGCTTATGCGAAAGCCATAGTCATAGACATGGAAGCATTGCTGGAAATTAAACACCTGTCTAAAAGCTTTGGCAGGCGCAGGGTCGTCGATGATATTTCTTTCGATGTCTTCGGCGGCGAGGTCTTCGGATTTCTCGGCCCGAACGGCGCCGGAAAAACGACTACCATAAAGCTGGTCATGGGCTTTCTCTTTGCCGACGATGGCGATATCATCATCAATCACGTAAGCCTCCGTCATGATTACGAAAAGGCAATGTCCTATCTTGGCGGCATTGTCGAAAATCCCGAAATGTATAAGGATTTCAGCGGAAGGACCAATCTGGAAATGTATGCAAGGCTTCACGGCGTCGACCGCCGCCGCGTAGATGAGGTCGTGGAAATGGTAGGCATGTCCTCACGTATCAATGAGAAAGTTAAAAAGTACTCATTAGGCATGAAGCAGCGGGTCGGTTTGGCCCAGGCGCTCGTCCACAAGCCGCGTGTGCTGATACTGGATGAACCGACCAACGGTCTTGACCCTGTCGGTATTCGAGAGCTGCGAGACATATTAAAACATCTGGCACATACGGAGGGGATCGCCGTCATGGTATCCAGCCACATGCTCTCGGAAATGGAACTGATGTGCGACCGTGTCGGCATTATTTCCGGAGGAAGGCTCCTCGGCGTCAAGCCGATTAAAGAGCTGCTGGGAGGCGCAGCCTCCGGTAAGCCGGTTTATCGTTTTGCCACTAAACAGGCGGAGCAAGCCAAGGCGATCATTCTGGAAACGCACGCGGATATTCTCTCAGATACCGGTGAGAATTTTATCGAACTGTTTTTGAATGAGGAAGAAGTCCCGGAGATCAATACACTGCTTGCCGCAAAAGGAATCGGAATTTACGGTATCGCGCAGAAAGAGACGTCGCTTGAGGACGCCTTCATCAACGTCACGGGGGGAGGGCTCGACATTGCGTAAAATTCTAAAGCTCTGTCATAACGAGCTGATCAAAATATCCCGGCGTGCCAGCATCATTGTCATGACGCTGCTGATGGTCGTCGGCATTTTCGCCATAGGCGGCTTTATTAAGCTGATATACAGCAGTTCTATGTTTTCTTATGATTACAGCACGTCCGACCCTTCCGGATACTTGGAAGAATTGGAAACAGAAATCGCCGAGCTGCACCGGCAGCTCGAAACCATCGAGCCTGCTGATGAAGAATACCCTTACAGCATCGGCAATCTTTTAGATTTGACCGCAGATGCCGAACGCTGCCGGATGATTCTGGAGGACAATACACTTTCTGAAATCCTTCAGAACGGATACAATTACATGAGCGGCGTTGTGGATTCGCTTTCCATGCTGCGTGCGGCTGCGGAAATAGAGAAAACCTATCCAGAGTCTGCTGTGATCTGTCAGCAGTACACCGGATATGAAGATATAGAAAGCATGCTCAGGGAGTACGAAAACGTATATGCGGAGCACGATTACAATGCGTACATCTCCCTGCAAAAAAAGGAGATTAAAAACAACCCGTTTCTATCCGATAATGAAAAGGCCATAGAGATTGAAGCGCTGGAACTGTATTTAAAGGCCGATCCAAACGGTGAAAATATGGGCTACGAGCTTCAGAGCGCCATATCCGGCGTCATATCCGGAAAGAAGATCCTGTTGACCAATATGGCTACAAATTACACAGGAACATCCGTACCGCTTTCCACCGACCAGCGAGAACAGCTCAAAGACGCGGTGGACGCTACGGTCTATAAACTGGAAAACGGTTACATTTCTCTTGACAGCGATGCCGAAGCTTCGGCAGCCGAGGCAGGCATGTCCGCCATGATCAGCGTTGCATTTTTTCTGATTCTCATCATGATGATACTGCTCGCAGGCAGCTCCGTTTCTCAGGAGATCACATCCGGCTCTATCAAATCTTTAATCATATCACCGACGCGCAGATGGAAAATTTATACCGCGAAGCTTACCACACTCTTCCTGACGGGGCTTGTACTCACCGTGGCAGCCTATCTGCTCTCGACGCTAACAATGCAGGTGCTCTTCGGTAAACTCGGATATGAACCGTATGTATATATGTCAAACGGCACTCCCCACTTAATTTCGCCGTTTGTTTACGGTCTTTTGAACATTCTTCTGGATTACCTCATGGTGTTTGTCTTCATGGCATTTGCCTTCATGCTTTCCGTTGTCACCAGAAACACTGCGGCCGCCGTCTCCATACCGCTCGGCACTTACTTTATCGGAAGTACAGTCTCGGCTTTTCTGCAAATGTTCGGCATCACAGGAGAATGGACTAAGTTTCTTCCCTTTTCCCATCTGTCGCTTTCAGAAAAAGTTTTTTCTACAGAAAACCTTCTGAACAACATGAACTTTGGTGTTGTTCAAATCGACAGCAGCCCTTCCCTGCTTTTCTCCGTTATTTATCTTGCCGTTCTGCTGTTCTGCATGCTGTACACCGCATTTGATTCCTTCACACGGCGCGACCTTTAAAATAAGTTTCCCTTCCTAAAACAGGCCTGAAACCTTGTTTTCTACGGTTTCAGGCCTTTAATATTTTCGTAATTTCCCCTGCAGAAATAAAAAATTACATCCGCCGATTGCAGCGGAGTCCGCTCTCTTACGTCCGTGTATAGGCAAACAAAAACGGGCTCCGCGTATCCCGAACGAAGCGCCCTGCTTTCTCTCCGTATTTACGATGCCGCAATACCGCCTTCCAACAGGGTATACCGTTTTCGCTTACAATTTATCTAGAGTCACACACGCGGTCTTATCTATTTTCAATCCGCCGCTCCCTGATGTTCATATCGGGAACAGGCTCCCAGCCAGCATTTCAACAGATCTTTATGACAGCAAAAACGGTTATGCTTCCGTGGATTTTGACGCTGTCTCCAGCTCCTCCTCCAGATTTTCGTGCATCTTCAAAAGAAGCTTGCGTACAAATTCGCTTTCTTCATCTGTCAAATACCGGTTCATAACCTCAGCCAGGTGCTTTTCCGTCTTCTCTAAAACGAGATTTGTTTGCCTGCCGCTTTCCGTTAAGGTAACACGTGTCATGCGCATATCCAGATCATCGGTCCTTCTGTTTACCAAGCCGTCCCGTTCCATCTTCTGGAGAATCAAACTTATCGTAGGAGCCTTCAGTCCCGTTGCTTTTACCAGACTGAGCTGCGTGACGCCTTCTTCCAAAGATAAATGGTACATCACACGGCGTGCGCCCGCACCTAACTTTAAAGCTGTGCACTGCCGGTTCATCTCGTCCTGATACATCTGTGCTATGCTGAGCACCAGCATCACCGGCGTCATATCTTCTGCTGCTATCCGCCGTTCTGTTTCAACTTTTTCGTTTACATTATCGTATCTCATTCGTCTATCATCCCTCCTTCTTTGCAAGAATAAATTGCAAAATAAGCCATTTATCCCCTAAACAATTTTTATTGTATCATATTTTTATAAATTGTCAAGAATACTGATGATAATTTCACCTAATCATCACATAGACACCACTTTTGCCGGGGATAGACAATTTTACAGAAATATGTTATAATAAGCTTAGCGAATTCAAACATTATTTTCCCTGTTATCGATTTGATAATTGGTTATTATGGGGGCACGGTTTAAAAAGCCCCTTTGATAATATTTTACAGTTTCACCTATGGCTTCGCCGACCGAGAACAAATCCCTTTTAAAGACAAATGCCACGGAAATGTCGGTGGCTCGGCAGTTCCGGCCATAAAAGTTTTTGCGGGACAAGATGCGTTTTTTAACATTCTGTATTCCGTGGTCTCACGTGAAACGCCTTATTTTCCATAGGCTTGTATCCGCTGATCAGCGAAAAGAAAACAGAACAGAGTGGTCATGGTCGTTTTATTAAAATCTCGATAGGCACTTCGCAGCGTCCCATAAAGAACAGATTGACGCATATGCTCGGTAAGAGCATAGAAAGGAATAAAAATGATTAACATGAAAACCGCTTACAGAGCAATTATGACCGCCGTGTTGGCACTGACGCTGACGCTGACGAATCTCTGTGCGTGCAGTAGCACATCGTACCCAGATCGGTCAGAAGAATATCCGGACTTTTTTACCGAGGAAGATTCCCAGGCTGAAAAAGATGTGAAAAACATGGTCATTGGTATGATGATCGACTTTAATGCCGGCAAGTTCGATAAATACATGAACGCCTTTTCACTTTCATCCGAGGACCGTCAGGCGTCGCTCAATACTTACCAGCAGCTCGATGCTCTGTATGATCAGAGCTTCAGTATTCTTAATATGGATGCGACCGCATTGACGGAAACCGACGCGCAAGTCTATTTTGCCCAAGAAACAAAAAATGTCCTCCGTCAAACTGGAGAGCTGGAGGTTCACTATCTCAGTTATCTGCTATACACAATGAAAAAGGAAGACGGCCAATGGAAGGTTGTAGATCAAAAGCAGGAAAACATTGTTCACATTGAGGACACAGCCGAATCGGATTAAGGCGGTCAGTTTATCCCCGGCGTTTAATATGCCATTGGCTCACAGCAAAAATCGAAGCAACGTCATAGGCTGTATTTAAATCAGGCAATAGAATTCCCCTGTTCAGAAATCAATGACCCTGTCTCCGGACCTGCAATCCACCGTACAAAATTTTACCGATCCGGCATAGCATCGGGCAAATAGAATACATTTATCTCAGGGACCTTTTTCAATCAAAGTTGGGGTAAAGCTTTATCTTCGATCGTCCCTCTTCTTCTGATTGGCGCCAACGCTGCTCCAGAGCTTCTCCGGAGGTCCGCAGAGACTTTTTTTCGTATTGCCGCCGGCCTTTCTCCGAAAAGGGCATTTCCAGGCAGGATCTGTATCGTTTCAACCACTGCGCGCTGCAAGTTGCATCGAAAACCAAAGCGACAGGAATCTGCGTATCTTTTAAAAATCATACAGAGCTGCTGTCAAGGCACCAGGCAACACTGCAAATTCCTCCAAAGGGGATAGATACAGTTGACAGATGTATCGTTAACATGTTATACTTTTGATTGAAAAAGCAAACAGATTTAGGCTGCAGAGCATCCGCGGGGATATTCCGCTGGTATGCAGCTATAACACATCAGAAAGGATATTCGTGACGCGGCTCATGAATAGACGGAGCGATTTTTATGCGTGAACAGAAAAATTACGGATATGACTATGTCGTGCGATTTGAAAATTTCAAGGAAATGCTCTCTCAGGCAGTGGAAGCCTGTGGGGATAAGCCCGCCTTTAAGTTTAAGGAACATCAGGAGGTGCGTGAGATCACATATGCTCAGTTTCTGCTGGATACACAGAAGCTTGGAACTGCGCTTTGCTCTCTCGGCGCAGCAGACGGTCATATCGGTATGATTGGTGCCAACAGCTATTATTGGATAAACGTGTATTTGACCGTACTCAACAGTACGGGCGTCTATGTACCCATTGATAAGGAGCTGCCGCCGGAAGATCTGCTTCACGTCGTCGGTCATAGTGACTGTACGGTTTTATTTTACTCAAAGAGTTTCGATAAATTCCTACGGGAAAATGCGGACAGTATGCCGAAGGTGCGCTATTTTATCGGCATAGGCTGTGAAAGGGACGTATGTCCGGAGGACAGCAGGTTCCTCCATTATGAGGATCTGATAAGCCGGGGAGAAAGTCTCCTTGAACAAGGGTATCGGGAATATCTGGAAATGACGCCGGAACCAAATAAGATGAAAATGCTCGTCTATACCTCCGGAACAACCGGGAATGCCAAAGGTGTCATGCTCTCGCTTAAAAATCTCGTGTCCTGCGTTTATTACGGTCTCATGGTTTCGACGGTATATACGGTTTGTCTATCTGTGCTCCCGTATCACCATACCTATGAAGCCGTCTGCGGCATCCTCGTGTCTCTGCACAAACACGCAACTATCTGCATCAATGAAAGCCTGCGTGCCGTTTCGGAAAATCTACAGCTATATAAACCGGATTATATTTTTCTTGTGCCTCTGTTTGTCGAGACCATGTACAAAAAAATATGGGCGTCCGCCGAAAGGTCCGGCAAAGCGGGGGCGCTCCGCAAGCTGATTAAGACTTCGAATGCGATGCGGAAGGTCGGCATCGATGCCCGTAAAAAGCTGTTCGAAAGTGTTCGGAAGCAAGCGTTCGGCGGAAATTTGATCAAGCTGGTGTGCGGCGGAGCGCCGATTCGGTCGGAGCTCAGCGAATTTTTCGACGCTATCGGTATCTCTCTCATCAACGGCTACGGTATTACGGAGTGCTCTCCTCTCGTCTCTGTGAACCGCGACTACTTCAACGATTACCGCACAGTAGGCGTCAAGCTTCCCTGTCTCGATATTCGTATTGATACGCCCAACGAGGACGGAGAGGGGGAAATCTGCGTACGCGGTGATACCGTCATGCTGGGATATTATAAGGATCCGGAGGCTACAGCCGAGGTTCTTGTAGATGGTTGGTTCCATACCGGCGACTACGGTTTTATCAACAACAAGGAACAGCTTACCATCACTGGCAGAAAAAAGAACCTAATTGTTCTCAGCAACGGCAAAAACATCTATCCCGAGGAGCTGGAGGCAAAAATATCGACCTCTGAATTTATCAGTGAAGTCATCGTATACGGCGTCAAAAATGAGAGCGGGGAGGAAATTTCGCTGTGCGCCGAAATTTATCCCTGTAAAGAGGCCCTTGAAAGCCAGGGAATAGAGAATCCGACTGAAATGATCAAGCGGGATGTCAAGGAGGCGTGCAGGTCGCTCCCCTCCTATAAACAGATTACAAAAATTGTATTGCGGGATTCGGAATTTGAAAAAACGACCTCTAAAAAGATTAAACGGCACAGCATAGGAAAAACGGCGGATATCGATCCCGTATAAGGCTACATCGGAACGGTACTGCAAATCATTCATATGGCAGCAGCTTTTTACGCATTGCTAAGCCTTTCCCAGCTTTGCTGCGCGCACAGGGCATACAGTCAGAACATTATATATACAAACAGATTCTTGTGTATCAAAACGATATATCGATGCGGAGCCACGTGCAGCGATATTCGGTTTTTTGTTTATTAATAATGATGAAACTGTGCGATGGGAAAGGATCGTCTGAAGACTCGTTTCCACCGTGACGAAGCCCTCTCTGTTCCTTTTCTCTCCTGTCTTGTCTGAGCAGCCCCAAAACACCATTCGAGAAA
>DXYE01000009.1:0-10159 GCA_019415985.1 Clostridiales bacterium
TTTCTCCTCCGCGACGGTAAAGGGAGGTGGATAAATCGTATGACTTTCGAATCATCATACAATTGGACCCTTCGTACTTTTTCATTTTTCCGGTCAGCGATTCAAGGTTATAACTTTTTTTCATAGAAAACTCCATTCTGCCGCTGTGCGGCGGCACAAAAAATTCTGCTATGCAAAAACGTTTTGCGCAGCAAGACGCCAACGAAATTCGACGATTTCAGAGGATATAAAAAGATTTTAACTTTTATCAAAAAAATTGAGCTTAAAAACAATTTCGGGAAAGCGAAAGTAAAAAATCCTTTTCACGCGTTCACGCGAAACCTCTGCCGTTTTTGCAATCGACCATTTGTGTGGTCCGTATCCCGAGAATGCTTTTTTGTCACAGAGTCCCCTCTTCTCGAGTAATATCATTGAACTTACAAATACGGGAAGCCTATTCATAAAACGGCGTACGGACGGCTTTTCAAAATATACTTATCCGCCTTTGTTCTATCGATAGCTTTCCCGTTTCCAAAAGGATCATACATTTTTTGCAGCTATTTTTGAGGTTAGCCGCCTGTCTGCATACGGCATCTCCGAAACGCAAACGCCGCAAAATTTCGGCTGTTTTTTCTCAAAAGATCCGCGTCTATGCGGAGAATCAAATACAGCGCACAGAGGTCGACAGCCGATAGGTATCGGTGAGCGAAGCGAGAGGGTCCATGCCCTCCGGTACGAACTGTGCGTATATCTGATAAACCACATTTGAGAAAACCACCGGCGCGATAGGCCAAACTCAAGTAAACTTTTCTGACTTTCGGCAGGCGCCCACCCATGTCTTCAAAATATATTTATATCGATAAAAGACAATGTTGCCACTGTGTAAATTTCGTTTGCTCTCTTCGGAAAATGAACAATGGAAATCCGACCGACCGGCAAAACGAAAGACTATTTTTTATCCGCTCCCCGATGGTCCTCCTCCGTCTCGGAGCCGTTATCCTTTTGTTCGCCGGCTTTTACGCTCTTTTTAAAAGAAAATTTATTTTCCTCACCGTTCATCAGCCGGCGTATATTGGAGCGATGCAGGAAAATGACGAGAACGGCGACTGCAAAGGAAACCAGCGTAACAGTAGCGCCGGGCGGCTGATGATGCAGCGACGCATACAGTCGGTTCAGAAACAGCGGATACACCAGCATGCACATGACAGAGCCCAGAGAAATATACCGCGTCATCAGTACAATGGCGACAAACAGCAGAAAAAGGATCAGAAAGGCGACCGGCTCCAGGCATAGAATCATGGCTGCGGTCACGACTACGCCTTTCCCGCCGCGAAAATGAAAGTAAAGGGGGAACACATGCCCGAGCACACAGCCAAGCCCTGCGATATAACCGCCGGCCTCACCGGCGACCAGAGTACCGATGCCCACAGCCAGCACCGCCTTCAGGGCGTCCAGCAGGAGCGTCAGCGCGGCCGCCTTTTTGCCGTAGCTGCGCATCATATTCGTCATACCGCCGTTTCCGCTGCCGCGCTTGCGGATATCCTCGTGATACACCCTTCTGGACAGGATGACAGCAAAGTTCAGACTGCCGAGCAGATAGGCGGCGACAGCGCAGCCGAGCAGGATCAGAAGAAAGGGGACGAGCGGGTATTCGCCGTTGTGCGCGATGCCGTACAGTCCGTATTGACGTATGTTCCAAAACGTGTAAGTCAGCATATCATAACTCTCCTATCCAATAACCTTTATTCCGGCTGACCGCCGGTTGCAGCAAAGCAGAGGGCTGTACGCTGCGCCTTTGCCGCACATATGCTGAGGGCCAAAATCTACACGATCAAAGCTGTGGAGAAGCTGGAGTCGCTGCTGAAATGAGCGGGAACGCGTCCGAATGCTTCGCTTTGGCGATAAGTCAAAGAGCTTGCGGTTGAGCGTCTTCCGCCGCATTCGGCCCGGAAGACAGTTTTTTCTCGGCCATACCGCGCTCCCTTCACAGATGCAAAAGCTTGCGAGCGTTTTCGTCCTGCCTCCCTTTCCGGCCTAAAGCCGGATTTTTTCGTCTCACTATTCATGAACCTTTGAAAAGTGTCAGACGGCGTCTCTTGCGGTCGATGCCGTCCCATGCGTTTCGTACGCCCCGACGCAGCCGGTCTCTTTCCCCGCGTTCCCCTGTGGCGAAAACGAGAGGCTCCTTCAAAATCAGGGCGTGCAGCCCTGCGGTGGGGCTGAAAAGCCGCGGATTTCTGAAGCGTCCGCCTTTTACCGCTCAAAGCGATGCGCGCCGTGGGGCCGGGCATTTCTGTTTTCCGCCATCCGGCTTCGAAGGGCGGGACAGGCTCTCTCCGCCCTGCATGGCTTTCGGCCTCGCTTTGCTTTATATACCCTTGTCTCCCCTTTGACGTATGATCAGCTTCAGAGGCGTTCCGCGAAAGCCGAAGACATTTCGAAGCTGATTTTCAAGAAACCTTTGATAAGAAAAATGGAACAGCTCCGCGTCGTTGCAGAAGACGACGAAAGTAGGCGGACAGACCGCCTGCTGTGTCATATAATAGATTTTTAGCCGCCGGCCCTTGTCGGAAGGCGGCTGCACGCGTGCCATGGCGTCTGCAAGCACATCGTTCAGCGTTCCGGTGGAGACACGCATGCACGCCTGTGCGTGGACCTCTCGGATCGTTTCGAAGAGCCTTTGCAGGCGCTGCCCGGTACGAGCGGATACGAACAAAAGCGGTGCGTACGTCATGTAGGAGAGCGCGTCGTAGATTTTTTTTGTGTAGGCGGCTGTTGTCTTGTTGTCCTTCTCCACGAGATCCCACTTGTTTACGACAATGACGGACGCTTTTCCTGCTTCATGGGCCAGCCCCGCGATCTTTTCGTCCTGTTCCGTGATGCCCTCCACTGCATCGATCATGATCAGACATACATCTGCACGTTCCACTGCCATCTGTGCGCGTATTACGCTGTAGCGCTCAATTTTATCGTCTACGCGGCTCTTGCGGCGGATACCCGCCGTATCGATCAGCACGAAATCGCCCCATTCGTTGGACAGCCTTGTATCCACCGCGTCGCGCGTGGTGCCTGGGATGTCCGATACGATGAGCCGGTCCTCTCCGAGCATTCGGTTGACAATGGAGCTTTTGCCCGCGTTCGGCTTGCCGATGACCGCTACACGGATCGCGTCGTCCTCCTCCGGCCTCGCCTCATCTGCGGGTGAGAGCTCCAGCACGCGGTCCAGCAAATCGCCGGTGCCCGTCCCGTGGAGCGCGGACAGCGGCAACGGGTCCTCCTCAAAGCCGAGCTCGTAAAATTCGTAATAGCCCAGCGGAAGCTCGCCCACGCCATCGACCTTATTGACACAGAGCAGCACGGGCTTGCGACTGTGCTTCAGCAGTTCAGCGACATCCCTGTCTGCTGCCGTCAGGCCATCCTTTACATCGACCAGAAACACGATGACGTCCGCCGTATCTATCGCGAGCTCGGCCTGCGCTTTCATCTGCTTGAGGATGACGTCCTCCGAAGCGGGCTCGATACCGCCGGTATCGACCACCACCATGCTTCGCCCGTTCCATTCGATGTCGTAATAAATCCGGTCGCGCGTCACGCCGGGCGTATCCTCTACTATGGAGATCCTCTCCCCAGCCAGCTTGTTGAAAAGCGTGCTTTTTCCCACGTTCGGGCGTCCGACAATTGCTATGATAGGTTTAGCCAATAATGTCCCTCCTTTCGGTCCTTTGGCGTAAAGTCTGAAGGATACCGTCCAGTGCGTCTTCAGACAGGAAACGTACTTTGAGTGGAATTTTTACATGCTTTAAAAGATTATATCCTGCTGTTTGCGGCGTTTTGCAGCGGGTTATCGTACAAAACGGCAATAAATGATTATAATGATAACGCAATAACGCAAAGCAAGATGTTCTGCGCGGCTTCAGCGGCAGATACAAATCCTCACCGAAGCGGCAAAAGGCGGCGATCCTGCCCTTGATTTCACATTGCCGAAAACGCCGCCCGGCTCAGAGAAAGGGAAGAAAAATACGTCAAAGCCCCGACCGGTATATTTTTGCAGGCGCCAAAGCTCTGCCAAAGAGAGAATACGCCTCCGGTCTTTCCTTTAAAGCGGGCATGCCCGCAGCATCTATCTGTGCCGCCGTGCTTTCAGTACAGCAGCGCGCGCAGCAGAGAGGCGCCATCCGTTTCCGTCACGATGACCGGTACTCGGAGCGCTTCTTTCAGCTCATCAAGCGACATGCCGTCGAGAAACAGATCCCCCTCATGCCGCAGCATGACGGAGGGGATCAGTAGGCGGTCCCCCAGCGGACGGCCGCGCAGCGTGTCAACAAGATCCTGTCCGGTCACAAGTCCTGCCACGGTGATTTGTTCTCCAAAAAAACGATTTTTGACTGCATACACCCGGCATGTTGTATTATAACATGTTTTCCTCAGCATTTCAACCATTTCGCAGATGGTTTCGTATGCGGCCTCTCCTGTGGCTACGGAAAGCTGCCGGGGCTTTTTTTTTAATTCATCGCGTTTTACGTCTCTGAGCGCATCCGTAAACTCACAGCGGAAGCTTCGGAGCATTCCCACGCCGTTTTCGAGCTGCGGATATCCCTCGTAGGCCTCCTCCGGCGGCAGGGGGAGCTGCGCCTTGAGGTAGAATTCATCACCTAAAAAAAAGATGCGCGAGCCGAGAGTGTTGAGACAGCGATCTGCAAAGGCTTCCACCTGCCTGACAACCGCCGCCGCCTCGCTGCGGCTGAACGGTTCAAGAAGCGGGAGTCCCTCACGGAATTTTGTGATGCCTGCGGGTACCACGGACACGCTCTCTACACTCGGATACAGCTTAGAGAGATCCCGCATGGTCCGTTCCAGCTCCTCCCCGTCGTTCACGCCCTTGCAGAGAACGATCTGACAGTCCATGAGGATGCCCGCTTCGTGGAACCTCGTAAGATAGGAGAGAACCTCGCCCGCATGTGGATTTTTCATCATTCGGACGCGCAGCGCGGAATTGGTGGTATGGACGGAGATACGCACGGGCGAAAGATGCATCCGGATAATCCGTTCCACATCCGCCTCCTCCATATTGGTCAGCGTCACATAATTCCCCATGAGAAAAGAAAGTCTTGCGTCGTCGTCCTTGAAATAGAGCGTTTCGCGAAGACCCGGCGGAAGCTGATCGATGAAGCAGAACATACATTTGTTTTTGCAGCTTCGCTTCCGATCCATGAGAAATGTCTCAAACTCCAGTCCCAGGTCGTCGTACATTTCCTTGCGTACGACGATGCGGTGCAGCTTTGGTCCTCTGTGCAGCAGCAGCTCCAGCCGGCTGTCCGTCATATAGAAGCGGTAGTCCAGCACATCTCGGATCTCCTGCCCGTTTATGGATAAGAGGATATCTCCTGCCTGCACGCCCTTTTTGTCGGCGGGAGAGCCGGGAGCCACACGCTGTATCGTTACCATAGAATAGACCGCCTTTCTTTTAACATGAAAAGCAGGGATGACCCCCGCTTTATCCGACGGCGAAATTGTTCCCCGCCGGAACGTGGAATGCCGGCGCTCTGCCGCTTCTTAAAATTTTGTGGGATGGTTGACGGTCAGAAAAGCCCGGTCCCGAAAAGACACGGATTTCCCTGACAGGCTGTATTTTCAGATGCGCTCATAAAAACCGCTTTCAATTAATAAAAATTTTGAAGAATCTCCAGGCAACCTTATGAAACGAAATGCGTGTGCAAAGACTTGGCGTCGCCCTTTCCCATATGCGTATGCGGCTGAAGCCGCAAAATGTGGTGTTCGGCGCTTCTGCCGGTCCGACAAACGGAGGCCCCGGAGCCGATACGCGCTCCGGGGCCTCTCCTGCTTCCGCGTGTATCATTCCTACACAGCCGACTGTGCGTGTCACCCTGCGGCAGCCGTTTTCGGCAAAGGACCGGCGTCCGGACCTTTGCCAGATTCGTGTGATCAGTGAATGATACGGATTCGGATGATGCCCTCAATGGCGGACAGCTTGGTTTTGACGTCCTCCGGAAGCTGCCCGAGTGTTTCGACGATCGTATATGCGTATTCCTTTTTAGAACGGTTGAGCAAATTTTCAATATTGATGCTTGCCTCGGAGAGCGCCGCGGAAATCTGAGATATGATGGAGGGAACATTTTTATGGAATACGCAGATGCGGTAATCCCCATTGTGCGGCAGCACGACGTCCGGATAGTTTACGCTGTTCTTGATATTGCCGCATTCGAGAAAGTCAATCAGCTCATGTGCAGCCATGACCGCGCAGTTATCCTCCGATTCTCCCGTTGAGGCGCCAAGGTGAGGTATGGCAATGACGCCCTTCGCGCCCACCAGTTCTGCCGTCGGGAAATCCGTCACGTATTTTGCCAGCTTTCCGCTTTCCAACGCCGCGAGAATATCGTCGCTTATGGCAAGGTCTGCGCGGGAGAAGTTCAGCAGACGGGCGCCGTCCTTCATCATGGCGAGAGATTCGCGGTTGAACATACCGCGCGTCTCAGGGGTAGAAGGTACATGGACGGTGATATAATCGCAGGTTTTAAAAATTTCCTCCATGTTTTCCGCACGCTTGATACCGCGGGACAAACTCCATGCCGCATCCACAGTTAGGAATTTGTCGAAGCCGAGCACCTCCATGCCGAGGCTCCTTGCGGCGTTGGCCACAATAGCACCGATGGCGCCGAGGCCGATCACGCCCAGCCGCTTGCCTTCGATTTCACAGCCGGCAAACTGGGCTTTTCCCTTTTCCACCTGCTTTGCGACGTCGGCCGCGTCCGTATTGACCAGCGTTTTGGCCCAGTTAATACCATCGACGATATTACGAGAGGCGAGCAGCAGACCGGCGATCACAAGCTCCTTGACCGCGTTTGCGTTGGCGCCGGGCGTGTTGAAAACCACGATGCCCTTTTCCGCGCACGCCTCCACCGGGATGTTGTTGACGCCCGCGCCGGCGCGGGCTATGGCCTTCAGCTTGTCGCCGAAGGGCATCTCGTGCAGGGAAGCGGATCTCACCATAATTGCGTCGGGGTTCTCGAAGCTGTCCCCCACCGCGTATTTATCACCCGAAAAACAGGCTGTTCCCACAGCGGCAATTTTATTCATCAATTGTATCTCAAACATGTTCATGACCATTCCTTTCCTGTATGTTGAAAAGTCCGCGCTTTACCCCCGAAAAAGCATGGACTGCCGATTCTCGGCCCTGACCTGCATCCGAACGGTCCTGAGCGCAAAGGCCACGCCGCAGCCGAATCAAAAAATCGTCCGGTGCCGGTCATCGCTCGGGTCTCCCGGAGCAGACGCAGCATCCATGACCGTCGCACGGGTTCAAATAGCGCTTTGAGCGCCGCACCCGTTTCCGCGGTCCGGGTTCTGAATGCGGGCCGTCGGAAGCGGAGAAAGCCTCCTGCGCGGCGGCGAAGCCGTTTTTCTTCGTTCGGCGGTCAGGCCTTGGGATGCGACTCTGCGAATGCGCGCATAAATTCGACCAGCGCTTCGACGCCCTCAAGCGGCATCGCGTTGTAGATGGAAGCGCGCATTCCGCCGACGGAACGGTGTCCCTTGATATTTTTAAAGCCGGCCGCGTCCGCTTCCTTTGCAAACGCTTTGTCGAGATCCGCGTCGCCGGTGACGAACGTCACGTTCATCATGGAGCGGCAATTCTTTTCTACCGGCGCGAGATAGTACGACTGTCCGTCCAGATAATCGTACAGTACGGCCGCTTTCTTTTCATTGCGCGCCTTCATTTCCTTAAGACCGCCGATAGAGAGAATCCACTCATATACGAGCTTGGCGATGTAGATCGGATAACAGGGCGGGGTGTTGTACATGGAGTCGTTGTCCGCCATTGTCTTATAGTCGAGCATGACGGGAATATCCTTGCGCGCATGGCCCATGAGATCCTCGCGGACGATCACGACCGTCAGCCCTGCAGGCGCCATATTCTTCTGCGCGCCCGCATAAATGACACCGAATTTCGTCACATCAACCGGCTCGCTCAGAATACAGGAGGACATGTCTGCGACCAGGGGAATGTCGCCTGTATCCGGAATATACGGAAATTTTGTGCCGTAAATGGTGTTGTTGAAGCAAATGTGGACGTAGTCGGCATCCGGACGGATATCGGCGCGGTCGATATGCGGAATATACGTAAAATTCTTGTCGTCCGATGACGCGATACATTTGACGTCGCCGTATTTTTTCGCTTCGTTGAAGGCCTTTTTGGAGAACTGGCCTGTCACGAGATAATCCGCTTTGTTCGAGCCGTTCATAAGGTTGAGAGGAACCGCGGCAAACTGCGTGGAAGCGCCTCCCTGCAGGAAAAGCACCTTGTAGTTGTCCGGAATGTTCATCAGCTCGCGCAGGCGCGCCTGCGCCTCCCCGATGATCTCTTCATAAACCGGAGAGCGGTGGCTCATCTCCATTACCGACATACCGCTGTCACGGTAACAGACGAGCTCCGACGCCGCCTGCTCCAGGACCGGCAGCGGGAGCATGGACGGCCCCGCAGAAAAATTATAGACTCGTTTCATGTTGAACATCGCATGCACCGCCCGGACGTCTGTCCCCGGCGCGGGATTCCTTCCCCCGTGCATGCAGCCTCCTCTCCGTTTGTTGACAAAATTGACGATTTGCATGAATCCCTGCGGTTTTGATGCCGAATATGACGGTCGATTTTCGGGGGATTCGCACACAATCCGTTATATCTTAATATTATATTCCCTTCCGCGTTGTTCGTCAAGCACTACGGCGTCGAATTCACAGATATTTTTCAAGGATTATGCTCTGTCTCTGAGCTATGTATGGATATTGCCCATAAAAGCGCGCATTCGCTCGGTAGCGCCATCTCCGAACACAAAGGAGGGCGGTCCCTCCGCCGCAATAACGCCGCCGTCCATAAACAGCACTCTGTCCGATATTTCCCGTGCAAAGGCCATTTCATGGGTGACGATCACCATGGTCATTCTTGCTCCGGCAAGCTGCTTCATCACCGCCAGCACCTCTCCTGTTAGCTCGGGATCCAGCGCAGATGTCGGTTCGTCGAACAGCAGGACGTCCGGCTCCATCATCAATGCCCGCGCAATGGCCACGCGCTGCTTTTGGCCGCCGGAAAGGCTGCCCGGCATCTCACGGATTTTGTCGCTCAGTCCGACGCGCGCGAGCAGCGCCTCCGCCCGTTCTTCAATCTCCGCCCGCGTGCCCCGCTTCGCATTCAGGGGAGCCGCGCACAGATTTTTGCCCACGGTCATATGCGGAAAGAGCTGAAAATGCTGAAAAACCATGCCCATTCGTCCGCAGATTCTTCGGCAGACCTTTTCAGGCGCATAGGACCCCTCCTCGACAAACGGTTCTCCTTCAATATATATACTGCCGCCGTCAATGCGCTCCAGTCCGATCAGGGAGCGGAGCAGCGTCGATTTACCGCTGCCGGATGGGCCGATGACGGACAGGATCTCTCCTTTTCGTACGGAAATATCGACGCCGCGCAGGACGGTATTGTTTCCGAACTGCTTTCTGATACCCGAGGCCCGGATCATTTCTTTTATTTCGTCCATATCGTATATGTCCCTCTCTGTTTAGGTTCCCGCTGAACGCGGTGCATTAGCATTTGCAGTCGGCTCAGAAGCGGAAGCGTTTTTCCAGCGCGTCAAAGATCTTGGTCAGTCCGAAGGACATGATCAGATAAAAGACCGCGGCCACAATAAACGGCGTTACGTTCGACGTGGCGCTGACGCGTGCGCGTGTCAGCTGCATGAGGTCGACCAAGCCTATGGCGGTGACGAGCGCGGTATCCTTGACCAGCGTGATTGTTTCATTGCTGACCGGAGGGAGCACGACCTTGAACATCTGCGGCATGACGATGCGTACCGTGGTTTTAAAGCGGCTGAATCCCAGGACCTTGGCCGCTTCATACTGGCCGGCGTCAATGGATAAAAGGCCGCCGCGGAAGATTTCGCAGAAATATGCGGCGTAATTGAGCACAAAGGCGACGCAGGCCGCGGTGAAGCGCGACAGCACGAGATGCTCGCCGATATAGGGGATGAACGGCAGACCGAAGTAAATAAAGAAGAGCTGAAGCATCAGAGGCGTGCCGCGCATCAGAAAGACATAGGCGCGGACGACGGGCTTGAGCGCTCTGCTTCGGCCGGCCGACAGAAAGGCTAGAGAAAGTCCCAGGGGAATAGAAAGC
>DXYE01000009.1:10169-12044 GCA_019415985.1 Clostridiales bacterium
AAACAGCCCCAGCGTATACTGCACGCCCGGCAGCAGCGCCTTCACCGTATTGATAAAAAATTCAAGATCCATGCGGTCCTCCTGCGCGTGCGCGCCGATTCGTTGTTCTGCCCCGATTCCACTGAAACGAAAATGCTTTTGCCGCAGGACTTGCCTCCTGCATGCTGCGTGTCCGGGGCGTTTCCATATAAAACGGGAGACGCCGGCCATGAAAAAGCCGGCGTCCGTCTCAGACCTGCCATAACACGGACGGCTGACGGTCCGTTCCGTATAGACGGCCTCAGTTTGTCGTATCTGCTTCGTCCGCCTTGTTTGCAAGAATATACTCGATGAAGGTTTTGTCACCGACGAGCGCGTCAATGCGGCCTGCCTTCAGGTCCAGATATGCGGAATAATAATCGGGATATTCGTTCAGGGAAGCAAAGCTGTTTTTCAGTTCCTCCTCCTTGGCTATGGCCTTGACGCCGGCGGAACCTTCCTGGGTGCCCACCTTTTTGCCGGCAAGATCCGCTTTCTTTTCAATGCCTGAACCCTCTTTTGTCAGGATGATCTGCGCATTTGGCAGATATGGCTTAGAAAGCGTAAAGGCCTCTGCACGCTCCTCGTCCACAGAAAGGCCGCTCCAAATGCAGTCAATTTTTTTGCTTTCGAGCTCCATTTCCTTGGCGCTCCAGGAAATCGGCTGTAGCACGAGCTCCACGCCCATTTTTTCCGCCACTGCCTTGGCAAGATCGATGTCGAAGCCGACCGTCTCGTTGGTATCCTCATCGATAAAGCCCATGGGCGGATATTCATTGTCAAAGCCCATAACAAGCGTACCTTTGTCGAGAATTTCCTGCAAAGAATTGTCCTCCTCCGGCGCCGTCATGTCGCTGGGGAATTCGTTGTCGCGGAGAATGGCATCCTCACCAAACCACTTTTTTGAAATTTCCGCTGCTGTTCCGTCCTCATACAGCTCGTTCAGAATCTCCTGAACCCTGTTAACGAGTGCGATTTCCCCCTTGCGGAACGCAATGGCATACTCCTCGTCGCCGTAGTTATAGTCTGACGCCGCCGCGCCCTCTGGAGCTTCGAGGATGACAAAAACATCCTCTTTCTGCGCACAGCCGCCCATAGCTGCAAGACATAGAATTAGGGCCAGTGCTGCGCACAATACGCTGAATTTTCTGGTTCTCATTTGTCGGTTTCCTTTCCTCATTTTAATATTTTATTGATAAGACAAAATGCCCTTTACCAAAAGAAAGACCATCCGCCGCGACGATAACGTACTGTCCAGCGGTCGGATTTTCTGGGGAATTCTGGGTTTCTAATTCGGGAAGACGCAGATGGAGCCGTTCGGGCGGAGAATAAAAGGGGGGGTCGAAGACGTCGGGGCAGTACGCGATCCGTGTCGGAGGGAAAGGGGAATTGCATCAAAAGGAGCCGGAACGTCGAACGTTCCGGCATTTGCTGTATCCGCCGGACGCAAACGGCATAGGCGTATAGGCAAAACTGAAGCCGCGGCATGAATCTGCTCACGTTCTGAAGAACTCTCGGACAGAGGAAAGTATCCGCCTGCGAAAGCCAGGAAAGGTTTCAATGAATTCCCTGTATGAAAGCTTTTGCCGTCACCAGGACAGAAACTTTATTCTGATAAAGCAACCGCAATTTTGGAAAAGCTTTGTGCTACAAATAAAATAAAACCCGGCAGTTTTGCCAACTGCAAAACTGCGGTGCACGGCTCATTGCGGTTCTATGGTGATGAAACATCATGCCGTGTATATTATACGCAGAAAAACCCGGCAGTTTTGCCGGCTGCAAAACTGCGGTGCACGGCTCACTGCGGTTCTATGGTGATGAAACATCATGCCGTGTATATTATACGCAGAAAAACCC
>DXYE01000009.1:12144-45568 GCA_019415985.1 Clostridiales bacterium
AAAACTGCGGTGCACGGCTCATTGCGGTTCTATGGTGATGAAACATCATGCCGTGTATATTATACGCAGAAAAACCCGGCAGTTTTGCCGGCTGCAAAACTGCGGTGCACGGCTCACTGCGGTTCTATGGTGATGAAACATCATGCCGTGCACATTATACCATATTCTGCCGTAACCTGTCAAGACTGATTGCGACAGTCCGTCCCGCAATTCGCCTGAATCTTTTTTGCGGGCTTCCGAAAGAAATCAAAATCTAAAAAAGGAATGCATCCCGGCGGAACTCCCGCTTATTCGATGCCGCGTCATAACAGCCTCTTGATTTCTGCATCAAAATGCTGTATACTATTCCATATACAGTGCACGAATCTGCAAAAACAAGAGGGCGGCATTCTTAACGGACCGATCGTTTTTGTTTTCCTGGATGATAAGCAGGAAATACACGCCCGGAAGCTTTGACTGAGGCCGCGGACCGACGTTTGACGCGGGGCAGGCTTCGGTTTGTCGAGATGCGTCCGTGGGATCCGGACTTCGTTATCCTTTTTTTAGCGTGCGTATGCGTGTCGTCTGTATCCGATTTTTTCACTGTACCGGTACCTGCGCGCCGTATAAGCAGTCTGTTCGATATTCAGACGTATCGCGCGGTTTTGCCCAAATGCAGGTAATCGGCTCTTTTTTACCGTCGGGCGAGATGCTGACGTTTCGTTTCGCCCGCCGGAAACAGTCCAAATCCGAGGCGTGTGGGAAAGCACGACCGAAATCCTTATCGCAGTCAAGCCTGAAAATGTCCGGGCGGCAGAAAGCGCGGATGCGTAAAGTCGGAGCTGCAGGATAAATGCAGGGAAAAGAAAGGAAATCCTTCATGGAACGCATAACAAAAACCAATTATTATTTGGACATTGCTCAAACCGTGTCTGAGAGGAGTACCTGCCTCAGAAAACGGTACGGCGCGATCATTGTGAAGAACGACGTTATTGTTTCTACAGGTTACAACGGCGCGCCGCGGGGGAGACAGAACTGCTCGGAAATGCTGTTCTGTCTTCGGGAAAAGATGCAGATTCCGCGCGGAGAACGATACGAGCTCTGCCGTTCCGTGCATGCCGAGGCAAATGCCATCATTTCCGCCTCAAGGGAACAGATGCTTGGAGGCACGTTGTATATATGCTGCACAGATCCGGCGGACGGCGCCGTTGTGCCGGACACCTGCAGCTGTATGATGTGTAAGCGCATGATTATCAACGCAGGCATTGCGACCGTTATCATCCGCGATACTAGGGAGTCATACCGCCGTATCGAAACCGCAGACTGGGTCCAAAACGATGACAGTTTGTCTGGCCGCTCGGGTTATTGATGCTTGATGAGGCGGAAGTCCGGACCCAAGCGCCTCTGAGAGACCTGAATTGTCGGCCTGCACCGATAAAAGACGTCCATATTTTAGCCTTACGGCACATACAAAAGTGTTTCTCCTTTCCGTTCCTTCCGGAAACGCGGGTTCGGTACGGGGACGCTTTGACGGCCTGCCATGCGGCTGGATCAAAGAAAACGGAGATGTATATGACGACTTTAACGTGGGAGATCCGAACAGAAATCGAATATGCCGTCAGTGAGAAACCGTCCCCGCACGCAGTTACCCTGATTTTGGCGGATACCGATGGCATCTTCCGCGCGCGGTACGCGGCAGGTTATATACAAAAGGCCGCGCGGGAACGGCATTTGGCCGTGTACGCGCTGGCTCGCTCTCTTTGCCCGCCCCGTCCTGCAGGGCGGCCGCTTGAGGATCTTCTGAGCAGCACTTTTGAGAGGACGGCGCCGACGTCAGCCGACTGCCGTCAGCTGAGCGAGGCGGATACCTGCGCCGCTCTTTATATCGGCGTGACGAGCGTCCACGCGCGCGCCATGCTCCAGATGTTTCCTCACTGCGCAACCCGTGTGACCAGCTTCGCCGCTTATGGCGGCGATGTCTATTTGCCTGAGAAAATGGAACCTCAGTCGCTTTTGCGGTGTGCCGAAGCGCTGGAGGAGCGGGCGGAGGCGGTACTGAACGCATTGGCAAGGGAGGGATATCCGCCGTATGCCGGATGAAAAGCCCGCTTCCGATCGCATCCTGCTGCGCAGGGCAACGGCGGAGGATATCCCGCTGCTTTCCGCAATCGAGGCGGAATGCCTTGAGCAGCCCTGGAGCCGGACGTCGCTTGCACAGCTTTTATCGAATGAAAGCGCGGTCTGTATCGCCGCCGTTCGGCAGGAGACGGTTATCGGCTACGGTAGTATGTATTGCATCGCTGACGAGGGGAGCATCAACAACATCGCCGTACTGCCTGCCTTCAGGCGCATGGGGATTGGAGCGCGCATCCTCGGAGAGCTGGTCAGCGCCGGAAGACGCCGGGGCGCGACGGCATTTTGGCTGGAGGTACGGGCGTCAAACGGGGCCGCGCGCTCTCTGTATTTGAAGCACGGTTTTGCGGAAAAAGGCCGTCGAAAGAATTATTATGAGAATCCCCGCGAGGATGCCCTGTGTATGTTGCTGGAAATACAAAGGGAGGGGCTGCGCTGAAAAAACGCCGGCCGCGTCCTGCCGGTTTTAGGCGCGCGGCGGGCAGTCATGCACGCACCGAAGCGTTAAAGCCTCAATGGCTCGGAAAACCGCCCGGATATTGCCGCCCTTTCCCCGATCCGCGTGCTATCGGGATTGTTTTTATACGAAAAACATCCGCAGCTCCGCTGTGAAAGGTGGTTATAGATATGAATCTGCTTGCAATTGAATCCTCCTGCGACGAAACCTCCGCCGCCGTTGTGCGCATGGAGGACGACGGCACGGACCGCACGCCGGTCCGTGAGATTCTTTCCAATAAAATCGCATCACAGGCGGAGACGCATGCGCTGTACGGCGGCGTTGTGCCGGAGATCGCCAGTCGCGCCCACACGGAGGCGATTTCCTCTTTGACCTACGGAGCGCTTTCCGCGGCTTCGCTCAAGCTTGAGGACATCGGCGCCGTATGCGTCACCGCGTCCCCCGGATTGATCGGCGCCCTGCTTGTCGGCGTCAATTTTGCGAAAGCGCTGGCGTATGCCAACGGCCTGCCGCTCATTCCCGTCAACCACATCCGGGGCCATATCGCCGCGAATTATCTGGCGTACGGCGAACTTCGACCGCCGTTCCTGGCGCTTGTCGCTTCAGGCGGACACACCTCGCTCATGCATGTCAAAACCTATACGTCGTGTGAAACGATCGGACAGACGCGTGACGACGCGATCGGAGAGGCCTTTGACAAAGCGGCGCGCGTTATGGGCATTCCGTATCCGGGCGGCGCGGTGCTCGACAGGCTCGCCGCCGAAGGCCGGGTGGAGGCCGTTCGCTTTCCATCGGCCGCAATTGCCGACGGTACCCTTGATTTTTCTTTTTCCGGCATCAAAACGGCTGTCATCAATTACATACACAGTCTGACGCAGCGGGGCGAGCCCTATGATCCCCGCGACATTGCAGCGGCGCTGACGGAAAGCGTGGTGCGGTCTGTGCTGAAGAAGCTCGAGACTGCGCTGGAAAGAACCGGATTGCGCACGTTTGTGCTGACCGGAGGCGTTGCCGCAAACTCGCATCTGCGGCGTGCGGCTGAGGCGTTCTGCCGTGAAAGGAACGTACGCTGCTTTCTGCCGCCCCTTTCGCTGTGCGGCGACAATGCCGCAATGATCGGAGCGCAGGGCTACTATGAATATCTTGCCGGTGTCCGCGGGGATGCCGCACTTGACGCTTCCGCTACCGAGCGGACCTTTCCGCTTCGCAGCCGGACCAGGCAGAGCGCACTATAGATTCCTTTTCGTTCCCGATCCGTCCTCGCCTTTCATAGACGACACAGAGAGCTTGCGGCTGGTGAGGGGGATTTGTATAAAAAACCGAGAGGGTACGTTCCTGCGGAAAACGTGCCGGGGCGAAAACTGTTTTGCGGCTTCCGCCGGGCGCTCTTGCCTTCTTGATTCGATGAACCTTTTCAAGGTATCTGCAATTTCATAACGAAAGGCGGTCATAAAATGAATCTTGCGGTGATCGGCTGTGGCCGGTGGGGCTCCTTCCTTGCATGGTATCTGGCGTCGCTGGGACATGCAGTAAGGCTTTACGGGCGAGAAAATTCAGCGAATATGCGGAGGCTTTTGGAGACGCGCGGAAACGGTCTGCTCACGCTGCCGGATACCGTAGAGCTGACCACCTCGCTCCGCAAGGCTACCGAACCGGATACCCTTGTCATATCGGTGGGATCCCAGGGATTGCGCGCGCTCATGGAGGAGATCCGCCTGACAGGCGCGCGAAAGAAAACCTATGTGCTGTGCATGAAGGGCCTTGAAAACGGTACGGGAAAGCGGCTTTCTGAGATTGTCCTCGACTATGCGGACACCGCATCCGAAACGGCTGTATGGCTTGGCCCGGGACACGTGCAGGAATTTGTCGCCGGTATTCCCAACTGCATGGTCATCGACAGCCGAAGCGAAGCGGTGAAGCACCGGCTGGTCGAAGCCTTTTCCGGCGAGCTGATCCGGTTTTACTACGGGGACGATCTGCTCGGCAACGAAATAGGCGCCGCGGCTAAAAATGTCATAGGTATTGCGGCGGGTATGCTGGATGGCCTGTCCCTGACGTCGCTCAAGGGGGCTCTCATGTCACGCGGGACACGGGAGATTGCGCGGCTGATCGAGGCCATGGGCGGAAATCCTCTGTCCGCATACGGATTGTGCCATCTCGGGGATTATGAGGCCACGGTATTTTCTCCGTACAGCCACAACAGGCAATTTGGTGAATCCTTTGTGGTCGGAAGGGCCTATGGAGAGCTGGCAGAGGGATTTCATACGGTCATACCCCTGACCGATCTTGGTGAAGCCTGTCACGTCGATCTCCCGATCTGTCGCAGCGTCCGCTCTATCCTGTACGACGGCGAGGAGCCGCGCGAGGCTCTGAGACGGCTGTTCCTCAGAAGTCTGAAAAATGAATGGCACGCGATCCCTCTCTCCTGATGGACGTCCCTGGCTGCGCCCGCGCAGAAGACGAAGCGTATGCGGAAACGGAGGCGCGGGACCGCGGCAGGGCTGCCCCGTCGGAAATGTGAAATCAAAAAGCGATGCTTTCAGCGACCCTGGCGGTCTGAAAAGCATCGCTTTTGCACGCGGTGAACCGCGCGGCATTCTCAGATGACAAAGCGTATTCGGCAAATGTATGAGCGATACACGAAAGGTAACGGTTCGGCGCCTGAAATCATACTTTACCGGACGGACGAAAATGAAACGTTTGCCGCAGCCTTCAGGCTCAATAATGATACAGTCGAGAAAAGCCGGACAGCGAGCAGCGGCTGTGGGGAGATCCGGTATAAGAAGAACGGGGCTCCCTTCACGCTTCGGAAAGGCTGACTGGCAGACAGAATGCCGTTCCGTCAGTGCATCTGCTTCATTTCATACAGTTCATTGTCATTGACGAGCTGTACCTTCAGGGTATTCGTCGTACCGGTCGTATCCAGCGGCACGCCGGCCGTGATCACGACGCGGTCGCCGCTCGACACCAGATCGAGCTGCTTTGCACAGTCAATGGCGTGGACAAACAATTCGTCCGTTGTGTTCTGGCATATTGCCATGACCGGATAAACGCCCCAGGACAGCGAAAGCTGATGATAGGTCTTTGTGACGGGCGTGGCTGCGACAATTGGCTCATGCGGACGGAATTTAGACATTCTCCGCGCCGTATGTCCGTATTTTGTCACGGCGATGATGGCGCGTGCATTCATATCGCGCGCCATGGTGCAGGCCGCGTCGCACACGGCGTTTGTCGTATCGGAGATATCCAGCTCGTATTTGATGCCTTTGTAAATGTCCATGGAAAAGGCGTCCTCTTCCGCCTGCTCTACGATCTTTGCCATGGTGCGTACTGCCTGAACCGGATATTTTCCCGCCGCGCTTTCACCCGACAGCATGACCGCCGAGGTGCCATCGAACACCGCGTTGGCAACGTCAGTGATCTCCGCACGCGTCGGCATGGGATTGTTTACCATGGATTCCAGCATCTGCGTTGCCGTGATGACCATTTTTCCCGCCTGATAACAACGCTTGATAAATTTTTTCTGCAGCCCCGGCAGCTTCTCATAGGCAACCTCGACGCCCATATCGCCGCGCGCGACCATGATGCCGTCGGAATGCTTGAGGATTTCATCGAAATTCTCAATCCCCTCGAGGTTCTCGATTTTAGATATAATCCGGATGGCGTGTCCGCCGTTGTAGTCGATAAACCGTCTGAGCGCGATGACATCCTCCTTGCGACGAACAAAGGATGCGGCGACAAAATCGACATCCTGCTCGATGCCGAACAGGAGATCTGCCTTGTCCTGATCGCTTAGATATGGAAGATCGAGCGGAACGTGGGGCACGTTGATACCCTTCCGATCCTTCAACTCGCCGCCGTGGCGGACCGTACACCGAATTTCCGTATCCGTACACTGATCGACAATCAGAGAAATCCGGCCGTCGTCGAGGAGTACCCGGTCGCCGGCCTTCAGCTTCAGCGGCAGTGTTTTGCAGCCTACGAAAACGCGCGATGCATCCCCTATGATCTCCTCCGTTGTGAGGACAAAGGGGCTGCCTTCGCTCAGCATAACGCTCCCGCTCTCAAAGGTGCCGATTCGTATCTCCGGCCCTTTGGTATCCAACAGCAGCGCTGCGGGTATCTGCAGCTTATCCCTGACTCTGCGGAAGGTGTCCATAAGCTCTTTATGATATTCATGCGTGCCGTGTGAAAAATTCAGACGCGCCACATTCATTCCGTGCTGCAGCATGTTCTCCATCACGCGCTCGTCGCTGCTCGCCGGGCCGAGTGTACATACAATTTTTGTTCTTCTCATCCGCCATTCTCCTTTCGGTCCTGCGCCGGTATTCCGTTCAGAGCCTTTTCCCCGGCCGCGTGAAAGTGCGACCATGCGGCTCCTCTGCCGTGTTTTGCCGGTAGAGCCGGCATTTCTCGGGAGGACAGGGCGCTTTTTAGCCTTATTCAGCGCAAATATTTGACAATCCTGCCTTATTGTTCGTGCGAACCTACGGCGCGTCCTAAATTTTATCCGTGCTGCCGGGGATTTCGTCTTCCGCTTCATCCTGCCGGAAGCCTGCGATATCGGTCACCGGGATGGAAAACGCAACCGTGTGAGCTTCGGTCCGCATACCGGTCTCCTGCATGATCGCTTTCATTATGGCGCTGCGCGCGGCGGCGTCCGCGACGATCAAAACCATTTCACGCTCCGACGCCAGCGTCACACCGAAAAACTTTTCGGAAAATCGGCTTCCGGTACCCTTTGCGTGGATCACCGTACCGCCTGTTGCACCCGCGCCGCGCGCGGCGTCCATCACCATGTCCGTATGTCCGTTATCCGTAATGGCAACAATCAATTCGTATTTTGCTTCCATCTGTTCCTTACCCCCGTCTGCGGTTTCGCCGCCTGTGGGCTGACCCTCCAAAAAATATTTCCAGGCGGTTTCCCCGCCCATGCACCGGACCGGCAGCCCGAACGCTACTCCGATCAGAGGGAGCGCTTTCCCCTGCTGCGCGATCATGCGCCGCGTTAAATGTTTTGCCATTTCCCGTGTCACAACGGTAAACAGAAGCGCCTTTTCCATGGGTTCGATGCCGAGGAGATCCAGCATTTTTTCCGTCGCCGTTCCGCGGCATGGCGCTCGGTAGACAACCGGCACGCCGCTCTTTTTGTAAAACGCCTCCATCACCTCCGCGTCTGCACGGTTTACGATACAGATCAAATAACGGATTTCGTTCACACAAGTCACCATGCCTTTCGTCAAGGCTTCCTTTCTTTGTACCGCGTGAAAAATTCACGCAGCTTCTCCATATATAAAGTAAATCTTTAGATTTCAAAAAAGCATAGGCGCCCAGGCTCAAACGGGTAAGAGCCTTCGGAGGGCCGCCGATATGGGAATGCTCCCGGGGCGAAAAGCCCGACGGCGCTGAGCCGGAGCTCGTCTCAGCGGATTTCACCGTCCCTTGCGAGCAGGATGGGGATAACGCCTATCCGGGCGTCAAAGCTCGATGATATCATCGTCTGTCGGCGGAAGAGCCTCGGGCTCGGACTGCTCGATATGTTTGGTTTTCAGCTTGTAGAAGAGACCTAAAAGCTGTACGGCGATCAGAGGCGTCATGGCCACCATGGCGACAATGCCGAAGGCGTCGGTGGTGACGTTGCCGCCCAGGGCCTCGCACGCACCGGTCGCAAGAGGCAGAAGAAAGGTGGCCGTCATGGGGCCGGAGGCTACGCCGCCGGAATCAAAGGCAATGGAGGTAAAAATCTCCGGAACGAAGAAGGACAGTACCAGCGCCGCCGCGTAGCCCGGCAGCAGCAGCCAGAGAATATGGATACCGGTCAGAATGCGCAGCATAGCGAGCCCTACAGAAACGGCGACGCCTATGGCGAGCGTAACGGAGAGCACGCGGCTCGGAATCGCGCCGGAGGTCAGCTCCTCAACCTGCCTCTTGAGCACATGGACAGCGGGCTCTGCCGCTACGATGAAGTAACCGATAACCATGCCGACAGGGATGAGGATCCAAGCGTAGGGAAGTGCGCCGATCTCTTTCCCGATAGCGTTGCCTGCGGGCATGAAGCCAACGTTGACGCCGGTCAAAAAAAGCACAAGCCCGACATAGGTATACAGTACGCCGAACAGGATCTTATAAAGCCGCTGACGCGAAACGCGGCCGGAAAAGAGCTGAAACAGCAGGAAAAAGGCGACAATCGGAACGAGCGCTATGGCAACGTCCCAAAGATACGTGGGCAGGGCATTCAAAAACTGCAGCCAAAGCTCACGCGTATCACCGGCGTCGAGCTGCATCATCGCCGCATAATTGCTTCCGGTCGGATGATAAATCAAACCGAGAATCAGTACGGCAAGGATCGGTCCGATGGAGCAGAGCGCGACCAGACCGAAGCTGTCGCTGGACGCGTTTTTGTCGCTTCGGCTTGCGGAAACGCCGACGCCGAGCGCCATGATGAATGGGACGGTCATCGGACCTGTGGTAACGCCGCCGGAATCAAAGGCAACGGGGAGTATGCCGTCCGGTACAAAAGCAGCCAGAGCAAAGATCACACCGTAAAAGATGCAGAGCAGCAGGGAAAGTCTTATATTGAACAAGATCCGAAGCATGGCGACGACAAGGAAAACGCCGACGCCGAGGGCGACGGAGAGAATAAGCGTCATGTTCGGTATGGTCGGGACCTGGTTGGCCAGCACCTGCAGATCCGGCTCGGAAATGGTGATCATCACGCCGACGAACAGGGAGACGGAGATGATAAGCCAAAGCTTTCTGGACTTTGTCATACGGGAGCCGATATGTTCGCCTATGGCGGACATTGCGATTTCCGCGCCTAAGGTAAAGAAGCCCATACCGATTATAAGAAGCAGAGCGCCGAGCACAAAGGCCATCATCAGGTTGTTGGAAACCGGCGCGACAGTGAAGCAGAGGATGAGGACTACCACAGTCACCGGAGCGACTGCCGCGAGGGATTCCTTAATCTTTTCCAGCAAAATGGTTCTGTTTTTTTTCAAAAGCGCCTCCTCTCCTGAATCGGCAGCCCAAGGAGCCCGGGCCATAAGCGGAACACCGAAAGCGTAGGGCGGGGTCATATCCGAGACGCAGTTCTGCACATTTTCTGCACTGTGTGGGATACGGATCGTCTGAGCGCAGGCATCATCACCTTACAAAGCTATATTTATATATCGAGATTTCATCATATCATCATTATGTCACAATTATATCATAAATTTATGAATTTTACATGAAGGATATACTATATTTTTTTGCGGTATACCGGGCCGTACTTGGTTAGCTTTCACAACCACAACAGAATCGTTGTTGATTCCTTGTACGAGCTGGTTGACAATCCCGGAATATAAATGCTTCATCCTTTTGAAAAAAATCATTGTCTTCAATAGGATGATACCGATCCCATTTCTTCTTTTCGCCCATGCCGCCCGTTTAACTTTGCTAATAAATTTTTTGTAATATAGAGCATAATTCGTCAATATTTTAACATATAAAATAATAGGAATTTCCGGCGTCAAACGAAGAAGAAAATCCGGCGGCAGGCGGCATGGACGGATGCATATATCGTTGAAAGCGCACAAAAGTTCGGACATTTATGCATCTCCTCTTGACGAAACGCCGTGAATCGTGTAGAATGAATCAGATGAACTTTTAATGAAAGGCAGGGGAGCCAGCGATAAGCGCCGGCAGCCCCAAAGGAGAACTGTCATGAAAATAGGAGCCATGCTTCATTCTTTCCGCAAACCTACTTTCCGCGAAAACGTTGAGGCCGCAGCCGCCCTGAAGCTGGACGGCGTTCAGGTCCTTGTACAGAGCGATCTGCCTATGGATACGGTTCACGAATATCTGGACATCATCAAATCAAACGGTATGGTGGTTTCCGCGCTGTGCGGCGACATCGGGGGCGCATACGATACGCCTGAGGAGGTCAACCGCAAGCTTCCCATTTTTAAGCGCATTCTGGAGCTTTCCGTCGCATTTGAATGCGGAATCGTTACGACCCACATCGGTGCGATACCGGAAAACAACCCGGCGACCTACGACATCATGTTCAACGCCTGCCGCGAGATGGCGGAGCATGCAAAAAGCGTCGGAGCGAAATTTGCTATTGAGACTGGGCCGGAAAAGGCTGCTGTGCTCCGGGCTTTTCTGGATGATATCGGCATGGACAGCGCGGGCGTAAACCTCGATCCTGCAAACCTGGTCATGTGTGTAGCCGACGACCCCGCAAAGGCTGCGGAAATCCTGAAACCATACATCTTCCATACGCATGCAAAGGACGGCATCAAAACCGGAGAAACCTCCTATCTCGAGGTGCCGCTGGGACAGGGCGGCGTTCACTTCGACACCTATCTTCCGGCGCTGTACAGCACAGGCTTCGACGGTTTTCTGACCATAGAGCGCGAGGTTGGAGATCAACCGGAGCGCGATATTCAGCTTGCGACAGATTTCCTTCGCGAAATGACGGCGCGGTACGGCATCTAAGCTTTCAATTGAAGCCTTCCTGCGACGGCTTGTACGGTTCCGCAGGATCTCCGGCTCGGCCTCTGCGGTCGTTGTGCAAAACCCGAACGGAAAGAAAGCCCGGTCCGATTTTGCAGAATCGGAAGCTCTCCGCGCCGTGAAGGGTTGTCCTTTCGGCCTGTTCTGGCGGAGAAAATTGAACAGCCGGAATGGAAAAGCGTTTTTGTGACGCTTCATCTTCACATGCGATGCCGGAACTGCTGAAGGGTTTCGTCCAAAGTGAAAGGCTGTGCAAGGTCTGTATTTCGAACAAAAAAACGCAGTCTCTGCGCGGCAGCCGTACAAATCGCCCGGACGCGGGCTTTCCGGCGGCTGTAAAGGGCGAATACCTTCTGTCCCGTGCGGCGCGGTCTATAAAAAGGAAAGGGGCTGTTTATGGGAAACAGCCCCGCGTCTTATCGTGCTTTTCTTATTAGCCGCAGCAGCAGCAAAAGATGATAAGCAATGCGATGATGATAAACCAAATATTTTCGTCATCAAAAAGATTACATAAGCAGTTCACGAGGCAATCCTCCTAAATATATATATAAGTTTATTTATGAAAGAGCGTTCTCTGCTCTTCTGTTAGTATACTATGAGATACGTGTCGAATTGGTGAGGATAATTTTTAAAAAATCTTGAGCACGCAGCCGGAAGCGCCCGACCGTCTGGCAGCATTGTCGCCACAGGCTCCTTAAAGCCCGCTTTTGACCGACGGCATTTCACGGGAAAAGGATGCCTCATGGCCTGCCTTCGCCCTGATTCCTGAAAAGGAATTTGTTTTGCGGAATGAACGGAAAAGAACAGATGTAAAAAGGAGATGTTCTGCCGCAGCCGGAGTTGAAGGCGAACGGAGGACGCCCCGATTTTCGCGGGACAGATTAATTCGTGTGGCAGGTTCGTCGGGGCGATTTCAAAATAATAGCGTTCAAAATAATAGTGTTTTTCAAAAGTTTATTTAAAGACAAAAGGGAGGTGGAGCCCTGCCCGACAGGATTTGTCCGGAGCAGGGGGGGTCTTGCTGCTGAAGGGATCAGACGGACAGCAGACGTCCGCAAAACAGGGGACAACGGCGGCATCGGACGAAAAAAGACAGGACAAGGAAAAGCTGAATCAAACCAAAAGACGCGCCCGGAAAATACCGAATATACCGATATCTTCGGGCATACCGACAAAAAAATCCCTACGGAAAACAGCACTGCGGCCGACGCTTGCGCTTCTTTGCCTGCTGCTGTGTACGGCCGCCGGCTTCTTTGTATACAAAAGCGGCCTGACACTGAGAGTTCAGGCGGATGGAATCGTTTTCGGTCTAATGGACTGCGGGACGGATACGGAGGCCCAGGCAGCGTATGTCATACGGGAGCTGACGGAGCAGTACGGCTGCGAACCGGACTGGCAGGTTGAACTGCAGACAGAGCAGGCCTTTTCGCTCGGAGCAGAACGGAAAACGTTGGAAGAACTGCGCCGTTTTTTAGCGGAGCGCTACCTTGCTCAGAATACCTGCGCCTATATACTGTATGTGGATGGCGCGCCTCTTGCGGCCTCGGCTTCTGAGGAGATGCTGCGGGAGCAGGTGCAGCGTGCGGCGGACAGGGCAAAGGATTTGCTGCCGCTTGCGGGGGGAGAGACGCTTCGTATTCTCAGCGATTGGGAAATTGCATACGGCTTCTGCCCTTTGTCCTGGCTTCGGGAGGAAGAATCCGTCTATGCCATGCTCGTGCCTCAGTTCGAGACGGAGGCGAAGCTTCCGGCGTTGAACGCAGCGCAGGCGTTCGAAGAGGGCAGAGCAGCGCTTCCGATGAGGTATCATACGGCCGGAGAAGCGGCAACTGTTGTCCGGCAGACAGGCGGCAGTCTGCGCGTCGGTATTGCCAAAACGGTCAAGCGCGCGGAAGCGATACCCTATACGACGGTTTACACGCCGACGGATGAGCTTTATAAGGATGCGGTTATCCCTGTCACAGAGGGAAAAGCCGGCGTGCGGTATACGGTGACGGAGGTAATAAACGACCTTTCGAGCGGCGAAGCCGTTGCGTGGAACAGACAGCGCTCAGAGGTACTATGTGAGCCCAAAATTGCATACAGCCTGCAGGGGACGAGCGAGGAGGAGACAACAGCCGCGCTGGGCCGCTTCCTGTTTCCGCTTCGAACGGAGGAATATGTCTATACCAGCAAGTTCGGCGGACGGGATTTGTGGGGACAGGAGAATTATCACAGGGGAATCGATCTCGTTGCAGACGAGGGAGAGGGTATTTATGCGGCGGATGGCGGTATTGTCAGTTATGCGGGCTTTCTCGAATCGTACGGAAACTTTGTCATTATCAACCACGGCAACGGCTTTGAAACCGTATACGCTCACCTGTCATCGTACAGCGTGGCCTTTGAGGACCCGGTTTACCCCGGACAGCAAATCGGAGTGATCGGAGATACAGGCAACACCTCCGGCACGCATCTGCATTTCGAGATCAGAAGCTTCGGCGCTCTCGTGGATCCGGCGCTTTATCTGGATCTTCCTCCTTATGTCGATTACGGCGCCTGACGGCGGCTTCAGAGAATGGAAAGTTGCATTTTCGGGCGACTTTGCTGTATAACGTAGCGCGCTCCGCGTACCGGCTGAAACCGGGCGCGGAGCGTATTTTCTCGCGGGCGGGCATGTTTTTAACGCCCCGAATGTTTTCTTATGGCATCTATCTTCGGTAAAACTGTACGGTCAGTAAAAGAATGCTTTGTCGGCCGCTGCTGCAATGTTTACAAATCCGATACCGCTTTTTTACGGAAAGCCCGAAAATTATGGTTGATTTTCCTTACGGCTTATGATATACTATGCCCTCAGAGATTGGAAATTGACGTTTCAGCACTGCTGCCTGCCGGATGTTCTGCGGAGAATAGGCCGGACAAGGCGGGCTGGCGCCGGCAAAGGGCGGCAAGCAGCGCGGACAGCATGGACAATGCAGAATGAAAGGAGATGTTCCCATGCCTGGGTTATCCGCGCGGGCTGAGGGAACGGGTGCGCATTATGGCAGTTTTGATCACTGGCGGCGCGGGCTATATCGGCACGCATACCTGTGTGGAGCTTCTGCAGGCAGGTGAAGAAATTGTGGTCTTCGACAACTTCTCCAACAGCAAGATGTCTGCCGTGGAAGCTGTGAAAAAGGTTTCCGGAAAGGATTTTCCTTTTTATGAGGCGGATATGCTTGACGGAGCGGCGATGAGGAAGATTTTTTCGGAAAACAGTATAACAGAGGTCATCCACTTTGCGGGCCTGAAAGCGGTCGGTGAAAGCGTGGAAAAGCCGGTGGAATATTATACCAACAACATTACGGGCACGCTCACCCTCATTCAGGTCATGCGGGAATACGGTGTGAAGCGATTTGTCTTTTCCTCCTCGGCAACCGTGTACGGCTCTCCGAAATCGGTGCCGATCCGCGAGGACTTCCCGCTTTCAACCACAAATCCCTATGGCTCGACCAAGCTTATGATCGAGCAGATTCTGCGGGATGTAAACATTGCCGATCCGGAATGGAGCATTGCACTCCTTCGCTATTTCAATCCCATAGGCGCGCACGAAAGCGGTCTTTTGGGCGAGGACCCGAATGGTATCCCCAACAACATCATGCCGCGGCTTCTGAAGGTGGCTACCGGCGAGATGGCTTCCATGACGGTCTACGGCGACGATTATCCGACGAAAGACGGTACAGGCGTCCGTGACTACATTCATGTGGTGGATCTGGCCCGCGGTCATCTTGCGGCGATCCGTAAGGTGCGCAGTGAGACGAAATGCGACGCTTACAATTTGGGAACAGGCAACGGATATTCCGTTTTTGAGATCATTCATGCACTCGAAAAGGCAGCAAATATTACTATACCGTATCACATTACGCCGCGGCGCAAGGGCGATATAGCGGAATGCTATGCGGATCCGTCAAAAGCAAAAAAGGAACTGGGCTGGACTGCGGAGCTCGGCCTCGATAGAATGTGCGAGGATGCATGGCGCTTTGCGTCAAAGAACCGGTAACGGACAATCTGCGGCGGGGCTGTATGAGGAATGATACGGCCCCGTCAATTTTCATACACAGAGGAAACGGCTGCGGAGCATTATAAGGTAGGGCAGGCGGACTGTCCATAAAAATCAAAGACGTAATATTTTATATAAGGGGATATAGGTAAGAGGGAATTTGCTGAATGATAAAACCAAGAAAACTGAATAAAGGTGACAAAGTTGCAGTTGTGAGCCTGTCCTGGGGTGGATTGGGCGATGATTGTTTCATTCATAAATTCCATATTGCCAAAGAGCGTCTGGAAAAAGATTTTGGCTTAGAGGTAATCTGCATGCCTTACGCTTTAAAAGGAAGTGACTTTATAGCAGAGCATCCGGAATTAAGAGCGAAAGATTTCATGGATGCTTTTTCCGATAAGTCCATTTCTGCGATATTCACCGCTGTTGGCGGAGATGATACGATTCGAATACTGCCTTATATAGATTTGGATATCATAAAAAATAATCCTAAAATTTTTATGGGGTATTCTGACAGTACAATCAATCATTTTATGCTGTATAAAGCCGGAGTGGTTTCGTTTTACGGCCCTTCCGTTCTGTGTGAGTTTGGCGAGTATGTTAAAATGTTTGATTATACGCAAAGGGCCGTTAAAGATATGCTCTTTGGCAGTTGGGAGCGCTACAATCTTTTGCCGAGCGAAGAATGGACGGACGACTCTGTGCCCTGGCAGGAGAGCAATATAAATACACCGCACACCATGAAAAAAGATACGCATGGTTATGAGGTCATCAATGGAAACGGATTGGCACAGGGACATTTGCTTGGCGGGTGTATCGATGTATTCATGATGGCGTTCGGCACGAAAATTTGGCCTGCGCTCGAGGATTGGCACGGCGCTGTCCTGTTTATTGAGACAAGCGAAGCTCAGCCCTCGCCGGACTTTATTACATGGACATTCAGAAATCTTGCGGCTCAAGGTATTTTGAAAGTTATTGAGGGAATTATTGTCGGTAAGCCGCAAGGTGAGAGATACTACGAGGAATATAAAACCGCTATTACCCAGGTCGTTGTAAAGGAAGAGCACTTAGAAAATTTACCCATTTTCTATAATGTGAATTTTGGACATGCAAAACCCATTGGCATTATCCCTTACGGCATTAAGGCTAAATTGGATTGCGTAAATAAGACAATTGTCTTGTTGGAATGCCCGACGGTTCAGGAATGATTGATGCAAAGAAAAGCGGGCAAATAACCTTGCGGAATACGAGACTGTTTAGGAAGGCTAGCTGCTTTTTACGTTTAAAGAGGATAAAGACTTTGAGAAATATGAAGCGCTTTCGAAAAGCAAGAGTATATGGGCAAAAACATAGCGCATATTTATTCTATAAAAAAGAATACGAAAGAAAAGGCAGCCTTTGCTCTGCAAAGGCGTGGTAATTGAAATGGGCAGACAGAATGATACGCTTGAAACAATTTTCAAACTGCGGCGGAGCTGCCGGGCCTATAACCCGGAAATGAAAATCCCGCGCGAGGACCTGGAAACCATTGTCAGGGCGGGACGCTATGCGCCATCCGGTCTCAACCGTCAGCCGTGGCATTTTACGGTCCTGACCGATCTCTCCATTCTGGGTGGTGAAAGAGATCGGCTGCGCGGCGCAACTGCCCTGATCTTTGTATCCGGAAGCGAAACGCTTTCCTATCTGGCAAAGGAGGACTGCATTCTTGCGACGGAGAACATGTATCTGGCCGCAGCTTCGCTCGGCATCGCATCCTGCTGGACAAACTATTTCGTTCGGGATTATTTTGTGACGTCAGCGGGCAAAAACATGCGCAAACGTCTGATCCCGGACGGATATACCGTGTATTCCGCGTCTGTATTCGGATATCCGGCAGATCCCGACTTTTTCTCATCGCGCCGTTTGGACAAGCGCAGCGAATGCGTGAGTTTTGTCGAAAAAACGTATCAGTGAATACGGAGAGCGGCAGCGGTAATACTATTTATAAGCTTATTTTACCTTATGTCCGGCACGAGGGGCGTCCCGCGTCTGGAGGCTTTCTCTTCAACGCGGATGCGTAAGGCAACGCTCCCTTTCATCCGGCAAGCCTGAAGGCGAAGGCATGCGCCTGAGATAAAAACAAAGGAAGGATGCGGCTGTGAGCTGCGGACCGACATGGACAAATACAGACGGAATCGCATAAACGACCAGGTGACAAAAGAAATGGCGGAGATTCTGCGTACGATCAAGGATCCGAGAATATCCGGCAGCTTTATCAGTGTGACCGGCGCGGAGGTCACGCCGGACTTGAAATACGCAAAAATTTATTATTCTGTGATGCCGGTTTCGGGCAAGGAAACGGATTATAAGGAAATACAACAGGGACTGTACAGTGCGGCAGGCTATATTCGCCGGGAAATTGCCGGCCGGCTGAACCTCCGCGCAACGCCGGAATTCAGTTTTCATCTCGATGAATCGATTGCGTCAGGCGCGCACATCAACAAACTGCTTCACGACGTAGAGGAGGAGCTCAGGCGCTCGAGCGCGGAAAGCGGGGAATACGGACCGGAGGAGGAAAATCGGCGGGACTGAGGCCTGTGCCGCTTCGTCTGTGGACTGTGAAGCTGTGGAAGAAACAGGCGCGAAGAATAGGAGCGCAGCCGAAAAGGTCCGGTAAAATACCCGAGCCTTTTATCCGGCATGTTCCAAGAAAAGTCGCGGCGTGTATACTCGGGTTCGGAGGCTTCGCATCCTTCTTGGCAGACAGGCAATGGAATGTTCGCAAAAAAAACTCTAAGAGAAACGGCGGTGGCGACACATGGAGAAAACGGAACGACTGCACATCAGAGAAGCGGCCGACTGGCTTGCACAGCGAGACAATATATTGATCCTATGCCATACGCGGCCGGACGGAGATACGCTCGGCTCGGCGTTTGCCCTGCGCGCAGCGCTGCGGCAGCTTTCGAAAAGGGCGTACTGTGTCTGTGATACGCGCATTCCGGACCGTCTCGCTTTTTTGACAGAGGCGGTTGAGGAGGAAGGGGCTGGCTGTGCGAATCAGGCGTCAGCGGCGAGCGATATTACGTTGTCCTCACTTCCCGGAGATTTCAAATGGGAAACCGTCGTGGCTGTGGACGTCGCATCTCCGCAGCAGCTGGGTGAATATGAGGAGCTGTTCGGCAGTCCCGAAAAAACGGATTTGGCGATTGATCATCACCAGACGCATACATATTTTACCCGACGCGCGGTGGTCGACAGCGGATGCGCGGCGTGCGGGGAGATCATCTATGAAATTGTCTGCCTGCTGCTGCAAACGCGAATTCTGCCGAGCGTGGCTGCCTCTGCGCTGTATGCCGCTGTGTCCTCCGACTCCGGAAGCTTTCGCTACAGCAGCGTGACGCCGCAGACCCTCCGCATCGCCGCTTCGCTTATGGAAAGCGGTATTGATCACGCCGCGATAGCCGACCGGCTTTACGGAAGCAAGACGCTTGCGGAAATTACGGCGGCCCGTGCAGCCTATAACGAGATGAAGCTCCTTTGCGGCGGACGCGTGGCGGTTGTGACCTTTTCCGCACCGCTCATGGAGACATATGGGCTCAGCGACGCCGACATAGAGGACGTGGTCAATCAATTGCGCGATATCAGAGGCGTTCGCGTTGCCGCGCATTTAAAGGTCCGGGGAGAGGGGATTTATAAAGTGTCTGTGAGATCTGCTCCGGGGATCGATGTTTCCAGAGTCTGCGCGCAGTTCGGCGGCGGTGGACATCCCTGTGCTGCCGGCTGCACGCTGAAAGGCGATACGCCGGAGGAGGCGGAGGCTTTGTTTCTGGATGCTTTGTGTCAAACCTATCCGGAGCTTGCCTGAACGCCGTATGCGGTCAACGCCGGTACCTTCATGGTGAAGGACTTGAGAGCTATAAACGGAAGGTTACATATAAAGTACAGACGCACCGGGCAGCCTAAGCTGCCCGGTGCGGTTCTTTTATCTGTATTTTTGACCGAATACGAAAAGTAGGAGCCGCAGGATAGGACCTTGGAGCCTGCGGTAACCGCAGGCGAAATTCCTTTACATGCCGGCTGCGCTCAGATGCATTTATTATATACAACCTCCGCCTGTTCCAGACAGAACGGGCTGCTGCTCTCAAGCTCAAAAGCAAAGCGGGTACACAGCTTCGGCGAAAGCGGCAGGCGGAAAAGTGCGCTTTTCTGCCCCAGACCTTCTACAGTATATTCCGTTGAATCTTCCGCGTCGTCGCAGAACAGCCGGATTTTATACGTTCCTTCTGACTCCGTTTGCATCCGCAGGCGAAGCTCCTGCGGGTATTTCAAAATGCCGCTGGCGCCCAAAAGGCTCGATGACGTGCGGAAACGGCTGCTCAAACTGTTCGCTTCCCTGTTTTCATATGAGGTATCGGAGGACAGCCCGCAAATCAGCAGATGCTCTGTGTTATCCGCACGGGCATACGCCATACAATTCGGCGAAAAGACGAAAAAGCGCGGTTGGCTGAGCGAATAATAGAACCAGCGGGTGTTTTCCTGTCCCTCCCTCAAGGCTGTACTGTCGGAAGGGATATAAGCGCCGTAATCCCATACCCACATGTGCCCGCCGACTGAAAAATAGTACCGGCTGCCAAAAATGCCCCCCACGCCGCTAAGCAGTGCGTCGCGCTCAGTATCGAAAAGGCCGGGTGTATCCGAATGCCCGAAAAGCACGTTTCCAGAGACGAGCTTCACCTTCCGTTCCGTGGAGGCGGTGTTCATGCGCTCAATGAGGCAAACGCCGTGCGTGGAGTTGACAAAAACGATCCGGTTGTCAGATGCGGCAATGCTCTCCGGAATGTCGCAGCCGATGCTGTCGTGCAGATCATACATTTTGAAGGACAGCTCGTCCACGGTGTTTGATATCTGAAAAAGCCGGGTGCTGTGTTCGGTAAAGACGATTGCCTGGTTATAGAATTTCGTGAGGCCTGTGACCGCGGCGCCGCCCCCGCCGACCGCCGTCGTTTTGCTGCTCATAAAGTATTCGCCGCCCCGAATGCCGACCGCATAAAAGGCGGCTCTGTCGTCCGCGTTTCCGGCCAGAAGGAGGCAGGAGATGCGCTGTGCCTCAGAGTAACCGAAGCCGGTCGAAAAGGTACAGCCCAGAAGCTGTTTTCTCTTTTCCGCCATAAGAGAGGACGAGCATTTGAATCGCACAACTAGGCTGCAGGTCGTATGCTTACCCAAATCTATGGAAATGACGTTGTTGGCAAGCTTGGCCACGCTGACCTCCGAACGGTCGACGTAGGTATATTCCCCGCTTGAAAAAATTTCCACATCGTTTACATCCGCGTCAATGCCCTCGGCGGTTTTAAAAACCTGGGCGCTGGCAAAGGAAAAGCAGTAGTCGAAATAATCGCACAGGAGATTCAGATCTTCGTTCTGCGTCCACGTCTCCGACAAAACCGAGGCATCCGTAACATATTTGGGGATGTAGGGCTTGACGAGATCGCAGGATAGGTCGCTGTCCACAACGAGGTAGTGCGTTCCGTCGTGCAGGTAAACCCGCCCGTCCTCCATAAACATAAGGTTTTTTTTCTGTGCGAGACAGCCCAGAGCGAGCGCGGTAAGACCGTCCTGTCCGTCATAGGCAAAGAGGGAATCGCCGGCCTGGAAAAGGGTATGACCGAAGGCTCGGAGCGTGTTACCGTAAAAGGCGTCGGGCACGCTGACGCCGGAGAGCTGAAGCGCCGCGCGTTCGCCTGTAAAAACCGTTTTGATCAGATCAGACGGCAGAGTCTGCGTCTTCAGATACACGGGTTCAAGGTCATAGACTTTGATGTAATCCGGATAAAAGGCTGTTGTCAGACCTGCCGCGTATTCCAGACTGGCAATGCAGCGTCCTGTATCGTTGGCTGTAAAAGGCAGGCTCAGAAGATATCTGTAGCTGCCGTTGGAAAGCTGTGTGTAGGCGGTTTGCTCAGAGGAGGATTGGATCAGCTTTCCGGGGTATCCGAACATTCGAAGGGAAACCGCGGCGGTAACCGTGTTTTGAAAGGCCATGACAAGAAGATACCTCCGTCCACGGTAAAGCTGCGGTATTTCAAAGGAAACCCTGTCTCCGGCGGAATACAGCGTTACGGTCGTACCCGCCGCGAGCTTCTGAACCGTTGCGGAGCCGTGCGCTTCAAAAAAACCGACGGGCGCTCCATCTCCCATCGGCGTCAGATTGATGAGAGGAAGTTCTCTTGCGGCAAGACTGCAGAAACGCCGCTCCGGCGGACGCGTCCGAATACCGCCCCCATATGCGAGGCAGTTGATGGACAGCGGGGACTGACTGTCTGGGATCGCATTTGCCGGCGCGTCGAGACGAAGGCCGCCGTCGAGGGAGGGGAAGGTATAGGTGCACCGGACCTCTTTCTTTTCATCATAACCTTTGCCTGAGGCATATGCCAGAATCTGCTTTGCAGAGGAGCTGCTCATTCAGGACCACCTGCCTTTCAGGGGGATGTCCCTGCACCGCGCGGCGTCATACAGTGTTCTGCGCGCCGGAGCGTGCCGGCATGCGCGCTTATAGATCTCCGTCATCCGCTCATCGTATTCCGTCTGAAGCCGGATGAACCTGTTGAAGTCATAGGCTTCCGCCGAGAGGCTGAGGTTGGCGGCCACACCGCAGATCACCGCATCACAGAGGGAACGGTCGAAGGACATGGAAGCCGTATCGGCAGTATCCGCCGAAATCTCCGGATGTGCGCAGACGTAGGTCAGGGTTAGTGTGCCGCCGAAATCGGAGGGAACGCTCAGGGACGCGCCGGCAATACTGTATGCAGAATAAGCCGTGCCGCCTGCATCCGTACAGTGCAGAACAGCAATGAAATCATCCGGCAGTGGAAGGAGACGCCGCCCTGCCATAGGCTCAGCAGACGAAAAATCAAAGACAGCCGTGTCGGATAGCGCACGGGAAGCGGCGGAAATTTTCCGGCACATCATATCGATCTCCTGAAGCATTCTGCCGTTCAGATCCGCCCGGACGCCGTGTGAAGCCGGCAGCGCAAGACCGTTTCGTGTATCAAGGCCTAACGCTGTGAGAATTCTACCTTTCAATTCACCCAGGGTGTATGTCATAAGCAAATTATCTACCTTTCTCCCCGGAAGGATATATCTTTAACAAGTCGGTCTGTTGCCGCTGCCGCCCCTTGCACCATTTTTCGATCTTATACCGCGTCCTGTACCCGACGCGGCTCCGGGGAAACTCGCGGGGATGAGGCCGCTTGCACGCTGACCGCCGCACTATACATGGAGAACTTGGCTTGTATAGACACCTGGTTTTTGTTTCCTCATGAAAGGGCGGCCGTTGCGTCGTCGAAAGCTGCGGAATAAAGATATGGAGAGGGCTGCAAAATGAACCATTTTGCAGCCCTCTCCTTTCGCTGCGTGAATTCATTTGTGATGCAGCAATTTGAATGGCCGCGCTTTCCGCTTCTTATGAAACTGATTTTACGCCGTTTTAAAGAAGGGCGGGCTTGATTCCACGGAGGTCCGTCCCTTTGCGCGGAAAGGCGACCGGAATTACAAATCAGGTAAGCTGAGTGCTTTTTTCAGGTTCGGAGAAGACGATCGGCCTCGCGTCTCCGAAACCGAAAGCGAAATCGACGTAGCCGATGTAATCCGTGATCAGCGGGTTGTCCTGGGGAGAGATCAGCACCGTAGGTTCGCTGATATAAACGAGCTTCAGCACCTCGGGCAGAAGCATGGAATCGGCAATTGCCCACTGGTCGCCGGTGAGCCCAGTGCCGCCGCCACCGATGACAAGATATCTTAAGCCGTATACGGGATTGGCACCGATGCCGGTTTCAGGGTTCAGCTGGGGCATGATGCGCGCATCCGGTCCGCAGATTTCACGCGCCTTGCCCTCAAGCTCGGGACTGACCAAAAGCAGGTCGTAATTTGCTGCAAACGCCAGGCCGTCCGGGGTGACAAACTGGCTTGCATGCGTCTGAGCCTGTGTGATGGCGCTGACGCTCAGTTCAAGCTTGAGGAGATTGGAAAAGGTTTCAGCGTCCTCGTCTGAACTGACCGGATGTGCGGCAGAAGCCCATGGTACCCCATCCGCGCCGTTTGTCGTTTTTGCGTTTGCAAAGACACGGTAGAATTCGTTGAGCACGGTCATATAGGCAGAGTCGGCAAGTCGGACGCCTGTTCTTGCGGCCTCCCTGGAAAGATCGGTTTTTGCGTTTTTGTAGGAGACGGCGACGGATAGGGCGCGTTCCACAGGGGTGATAGTTGTGGTAAAGCCGCGTTTTTGATCTGCGTGCGTCAGCGTGCTGTTGGTATAAACAGGCAGCTCACCGTAGCCGCCGAGGCCCTCCATTTTGTAATCGATTTCCTCCTGCCTTACAATTCCGACGATTTCTCTAATGATGTTCAGTCTGGAGTTGTAGCGCAGGTCGAAACGGTTTTTGACCAGGGGATAAAGATCCTGGGCCCATGTATAAATATCGTTCATTGCTTAAAAATCCTTTCTGTAAGATAGCGGTTTTGCAATTTTAATGCCACGGCAATGTTATTCCGAGAATCTCCGGGGAGCCGTGTGCCCGGAGGCGGTAAACGGCATAGCTTCCGCAGCATGCTTTTTTGCGAGACCGTATGCGGCACGCGATGCCTGCAAAAAGGACAGGCAGGGAAAAAGCGATTTTCAGGGAAGCTGTTGCTCAGAGGCAGTACGTCGGCCTTTTTTGTCCGGGATTTCACGAATTAGCGCATAGTATTCCTGATATGTCATGCCGCCGCTTCTGGCAATTTCCTTTTGCCGTTCACTGAGCGGGGGTTCTGCGGCCGAGCCTGTTGTCCGGCATACAGGCATGGAGCGCAGCTTCCTGAGCGCCTGTTCAGCAGGATCCGAAGCAGTGACGGCGCTCACGCCCGCGTTTGATCCGCTTCTGCCGCTCATGCGGAGCAGATCGCGGAAATCCTCAACCAGCTCTGAAAACGGGCTGTTTTTGCCTTTGGCAAATTTAGGGAACATCGGGTTCTGAACCAGCGCCGCGAGGTCCGCGTCAGTCGCGGTCTCCGTGTTCATAACGGGTTCTGCCTTTGAGTCATTCGCTGCAACGGGTTTTGTCTCCGGCGGCTCCGTTTTAGGTTCATACGGTTGAACCCTCGGACGAAATTCGGCCGCCGGCTCAATTTCGGTATTGTGCGCACAGCTCTCCCCGTTTCCGTGCTCCGTAAGGGCGGTAAGCTCTTCAATCTGACCGCTTATGGAATCCGAGGCTAACACGCCTTTTTGCCGCAGACCGGAAAGGAGCGCACGAAGCTGATCGTAGTCTTTAAAATTTCTTCTTTCCCGCTCGAGGCGGTCGCTTACCACACGGTTAATATCCTCCTGTGTAAAGGTTTCGGGCACCGGCTCCTTCTGAGCAGTCAGAGCCCTTTTTGTTTCCTGTAATTCTGCGGTCTCAGCCGCGAATGCAGTGGTTTCTTTCATCATATCGATCCCTCAAGCCTTTGCCCTGCAAAGGCCCTTTCTATAATTTTCGCTGTAGCGGAGGTGGAACGAATTTGGCAGCACTAAAACGGCTGCGTTGTTTGATGCCGTCCTGTCATTGTTTACGTGATGTAATAGGGTAAAAGACAAGACTAAAAATATTTCATCCCATTAAGCCCCGCTTCGCCGCTGTGGGGCGTAACCATTTTCAACGGTATTCTCGTACGTTTTCTCTCCTTTCCGACATGGGAGAGAAAAAAAGCCTCCGTCGTCTCAGATCAGGGGATTTCTCAAAGCGACACTTATACAAGCGCAATAAATGTCTTCTACTGCCTGAGCCGGATTTTGTCAAAGGCGCACCTTTAAATTTAAAAGAGATTGGGCTTACATAACCGCGGATTTTCCGCTGCGTGCGGTATAAAAGCGGCGCGTCATCCCCTCTTTGCCGTCCACGGCTGCGCGCACTTGACATATCCAACGGATGGATATGGATCCGCTCCTCGCCGATTTTGAACGGATGCTTTGGCTTGTGCACCCGTATCGAGGAAATACCCCGCATGAAGCGCGTCCTCAGGGACCCCGGGAAAGTTCCGGGACAGCCGGCCTGTCTAAAGCCGTCGGACCAGGACAGCGTACATCTTATTACGCCGGCCTGTCAAGGATGAAAGGCGCTCAGTTTGCTTTTGGCGCAAATTTGGCGTCCAACATATCGCAAATTTCTTTCCGCATCGGCAGATCGGAAAGCTCAACAATAGCCTTTACAAAAAGATAATTCGTCTCGTTGATATCCGCTGAGAGGAGATCTGTGATGACAGAGAGCGTGTAGGAACGCAGATTCTTTGCATTTCCGCCGGTAATGATGCGGACATCAAGCTGCGGCACATAGCCCCCCTCCGCAATTTCTCCGAAGCCGTATACTTTGCTTGTGTCCGGCGCTGCGCCGATTTTGACAATCTTAGAGTAGGAGAAATTTTCGAGCGCCATAAAATCTGCCAGACGGAGAAGTCTTGCAAAGGCCGTATATTTGTCGGCATTTTTGGTGAGCATCCGTCCCTCGGCCTTTTCATTGAGCAGTGCGAGCCCTGTTGCCGTTTTCGTCTGCGAAAGATCGTCGTTCTGTAAAAAATCATAGGTACCCGTCGTCTCACGGATGAGCGCGCGGTAACGGTCCGCAATGTTGTAGTGTGCCACGCTTTCCGAGGCGAGATTGCCGAGCCGACGCACAGAGTCGATCATACCCGGCCGCAGTCTCCAGACAGCGCCCGGAGAACAGTCCGGTATGTCGGTATCTGCAAATGCGTTTTCCTCAGCCAAAATAATATCCGAGGCGGAAAATGCGGCGTTTAGCTGTGCAAAGGCAAGCTGACGGTCCGTGGCGTCGATGAGCGGGATGATCGGTTCCAGTTCGCTTCTGCCGAAGACAGAATCCTCCCGCGGCGTTTTGTTATAAATGACAAACGGAAACATCGTGCAGTCCGTGCGGCACCAAAATTTTGGCAGGTAGCGCACTTCGCGTCCGCCGATGAGAACGGAAAGTGCGATATCTCCGGAGCGGTACGGAATGACGGATTCCGCTGTCTCGCCGTCGTCTCCGGTATAGGAGACTGTAAAGGAACCGTCCTGCGGCTGACGGAACCACCATTCCACAACTTCGACCGTGTCGGTGTTTTCATCATAAAGCTCGTAGCCCGCGTCGAAAACCAGACGGCTTAGGGAGTCGGAATCGGTACGGAGCGGTGCGCGGTCCCGCTGAAAGAGCGCCTGCGCGGAAATACCCGCCGCTTTGAGATCCTTGTCGAAGAGGCGCAGCGCGCGCTGCCGGTTCAGTCTGTAAATACAGGCGATATATTCACAGCCATCCACATCGGCTGAGGTCGGATCCGGGTAAATCTGCGCTGGAGAGGGATTTTCGATTACAATGTCCCCGCTGTCGTCACCCGCCCCGCCGCCGTCGGAGTAGGCGACCTTCCAGACTGCCGTACCATAGAGATTCAAACGCCGCTCGTTGCGGATATTTTTAAATTCCATGTCGTTTTTATCCAATATATAACGGACAACATGTTCGCGCTGGCGCGCTTTCTCCCTGTCCTCGTCCCAAATGACGTCTCTGCCGCTGAAGGAAAAATCCGGCAGATCCCGTTCGATCTGACTTTCCACCTGTATGAATCCATCGGTCGACACCGCCGGCTGCCAGGGCAGGTGCAGCTCATCTAAGAACATGGCCGTCTCCCGCAGCGATGCGTGCGCGCCGTCATAATACGCACGCATCTTGTTCCAGTAACGGTCCATTCCGGAGCGTGCATGGCGGGCTGTTTTGAGCTGTTCAGAGATCATTTTCTCTCTGTCCTGCCGGCAGCCGCAGCAGGCGTCCTCTTGACCTGTTTTCTTTTGAAACAACATAAGTAAACTGATCCTTTCTTTCCTGTTGAACAATTCCTTTGGTGATCCATCTCCCGAAAAGAGCGTTGAGAAAAGCATACGGTGCTAAAAACGGTAAAATCAATGCTCTGGGGACAGCGGCTCACAGCTTGGCGGGACTTGTTCTTTTGCTTCTGTGATTTCCGCGTCGTTGCTGCCGGCAGGCAGCGTATAATATATATAAATTTTAAACTTTATGCTCTCACACTGTCATCCTTTCATCATCTCTATTCGTGTAAACGCGCTGTCGGACAGGTGTGCGGCAAAAGAATGCGGTCAAAGCATGCTTTATATATTTGATGAGGCAAGGATAAGCACCGCGCGGTAAAATTCGGCCTTTATCCGTCTCAGAAACCGAATGCGGAAAGCTGATGCAATGAAATGCCGGTAAACAGCGGTGTGCCTCCGTAAAGCGTCAGCGACCTCCTGCCAGACCGGAGCCGCTCCGCCTTCTGATCCTTTCGGTCAGCTTTACCGGGGTTTCCACTTTTGCTGCGGCAGGCAGCATCGAGGCATAGACCGCAAAATAACGGAGCGCATCCGGCGCGTGCGTGATATCGTGCGGGGTGACGGAGACGTCTCCCGGCCGGTCTTTATCGTGCATTAACTGAGGCAGACAGCGTATCAGCACGGAACAGCTTCTGAATATTTTCAGACGCGGCGACGTGTTTTTCTCCGCTTTTAACCATTCCTTGAGACACATCCAGCCATCAATGCGAGAGGAGGTGAGCTTTGTCAAAAATACACCGTTGTCTGCAAAGAGCTGAGCCATACTTTTTCCGGTATCCTTCTGCCGGCTCCAGAGATCGGCGGGTGCGATGCAGACTGCGCCCGGTGTGAGCCTTTCCCGGATTTTTTTTGCCGCCTCGCTGACGATAAGGCCGGAATCGCAGATCTCATCGTATACATAGGCCCGCCCGTCCGGGCCGCAGGCGATGAAGAGCGCGGCAAGCATGTCGAGACCGTAATCTATGGCGCAGAACCTCAAAAAGCGATCGGGTATGGGAAAAGGCTCCGCGATATGTACCTCCTCGCGAAATTCCGGAAAAAACTGCCCGGCGAAAACATCCCATTTGCCATACAGCCAGGCTTGTCTCAGCTCGTATGGAAGCGACTCGAGTTGATGGATATAATCGGGATTCTTTTGCAGCAGAGCCTGATTGTCAAAGACGCGGGCAGGAATAAAAACATAGTCGGCGGGGCTTTCGCCCGTTCGAAAATCGCGGTCGATAAACAGGCGCTTGACCCAGCCGTGTCCAACGCCTCCCGGGTTGCAGGTAAGATACATGCGTTTGGGGAAGTCGTTTGCGCCGCGCAGACAGGCACAGAGCGTTTGAAACTGATATTCCGTCATCTGCGTGGCCTCGTCGATGGCGATCACATCGCATTCCTGACCCTGATACTGAAGGACATCTGTTTCAGTGTCGCAGTAGCCGAGCCGGAGGCGCGAGCCGTTTGCAAATAGAAAGCTTTTTTCGCTTTCCTTATAAGTGACAAAATCGGCGCCTGTAAGCTCCGCAAGCAGAGGTCTGATATGATTTTCTCTGAGTTCGGGAAAGGAACGCCTGATCAGCAGAGCGGACAGCCCCGGGAAACGCAGACACATGAGCAGAAGCTTACGCCGAAGCGCCCAGGATTTTCCGCCGCCACGGGCGCCGCCGTAGGCGACAAATTTTCCTTTGGCCATGAAAAAACGCTTCTGCTTTTCTGAGGGCTCGCCTTTGAGGGAAAAAAAACAGGCTTTGTTCCGCATGCTTCAAATCCCTCAGTCGGAAAAGGAAGCAAGCTCGTCCGCCATGACGATTTGCAAAGGTGCGTCGCTTTTGTTCAGCACATTCTCCATTTCGGACTGTTCCTTCATCAGAGTGGAGGCCGCGCTTGCCGACAGATTTCCGACGAATGTGTTCTCCTCCATATAAGCCTGAATTCTCAGAAGAATCATATCGAGCTCATGTGCCAGCGCGGGATCCTTCGCCATTTCCAAAAATTCGTTTTTGGTCAGTCCCAGATGACAGCATAAGCCGGCGAAGGTATACGGCTTTTTGTAGCGTACCCGGCATTCCGCGCATCGGTTTTCGGAACTGTAGTATTTACAGCTCCCGCATTGTGCTTTCTGATTGACGGTATCACAATAACGAAAATACTTTTCAGCACGTCTTAAAATGTTTTCGGCATTTGTTGGTTTTATATTTTTAGAATAAACTTTTATTTTTATCGCCCCTTTCCTGTGCTGCATGGACATTATACCATAAAATATAGTATTTGTCAAGATATTTTCCAATATTTAGTATTAAATATGAAACGACTCTATTTATTGTAGAACCGCTTTAGCAACAGAGAAAGACGGTGTGCTGCAAGAGAAGCCTCAATCGTAAAAAAGCCTGCGGACCCGGTCATAGGACCCGCAGACTTTTCCTCAGTCGCCGTGTGGATTCAGATATCTGCCATCGAATGGCGAGGTCAGTTGTCATTTCATTCGACCGCTTATCCGTTACAGATTTTCATTTTTCAGTGCATCGATGACATTATCTTTTTTTATTTTATTCATAGAATACAGCATGCTCGTAAAGACGACGGTAAAAACGGCGGTGACGGCAATCGCAATCGATGGAAAGGGAACGTAAAATGCGGTTTGATAACCCTGATTTACGCTTTGAAAGATCAGCCATGTTATGAATAGGGAAACCGGCAGACCCAAAAGCAGGGATTTACATCCGTACAACAGGCATTCATAGTTCATCATACGGTTAAGCCCTCTGCTTGTCATGCCAACGGACCGGAGCATGGCGAATTCTCTTCGGCGCAGACCGATGTTTGTTGAAATCGTATGAAACACATTGACAGCCGCAATCAGGGAGATCAGTATAATGAATCCGTAGGAAAAGACGTTTAGGATCATCACCAGGTTTCGGTAATTTTCATCGGACGCTGCAACGTCGAACAGCGTATCGGCGGCCAGCGCGTTTTCTTCCAGCGTCAGGGAGAGCTTTTCAAAGACTTCCTTATGGTTCTCCGCTTCGAAATAGATGGACCAGCTCCGTGGCATTTCGCTGTCCACCACAGAGCGGATCACGCTTTCGGGATACATGATCACAACCGAATCCTCGGCGCTTGAATTAGAATTACACCCGAACGCCAGATCGTCCGCATAAGCGCCGACCGTCAGGGTCAGCTCCCTTTCATACGGACGCTGACCTATAGGCATGTCGTCATAGGTTTCCCGCTCCTCAGGCGTCAGCTCCTCATACAAATCCCAATCGTAATAATAGACGGAAAAGGCTTCCGGTTTTTCTGCAAAGGCATCAAAGGACTCAAATTTTCCTTTGTCCGTGTTGAAGACCGTAAGCGCAGAACTCGCGATGCCGACCGGTTTGTCCGGATTCATGTACACCGACGGGTCATAGCCATGCTCCGACAGATAGGCGGCGTACGAACCGTCGTCCACGGAATAGAGATATATCGGCACATATCCGCTGCCATCTCCTGAAGCCAGATATTGCTCAGAAAGCACTTTACTGTCAAAAACCGCGCTTACCCGGGTATACGAAAGCAGCGACGAGCGCTTGACGCCTTCTGTTCCGGATACCGCTGCATAAATATCCTCCGGGTTCATCGTTTCGCGTATGCCCTCTGACAAATGATAGACGATATCATACTCCGCCTCATCGAATACGCCTGAGACGCTGTCCGTCAGGTAGGTACAGAAGGCGTTTGCCGAAACAAAGAGCACGATGCTCATAAACAGTGAGAGTATCGATTCATCATGCGTGATGATGATCAGCGTCTGACCGTATTTGCGGTTAGAGAGCTTCAGCAGCTCCACGATTTCATGGCTGTTTTTGGAATCCAGATTGCCTGTCGGTTCATCTGCTAACACAATAGCAGGCGCATTGATCAGGGCGCGGCCGATGGAAACCCTCTGTTGCTGTCCGCCGGAAAGCTGATTTGGAAGATGCTTTTCCCGGCCGCGCAGCCCGAGCGTCCCGATCAGCTCCTGAAAGCGTTCTTCATTGACCGTTCTGCCGTCCATGAGGACGGGCAGCGTAATGTTTTCACTGACATTGAGCACGGGAATCAGATTGTAAAATTGATAGATCAGTCCGACCTGTCTGCGGCGGAATACGGCGAGCTGTTCGTCGCTCTGCGCGTAAACATCACAGCCGTCCACAAAGACCTTTCCCGAGGTAGGACGGTCCACGCCGCCGAGGATGTGGAGCAGCGTGGATTTTCCCGAACCGGATGGACCGATTATTGCCACACATTCTCCCTTTTGAACGGAAAACGAGACGTTATCCAGCGCCTTGATCATGTTGTCTCCGGCTCCATAGATTTTCGTCAGATTCTGTACCTGAATGAGTTCCATGATGATGACCATTCCTTTCTGAGTAAAACGAAAGCTTCTTTTGGTTCTAAAAATTTATTGAACAGAAAGAGCCATCTCCTTTCCCTTGCCGGATCATATCCCTCCTGCTTCCTCGGTTCAAAGTATACACGGGGAAAGCGGACGGCTGCTGTACGGAAGGGGGGAAATTCCGGGAGGGCCTTCCCCGATTTCAACGGTTTCAGAGCGGCCCTATCCGGCGACCGTATTTTCTGCAGCGCTTATAGAATAACACAGGAGAATGACAGCTCGGTGACTTACACATTACAAAAACGTCACTTTCCGATCAGACGATCACGGAAAACCGGTTTCGGCGCTTACGCCGGCAGGCAAAGGGCGGAGGCTTTCACGGTACGCCCGGCATACGGGGTCCTCTGAGATCACTGAAAGATGCGGCACCTTTACAGCGTCTCGGTTCGGTAAAAACGCAGGACAAAAACGGCGCCGCCTGCGCCGCGCGGACGCTCAGCCTTTATCGTACCGTTCTGCGCCATCAGAATCATGCGCGCGAGAGCCAGACCGATGCCAAAGCTGTCCCTGCCCGCATTCCGCCCTTTGTAGAAACGGTCGAACAAATGGGGAAGATCCTCCTCGCAGATGCCCTCCCCCTCATCCCTGACCGTGAGCTGTGTGTAAATGGCGTTCTGGAGTACGGTAAGGTGAATCGTCCCGCCCTCTGGCGTATGTTCCATACAGTTCTTCGGAACATTTCCGAGCGCCTCGGCGGTCCATGCGAGATCTCCGCGGAAAGTTTCGTCTCCCTGCCCGCTTATGTCAAGGCTCTGCCTCTTGATCTCCATAGGGATCAGAAGAGGTGCGACCGCCTGTTCAATCAGAGCTGAAACGCGGATTTCGTCGCGGGTGAAGCGTACCGTACCCGCATCAAGACGGGACATCTTGAGCAGCGCGGTGATCAGCCAATCAATTCGGGCGAGAAGTCGTGAGAGCTCCTTTTGATGTACGATTCTGCGCTCCTCATTTAAATCCGGCTGCCTCATCAGTGAAAGGATCAGATGCATGGACGTAAGCGGCGTACGAATCTGGTGGGAAATATCCGCAAGCGCGTCTGCAAGAAAACCCTTATCGCGCTCCAGCGCTACCGTCTGTTCCCGGAGACGTACCATGAGCTTGGAAATCTCGCTTTGCAGCACAGATAGCTCCCCCTCTATATAATCGGAAAGCTGAAGCTCACTGCCTCCGTGAAGGATGACGTCGATCTGGCGTGCCATCTCCGCTAGACGGCGGTAGCGTCTGTAGGTGGAGATAAAGTGCAGCAGACCGTATGTGCAGGCCGCGGTCAGTACGGTGCATCCAGCAGCCGGTCCTATAAGGAAGCCGACCACAGTGAAGAGGGCGGATATAACTAAAAATAGGAGAAGCTGCAGTTTGATTTCAGGATTTCTAAAAAAATTCATAGGTTCCATATACCTCTGTTTGTAGAAAAATTTGTTCCGCCGAAGCCCCGCAGAATACTGAAACAGCATTTTTGCCACATCGGATTCCGATTGGAATCCAACAGGCATACGCAGGCGCGCTCCGGCTCCGTGCTTATGGATAGGCCGGGAATCTCGGCAGTTTTGCATTGACTGAACAGATTCGGTCAAATGAACCTGTCTGGATGACTGAGCCTTGATCAATCAGATAAAAACTGCAGTACATAGCAGCATAGCTTTATGAAACTCTGCGGCTTTATGGCGATTGTTTTTAAAAACAGGTTTTAAAGGCTTCGATATCGCTGGGACAGCAATTTTGCTTCCTAAAAACAACCGTAATTTTATGGGTATTTTGTACAATGGTTGCGCCTTGCTTATTATACTTTGCCGACATAAAAAATGCAAGTCTCTCTTAAGCCCTGCCGTCCGACGGAAATCGGTCCGCAGCTTCGCGGAAGACGCGGTTATGTATACGGCGCGTCGGGGAACCCGCGTTGCTTAATTTGTGCAGCCTTTCGCCTTTTAAAATGGGCTTTCCTTTCATCATGAAACGCTCCGCTCAAACAGTCCCTTTGCCCGGCGCCGGGCAAAAATCAGGGGCAATCGGGAAACGACAAACAGCGGTGCCCGGTCAGCGTCACGCTGACCGGGCACCGCCCTATGT
>DXYE01000090.1 GCA_019415985.1 Clostridiales bacterium
ATCTTTACTTATTAACTTGCTCTAACCGCCCCCAGCAGCGTCTGGCAACACTCCCTTTTGCGCTGAAACCGGTGCGTTTACCGTATTTACCCCAAATAATTCCACGCTTATGTCTTCTGTATTTACTTTCTGCAATAGTGCGCTAGCGCCGATACAAGGTAAATGGAAAAGCTACATTTAAGCCTCGACTATAAGGCTCAAATGTAGCTTTCCACTTGGTCCACTCGGAGGGATGATGTCACATCGGTTGCGCCTCGTGCCATCCGTTCTGGTGGTATAGCCACGGCGGACTTCGCAGCTAAAAACGTGCTCCCGGCACGTTTTTCAGACATTGCTCACCATCTCAGGGTTCGAATCCCTCCGGACAGAAAAACAGAATGCCGCATACTTACGCATACAGCATTCTCTTTCTGGTCTGAGTGACACGACTTGAACGTGCGGCCTCTACCACCCCAAGGTAGCGCGCTACCAACTGCGCCACACCCAGATAACTCACACTAAACATTATAGCATTTTTTTCTTTTTTTGTCAATAGAAAAAGTGAAAAAAAGAAATAGAAGTTGGATATCTGATAGGCAGAGGACGATATAGAGCCTAAAGGGAAAAGCGCCGAATAGCTGTATAAACCGTCTGTATATTGAATAAAATTCTAAGAATGGAATTTTTGTATACAATGATCCAGCAAAGATGTACCGCTGCTTTTGATATTTTCAATACGTATGTCATATGGCAGAGGACAAGTTCATATATATGGGGTGTGAGCACAAGGAAATTTGATTGAAACAATCATAGAAAAAACGGGAGGCAGAAGATGATCCGAATTGAACAGCCGGTTGTCGGAATATGCGAGGAGATACTTAGATTTTTTCCTACGAGGTTATTCGAACATCTTTATGAATACTTTTCTCGGAACGCTGCGGTTTCGGAAGGACTGACAGAGCTTCATATCAGAAAGAATGCCATCTTGACGGTTGTATCGCGCGGGAAAAATTTTGCCGTCAAGGATTCCCTGCATCGATATGTGACTGTAGACGGCGAAGAAATAACCGAAATTTTGTCGTCGCTCTGCGCACACTCGGTGCACAGCTATGACGAGGAGATTCTAAAGGGCTCTTTTGCCTTGGCCAATGGTTTGCGAGTGGGCGTGGGAGGTCATGCACTGTACCGCTGCGGCTCGATCAGGAGTCTTCGAGAGGTTTGTTGTCTGTGTATCCGCATCCCGAGGTGTGTCCATGAGATTTCAAGGGGATTAATGGGGATGCTGCGGGGCGGAGAAGTGCTGGATGCCGAAGCGGCTGCCAGCGAAGGGGATGAAGGTAGGCGACTGTTTTTCACATGCGGTAAATTGAAAAGCGCATTGCTGTTTTCGCCTCCTGGTATGGGAAAAACGACCATGCTGCGCGACATGATCCGCACTTTGACATTGGATTCTGACCGAGCCGTACGCGGTGTGGTGGTTGACAGCCGTGAAGAACTCTACATCGAGGGGGAATTCCGGAAATGCCATGTGGATTTTCTTACAGGGTATCCAAAGGGGGAGGGCATACGGTTGGCTACCCTTTCCCTGTCTCCCCAGGTAATTTTCTGCGATGAAATTGGTTCGGAGGAGGAAGCGGAGGCTGTCCTGCACACGCAGAACACAGGCGTTCCGCTCATTGCGACAGCGCATGCTTACGATATTGAAGGGCTGATGCGCCGACCGTTATTTCGGAAACTGGCAGAGCACAAAGTCTTTGACTGTTATATCGGCCTGTCAAGAAATCAGCGAACCAATCAGATATACTTGAATGCGACGGAAGGAGATGCTGTGCCTTGCTAAGGCTGTTTGGAGCTGTCATGATCGTAGGGAGTTCCGCCTTGTTCGGAATTTTGTGCGCAAAAAATGAGCATAGACGTGTAGAACAGCTCGAAGGCATTTTAGGGCTGCTGCGTCACATTCGTGAACAGATATCGTGTTTCAGAAGGACTAAAAGCAAAATTTTGATATCCTTTTCAGATACACGACCGGAAATGCGTGTATTTGTATCCAATCTTCATGCCAGTGCGGGCGAGGCGCAGCCTCTGAGCATGGCAATAGAACGCTGCGGTCAGAAATTGATGCTGACCGCAGGAGAAAAGGAACAACTGACCGCGTATGACAAGCAGTTCGGCAGCCATGACGGAGAAAGCGAAATTCGATGCTGCGATTATTATATATCCGTATTTACAGAAATACTGGAAAAAGAGAAAAAAGAAATGCCGGGAAGGATGAAGCTGTACCGCACGCTGACACTCATGGGGGGATTGATGCTGGTCATTCTGCTGCTTTGAACCGTTTGTCTGCAGGCGGGCTGCCTGCCGGCGAGGATTTCATAATCACTGTCGGGAGAAAAACCGATGGCGGCGGCCTGATAATGAAAGTCAGAAAAACGCATACGATTGGATGAACAAGCATATTTCTTTTCAGAGGGCGTTTTATCTGTGCGATATGGCAGATGTCATGCTGTTTGGTTCAGCAGGATCGGGTCTGCCGAAGCGTACATGAAGGAGCTACGGCTGTGCGAGAGGATGGTCATACTGTATGGATATCGGCGTTATTATGAAGGTAGCAGGAACGGGGCTGTTAGTAACAGTAGCTTGTCAAATTCTTTCCCGTTCCGGGAGAGAGGAACAGGCGACGCTCGTTTCGATTGCCGGAATTATTATTGTACTGTTGATGCTGGTCAATGAAATCGGCGTACTGTTTACGACCATAAGAAATATTTTCGGAGTATAATACGGCGGAAAAATATCTGAGGCTATATTCTTCAAATATCACAACAGAGAAAGGAAACATGGCTTTGGACATATGGAAGCTTTGCGGGATGGCGCTTCTCATAGCGGTCAGCGCGCTGCTGGTCAGGCAGAACAACGGTGAATATGGAAAAGTCATCACAGTCTGCGGCGGTGTACTGCTGACCGGCCTGGTATTGCACGAAATGGCGCCGGTCATACAGGATGTCCTTTCTCTGCCGGACACCTACGGTGGAGGGATATATCTCACGACGATGCTCAAAGCACTGGCGGTTGGCTGGACCGTACAGGTGACCTCCGATATTGTATCGGACCTTGGCGAACAGGCGCTGGCACGCAAGGTTGAGATGGCAGGGAAGATTGCTATTCTCGTCATTGCTTATCCGCTGGTCCGGCAACTTCTGTCTTTTTCGGCAGGTCTTATGGGGATCTCCTGATAGGGCCGTCCGAGCAAAGCTTTCGATAAGCAAAGAATCTTTTATGGCTGAAATACGTATAAATCAATAATTGGAATCAATAAAATAACTGCCGTTAAGCTAAGCAAACGGAAGTGATTATGAAGAAATCGAATCGCGGGATCCGCCGAGATATGAGTTTGGCATGGGTACCGGATTTGGCAGGGAAAAAGACATGAACAAAAAAAGAAAGACCGCAGGGATTCTCCTTCTGGTTCTTTGTTTCTTAATGGGTATGATTTTGCCGGTATCCGCTGAAACCGAGGAGAACTGGGCAGAGGAAATGTACAGAGATTCCGGGATTCTCGATTTGGAAAGTCAAATCCCGGAGGAAGCCAGAGCGCAATTTCCCTCCATTGACGCGTTGGCGGATATGGCATCGTTTTCCGCATCTGAGCATTGGCTCAGTTATTTATTTGGGACGGCGGGAGATGCCTTTCTTGAAGCCTTGCGTTCCCTCGGCTTATTGCTGGGTATTCTGCTGCTTGCCTCATTGTTTCGTATGCTTCAAAAATCCATGAAAAACGATGCGCTTGAAGAAGCTATGTCTCTTGTCTCTTCGCTCGTATGCGGGCTGGCTGTTTTCGGCATACTTCAGACGGCGCTGCAGACTACGTTGTCCCTACTGGATACGCTGCATGTCACCATGACGACGTGTGCGGCTGTTGTTGTCGGACTTTGTACAGCGTCCGGTTTTCCCGTTACAGGCGCAATGATACAGACCGCGCTTATGTTTTTCCTTGTCGTCCTCGAAAACCTTTGCCATTTTCTTCTGACACCTGCCGTTCAGGTTTGTTTTGGCCTTGCGTTGGTATCGTCTATGACGAATTCCGTAAATCTCGGTGGTATTTCTGCTGTTCTCCGAAAGACCTTTACTTTTCTATTGGGAGGACTTATGGCTGTCCTGGCTGCTGTGTTCGCCTATCAGACCGTTATTGCACAGAGCGCAGATTCTGTTTCCATGCGTACCATCAAATTTGCACTTGGCAATATGATTCCGATCGTCGGCGGAGCGGTCAGCGAGGCGGCGCAGGTTGTGGCAGGCGGAATGAAATCCATTCGTGGTGCGGCTGGCGCTGTCTCGATTGCGATCTTGCTGCTGATCCTTCTGCCGCCGCTGATAGCTGTCGCCGTACAGCAATTATACTTCCGATTGTGCTCTGTTATCGCGCAGATGCTCGATTTGAAAAGAGAAGAGACGCTGATGAAAGAGGCGGGGGAGCTTTGCGGTTTTCTTATTGCCGTTATGGTTTCGGTATCCCTTCTGTTTATTTTTACACTCGTCATGTTTATCGGCATACAGTCGGGCATGTCATAGAATAGACTGTTTCTGCTCTTTGACGGAAAAGATGCAGCGCGGAATGTGAGGTAATAAAACAAAGGCAGAAAAAGGCAGGGGAGCGATCAGATATGGAAGCTTTGAAGCAATATATATATTCACTCATGGTGATTTCCGTCATAGGCGGAGTAATAACGGCTCTGACGCCGACAGATAAAAGCGAAATCAATAAATACGTACGTTTTGCGGTCTCTGTCGCTGCAGTCTTTGCCATGCTGGCACCTTTTATAGGCCAAACGCTCTCGGATCTGGATTTCGGAACCTGGCAGACCGACGTCGGAGATTTTGAGCAGACTGCGGACAGCATGCTTCCGGAAAAAGTACTCGAAGAGGCAAAAAAGAGAGCCGAAAAGAATATACAGATCGTGTTGCAGACCAAATTCGGCATCCCTGAGAGCGATGCCGGCGTATTTTTGGTTCTCGATACCGAGGACATGCAGGCTGTGGAAATCGTGCGTCTGGAGGTCAGTCTGTATGACGCCAGGCATAACATCAGCCGGGACAAAATCAGACAGTATCTGGAGGATACGCTGTACTGTGAATGCGTGGTGCACACGGCTTCATATAGCTAATGAACTATATAAGCAATCAAACGGGGATCATATAAGCCTGGATGTATATGGTTTTATACCTTAAGCGTTAAAATGCTTCATCTATATTTGCGACGTTTTCCTGTGTATATATGAGAAGGAATATATGAGAAAAGTGGTGATAGAATGCTGGAGGCAATAAAAAAAATCTGCGGCTGGCCGTGGATTCTGTGTGGACTGCTGTGCGGTATATTGCTGCTTGTGATAAGCGGTCTCAGCACGTCGGGTGAAAATTCGGAAAAAGAGGAAAAGGAAGAGATAAAAACATTAGACCTGAATGCATATATTGAGGAGAGCGAGCATAGAATTAAACAGATTGTCGAGGCTCTCGAAGGTGTTCAGAACGCCGAAGTATTTGTAACGCTCGACAGCGGCAGTGAGTATATCTACGCACAGAAGACGACATCCTCGGATAACGCGTCGTCAGAGACGCAGAAGTCGCAGTCGAACAGCCGGGATTATGTCCTGACCGATTCGGAAGGTAATAAAATTCCGATTCTCGTCAAGGAGGTATATCCGAAAATACGGGGCGTTGCGGTGGTCTGTAGCGGCGGGGACAATGCTGAAATACAGAAACAAATCATTGACCTGCTCGCGGCTTCTCTGGGCCTGACAAGCAATAAAATTTTCGTCGGCGGGCGCTGACGGCTTTCTTAACAGGTAAAATGAACAGGAGCGGAGGTGGGGCGTGCGGAACCCGAACGTTTGGAAATAATACAGCACCGGACGGCAGATGGCCGCCCACAAGCAAAAGATCCCAAAAGCGTTTGCGAAGATTTAGGCAAAACAAAGGATAACAAAGGAGGCGTTGTGAACAAAAAAATACGGTCGGGTCCTAAAAGCCGCTTCATATTGAAAGAATTTAGAGAAAGGAATGGTTATAAACATGCAATTGCTTGGTAAGAATTTTTTTCAGGACAGAATGAATTCTGATGAGGTTGAGGCTCTGCTCGAAGAGAGAAAAAATATGCAGGAGGAAGAGGCGGAAGTCGTCACGGAGGAAGCTCTGCTGGAAGAGGCTGGGGTAGAGGAAAGCATCCCAGCATCAGGCGGAAAGAAATGGCTGATTACCGCGGTGGATTTTGTGAAAAGAAACCGCAAACATATCATTGTCGCCGCTTCTGTTCTGGTAATCGGCTTTGCGATATACTTAAATTGGTATTTATATCAGGGCTCCCTTGACGGAGAAAATCCGAGCGGACCTGCAGCAGACGTCGGCGGAAACGCTCCTGAAGATGATTCGATAGAAGATGTGGGTGAAAACGCCGACGACTATTTTTCCGTCGCTCAAATCAATCGGCAGAGAGCGCGTGACGAAGCCATGGAGGTTCTCCAGACCGTCGTAGAGGGGGCGGCAACACAGGCAGAGGTCAAGGATAAGGCATTGGCAGATATCGCGAGCATCGCAGCGGATATAGAAAACGAGGCAACGATTGAATCGCTGGTTAAGGGAAAGGGCTTTGAGGAATGCGTAGCTGTCATCAGCGGTGAAAATGCAAATGTTGTTGTAAAGAGCGACACACTGCTGCCCAATGAAATTTCACAAATTCAGGAAATCGTGTATGAGGTGGCGGGGATCCAGCCTGCAAATCTGAAGATCATAGAAAAATAGGTCTTCCGGGGTACAGTGTGTTCACGGACTGCATAAGCGCGGTGCGTTCGTCGGCGTCGAGCGGGATTTCAAGAATCTGCTCGACGCCGTCCTTGCCTATTACTGCAGGGAGGCCGATTGCTGCGTCTACAATACCGTATTCTCCCTGAGCATAGACGGAGACGGTCAGAACTGATTTTTCATCGCGCACAACCGCTTCCAGAATACGCAGAACGGAGCTTGCAATTCCGTATGATGTTGCCCCCTTTTTTTGAATAATTTGATAGGCGCTGTTTTTGACATCGTCAAAAATACGGCGCAGTGCTTCGCGCGAGTGGCCGCAACGGCAGGGACGTCGCATATGGTCGAAGGCGTCGAGATCAATGCCGGAAATGTTGGCGCTGCTCCAAACGGCGACTTCACTGTCTCCGTGCTCTCCAATTACAAACGCATGAATGTTGCGGAAATCCAACTGGAAATATTGGCCGAGCGCAAATTTAAGCCGGGCCGTGTCGAGAACCGTTCCCGAGCCTATGACCCGGATGGACTTCCCGGGGGTTCCGGTAATATCATAGCCGAGCTTTTTCACAGCCCTATACGTCAGGAGATCTACAGGATTTGTAACGATGAGGAGCAGAGCTTCAGGGGCAAACACTTGAACCTCCTCTAAAATACTGTCGAGTATCTTTGCGTTGCGTTCGAAAAGATCCATCCGGCTTTCGCCTGGGTCCTGATTTGCACCTGCGGCAATGATAACAACGGAACTACCCGCAAGATCAGAAAATTTACCGCTGAAAATACGCTGCGGCGGGGTAAATACAGAGCCGTGACTGAGGTCCATGGCTTCACCCTGAGCTTTTTCTTCTTTGGTATCGATCAGTACAATTTCAGAAAAGAGCGCACTGCGCATAAGAGCATAGGAAATTGATGCGCCTACAGCACCGATACCGACAACGGCACATCGGCGAAATTCATTTTGATTCATACCTGTAACTCCTTATACACCGTGATTGGGGGTTGAACACGGGAAATCAGAGTTAGTATGTCCCGCGGCCGCCGGGATTATTCGGTCAACGAAAAATCGCTGCCGTTCAGTTCGAGCGAGGGGCGAAGACCGCTGCTTGCCCAGACAGTTCCGTCCTTACAGAAGAGCACGGCCTCAAAGGAAAGGGGGCTTGTCTGGCTGAAAGTAATAGCTTCATCCTTGCCCATGACAAACAGTGCTGTAGAGAGCGCGTCGGCAAGGGCCCCATCCTCTGCAACGACAACAGCGCTGCAGATTCCGTTGTCGGCGGGATAACCGTCATGTGGGTCGATAATATGATGATAGCGTTTGCCGTCTGCTTCAAAATATCTTTCGTAATCACCGGAAACAGAGACAAATCTTGCAGGTACGGAAATATAGGCGGCTATGGTATCGGGTGCTAAAGGATTTTTGATCCCGACGCGCCAGGGCGTTCCGTCTGGTTTTTCACCGAACAGTCCGAGATTACCGCCGAAAGACAGCTTCCCATAAGGAACACCCTCCTCCATAAGATATTGAACAAGCTGACTGCAGGTATATCCTTTCGCAATAGCGCCAAGATCGATGCGTGTGCTGGGATTGCTTTTTACGAGCTCGGCTTCATCTTCCAACAGAATCAGACTTAGTTTTTCATATCCCACTGACTGGAGCGCGTCGGTGATTTCCGATTCGTCTGGCACTCGAGGCGCTGCTCCGGTAACATCCCACAGTGCGGACAAAGGTTCAACGGTGATGTCAAAGGCTCCTCCCGTTTCCCGTGAAAAACGCAGCGCTTCGGCGATCAAACTGCCTGTTTCCTCGGATATCAGGGCGCGGCTTTCCTCACAGTTAAAGTGTGAGACGTCGCTGTCTGCTGTGGTTTTCGAAAAAAGGGCTTCGCTGCTTCTTATCAATTCTTCACATTGCTGAAAAAGAGAGCTTTCTGAGCCGACTGGCAAATCAATTTCGATAACGGTATCCATAGCAAACAGGATATGCTGTGCATATGAGGCTGTGTTGGAGCAGGAAAAAGCAAGGAACAATGAAACAGCAATCAAGGCTCCGAACAAAATGACCGATACATATTTATTCCATTTCATAAGAATCTCCACTCCATATCTTTCTAAGCAAACGCGGGCTATTGGGAAAGAAATTTTATACAGTTTACCTTTTGTCTACGTATTTTCGCATGAAGACGAAGCGGCAGACAGGCGAACAAGCAGGAGCCTGAGGAGAATACCGTTTATTGTTCCGGACACAAGTGCAAGTAAAATCAGCCACGGGGCGTACATCAGCGCGGTTCCGGTGGAAAAAAGAACAGAGGCGGCGAGAAGCTGTCCTATATTATGGAATGCGGCACAGGAGACGGATAGCCCGATACAGGTGAGAGGACAATCTTTCAGTTTCAAAAGTAACTCCAGCGCTACGAGCGAAAGTATGCCGCCGATCAGGGAAAAGAACAAACTTGAGGTATTTCCAAAGAGAAGTGCGGTCAAAAAGATTCTGCATAGAGAAATGATCATGGCATCCGCAAAGGAAAAGTAAAGCGCGGCGAACATAATTACTAAATTCGGCAAGCCGAGCTTAAAGCCCGGAACCGGTATCCAGAGTGAGAGCGGTATTAGAGACTCTAAATAGGAGAACAGCAGGGCGGCGCAAAGCAGCATGGCGTCTGCTGTAAGACGCTTCACAGAAAAAGACATGCAAATTCATCCTGCGATGCCGTCGGCCGGCAGCGCAGTTCCTTTCGATGGATTGGTAAGACTGACAGAAACGCCGGCCGGAAGGCAAACGATCGTTTCGCCGGTACGGCGGATTTTACCGGTGGATATACAGAGATGATCCGGACAGGAAGCATCGCTGACAGAAACACAGCCTTCATCGATGAGAACCGTAATGGAATATCCCATAGATTCCAATTCAATTTTTTCGTTCGAAAAAAGAGGATAATAATACGTGGCCTCATCCGTCCGAATGACTACCGTATCCGCGTTTTCGCTGAAAACAGATCCTTGAAAGACGAATAAGCAAACGGCGGTCAAGCTCCAGAAACAAAAAACCAGAATATCAGCGGGTGAAAGATGTTTTAAAAGACTGTTTTTTCTCGGGTTATGCTGAATACCTGTGTACGGGCGGCTATCGGATTTTGCAGAATTCAACGAGTTTTTATTGCTGTTCGTCATAAAAGAACCTTTCTGTTACGTCAAAAGAAACACGGATCTGCCGCAAAAAGTGACCGGACAAAATAAAAAATAAGGCAAAAGCATTTTTTTTACGAATATTCTGACAGACAGTCCGACTGAAAAACGAAATTCATTCAGGAGAATCGCGCCGATTCGCGAAATAAAGTTCACATTTGCCGAAATCAGCAGGAATAACCTTATGTTCGTCATAAAAATTTTTTAATAAGTCTGGTTTTACGAATAATTATAACAATTCGTTGGTGAAAATACAAGGGCTTTGTTGAATCTTTTCGAATATTGTTGGAAGTCGATGAATCATTATGGATTCGACAATATCATAAAATTCATAATATCGACATAATAATACACAAATGTACAAATATTGAATATTATAGATAAAAACAATGAAATTAAGTTGGAATCAATTGAAAAATCAGCTTGACATTGGAATAAATTTGTGTTATTATACCGAATACAGGTTTGTTTTACGATACCCATATTTATAACACACTTTTATTTTGTGCAAAATGTTGTAT
>DXYE01000091.1 GCA_019415985.1 Clostridiales bacterium
ATTATCTTCCATACATCCTCGTATGGAATGTTGGCAAGCTGCTTTTTGCGCTCATCAAAATACTCATCCGTCGGCAGAAACGGTGTGTCATTGGAAACGCCATACCTCTCACGCAAGGAGAAACCGAGCAGAGTTACCAGCCCGATTCTGCCGGACAGTGATTCACTAACGCCCTTCATCATTTGAAACTGCTGAGAGCCGCACATGAAAAACTGACCTTTTTTATGTTCCCGGTCTATAAACATCTTGATCTGAGAAAACAATTCCGGTGCCTTCTGGATTTCATCAACAAATACCGGAGGCGGATTGTCTTTGAAAAAGGTGCCGCTTTGCTCCTGTGCTGTCGCACGGATGATCGGATCGTCGAGAGCTGTATAGTTCATCCCTTCCGTAATGCGCTGAAGCATGGTGGTTTTTCCGACCTGCCGCGGGCCGGCAACAAGGATCGCACCGAACATTTTGGAAAGCGTATTCACCGTTGCTTCTGCATGTCGTTTAATATATTCCATAAAGCTTCTCCTTTCGGCTGATTTAATATCCAATATTATTATAGCCGGATTTCTCGAAAAAATCAACCGACTTCACGAATTTTTTTCAAATTCATTGTGGTGCAAGATTGAAATCCAGAAAACTACTTGAAATCCACCTCGTTTTCTGCTATAATCTCATTGTAAGTTTCGTTGATTGCATTTTTGCAGTTATAGTTTTCAGGTTACACAGTGTCTGAGAGAGCATCTTTCAGGCACTATTTTTATGCTTTCTAACGGGAAGCACAGAACCAGGCAGACACAGAGGGCCCTCCCTCTGTGTTTACAATTTCATCCTGGCCGTTTGGCAACAAAGCACTCAGAGAATGTGTAAATTCATTCTTTGGGTGCTTTTTTATATAGACCGGAGCCGTAAGGTTCCCCCAACCTTTTTTCTCGGGGAGCCTTATGGCTTGCCGTAACTATATACAAAATCCAATAAAGGAGTGATTTGACTTGAGAATACTTTCTCGAATTATTTTTGTTGCCATGCTTGCTATGGCAGTAATCATTATCCCGCTTGGGGCAGCAACCATCATTATGGCAATCGAACTCGGGCTTCTTTTTGAGGCGCTTTCCGGCATGTTGATGCTGTGCGTCTATATTGCCTTAACCCTGTATGAAGTGCGCGAATTTATTGCAGAGACCGAATGGGAGCAGCAGGAGCTAAACGGGGCTGGAGGTGATGAGCTTGACTCTTTACCTTGAGGCGACAACCACCATACCGGATCTGTTTATCGATTATATCGAGGTCAGACTGGCATCAGGCGAAAGTGCTTCCCTAAACTGGGATGAAAGCGAAATATACCGCAATCCTGATGGCTTTGGTGCCAAATACAAAGGCGTATATTTCGGTGAAGAACCTGCAAACGGAAGACTCGACGAGCTGTGCGATATGGTTATTACAGATATCGGGTTATATTCCGATACCATTCCGGAAACCCAAATCACCATTTCGGAAATGGAATTCGTCGATAACGGGAGAAGTCTGGAGTTTTCTCCGCCTAAAATCTGTATTCAGGAGGACGGTCATGTTGATGAAAAGTGAACATAGAAAAGAACTGGTTTCCGAGATACGATCCCTGGCACAGTCGCAAGGGCTGAACACGGTGTTTACCACATTCCTGGAGATTACCGCAAACAGCCTTGCCGCCCAGACCGACCCGGAAAATGCCGAAAAGCGAGAACGGCGATATCAGGAGATGGCGTCGACCATGACGCCGGAACTTTTATCGTCCTATGCGCGGATGTTGGCATTGCTATTCCTGACTGTCCGTGAGTATCGAGATGATCCCTGCGACATTCTTGGGGGAATCTATCACGAGCTGAATCTGAATAACGAGTGGAACGGGCAATACTTCACGCCGGACGATGTCTGCCGGCTTATGGCACAAATAACGCTTCCATCGGACGAGCTTTCAGCCAATGATGGTCCGATTACCATTAACGAGCCAACCTGTGGCTCGGGAACGATGGTTATCGGCGCCATTTGGGCAATGCAGCGTAAGGAATTTGACTATCGTCACAATACATTCTTTGTGGCGCAGGATATTGACATTCGCTGCGTTTGGATGGCCTATATCCAACTGAGTCTGTATGGAATCCCTGCCATGGTCATTCACGGAAACACCCTGACGATGGAAGAGTGGGACAGGTGGTATACACCGTGTGCATTGGTGCCCTTTTCAAAGGCGCAGAGTGAAGATGGAGATATAGCCGTATGAAAAAGGCTATAGCAAATCTGAGCTTTTCGGACCTGAAAGTCCGATATTTTACAGGCCGTTCCATTCTCATTTCCGACACGGGGCAAGGCAAAAAATATCAGTACCGAAACGGTTGCATGACAGCGCTTGGCGATTTGGAGATTTCAGAATGGCGAGAGATGATAACAGAGCTCATCGCCTACCGAAGTGAACAGGAACTTCAAAAGCAACTCTATGAGTGGTGTGCAGAACACACACCCTGGCTTCACGGGAAAAGTGAAATCACAGATTATGCACTGGAATGCCATGCTGCAAGACTTTTTGATGATCCGCTTTGGGCAGATTATATCCCGTTTAACCGAAAATACCGACCCAATGTTTTGGATTCGGCGGAGCTGATATGGGCTAAGACGGCCTGCTGCGGAACTACGCAGCAATTTACTGTGCCGCAATACCAAAAGATCTGTGGACAAAATTTCTTTTGCAGGACTTGCAATGAATGGACAACACTGATCCCTACAAAACAAAATTCAAGGAGGAAAGACTGTACATGAGTACGAATCAAAATCTAATGCAGCATATGCGTGAACTGATCGATCGCATCAAGGCGGCAGATGTTGCGTATTACCGGGACGATAATCCCACAATGACGGACCGTGAATATGATCTGCTGGTCGATGAACTGAAGGAACTGGAAACAACAACCGGTTTGATCCTTTCCGGGTCACCCACTCAGACTGTTCCCGGAGAGATCCTGAAAGAACTGACGCCGGTGCGCCATACCAAGCCGATGCTCTCAGCAGATAAAACAAAGTCCGTTGATGAGATGCTTCGGTTTGCAAACGGCAGGCCTGTGGTGCTTTCGTGGAAACTGGATGGCCTGACACTTGTCCTCCGCTACGAAGGCGGAGAGTTCAAGCAGGCAATCACCCGAGGACGCGAGGGCATTATCGGCGAGGATGTGACGCATACCGTCCGCACTTTTATGAATGTGCCAATGTGCATTCCCTGCGCAGACAAATTTGAGGTGCGAGGTGAAGGCGTCATTTCCTGGGCGCACTTTGAAAAGATCAATCTCAGTCTGAGCGAGCCATATTCCCACCCCAGAAATCTGGCGGCCGGCAGCGTAAGAATGCTGGATGCCCGTGAGTCTGGAAAGCGGTATCTGGAGTTCTTTGCTTTTGACCTGATCAGCGATTCCATCGAAGAACAGAGCAAAACTGCCCAGCTTCAATTCCTTGCGGAAAATGGGTTTGATGTAGTTCCGTATGTGTATACGGATGCCCATGATGCAGATGAGCTTCGTAAGCTGATCGCAGATTTCAAGCCCGCTGAGTATGGCTACCCCGTGGACGGCGTGATTGTGGAATACGACAACCTTGTCTATGGCCGGAGTCTTGGCGCCACCGGACATCATGAAAATCGGCTGATGGCACTCAAATGGGAGGACGAACTCTATGAAACGGAGTGTACCGGATTGGATGTTGCCGTGACCAGAACTGGAATGGTCAGTCTGACAGCGACTTTTAAGCCTGTGGGGATTGACGGGACGATGGTGAGCCGCGCCTATGTGCATAACTTCACCATCTATAAGAATCTGGCTTTGGGTATCGGCGACAAGCTTATGGTCTATAAGGCAAACAAAATCATTCCGCAGATTGCAGAGAACAGGACCAAAAGCGGAGAATTGGATTATCCGCATACCTGCCCCTGCTGCGGTTCAAGGCTCACATTCCATACCCTGCCGGGAGGAAGCAAGCAGTTGTTTTGCGAGAATCCATCTTGTGCAGCCAAGCTGGTTCAGAAGTTCGACCATTTCTGCGAAAAGACCCGCATGAATATCGAGGGTCTCTCCGCCACAACGTTGGAGAAGTTTATCGGTCATGGCTGGATCAAAAACTTCGGAGATCTGTACAAACTGGAACAGCACCGGGAGGATATCATCCAGACTGATGGCCTCGGCGTGAAATCCTATGAGCGTCTTCAGGAATCCATCGAAAAGAGCCGACATTGTACGCTGGCGAAGTTTATTGCCGGTCTTGGCATCCCGATGGTCGGCAGACATGCCGGTCGTGATCTGGATCGTTATTTCGGCAGCTCATGGGAAGCCTTTGAATCCGCAATCCAAGGCGGCTTCGATTTTACGCAGCTTCCGAACTTCGGAGAAACGATGCACAACAACATTTACAAATGGTATGCGGATGAGGAAGAAGCGAAGCTTTGGCGTCCGCTGCTCGACAAAATTATTTTTGAAAAGGAGACAACAAATATGTCCACAAATACAACCAATCCCTTCTATGGCAAAACCGTTGTTGCAACGGGAAAGCTGGAGAATTACACCCGTGACGGCATTCAGATGCGACTTCTGGAGCTGGGCGCAAAGCCCGGTTCGTCCGTCAGCAAAAACACGGACTACCTGATCGTGGGAGAAAAGGCCGGCAGTAAGCTTGCAAAGGCGCAGCAGCTCGGTGTGAAGACTCTGACAGAACAGGAATTTGAAAATATGCTCGCTGAATGATCTCAGCAAAATGTGGCGGAGTGGGTCTTTCCTGCTCCGCCATATTTTTTTAGAAAGGAGCTCAGAAATGAGACGAAAGAAAATTGGAACGATGGATTTTCACGGAAGCGTCGATATTACAGACCCGTGTTATAACCGGGATGTGTGGTGCCGCATGACGGATGTGAAAATCAGAAAAGGTGTGTATACCTGCATAGCATGGCACCACAAGGACAAGGGCACATTCGATAACGGTGAACCGTATTGCTACGATGTGATCGGGATCATCGGGATATATCTTGACGGCGTAATTCCGTGTCAGAAGGATATGAAAGAGATCGGCAGTATCGGTGTAGATGCCGGACTGGCAGGCTTCTTTCATAACAAACCGGATTATACCGACGGCGAGTGGGCCGCTTTCTGTGATCGAGTCCGGCATGGCGATGTCTGGCTGACCAAGGATGGCTTTTATAGCTCGTCCGGGTATGGTGACGGCTGCTATGGTGTGTATGCCTATAAGCAGGGCGGAGAGATTACCGCAATTGAAATCAGATTTTTATAAGGAGGACATAGGGATGAATCCACATAAAAAGAACCTTGAGCTTACCGGCAGTCTGATTTATCCGATCGAGGTCGGAGAAGCTGCATTTATCCGCGAAGCAGACGGAATGCGTATGACGAGCACTGTCCTGCGAACCGAGAAGATCTCTGCACAGGAAATTTGCTTTGAAACTGTCAATACCAACTACCACCTGCATGTGAAACAGGAGGTATCGGCATGAGCAGTGAAATCTACTATGACAGAGCTTATATCCGTGTAGGTGATCGCTTCATACCGGTTGTCAATCACGGTTCGTCCAATTGCTTCGATTTTGACGCCTGCGGTCGGGAGGTCCCGGAAAAACACTGGTCTGTTTTGAATTATACTTTTCACGGCCGTCAGCTTTTCACCGAAGAGGAAATCAGACAAATTGCAGCGATATACGAAGCGGCGAACAGCGATAACCGTGACGGAATAAGGAAAAGCCGAAACCGTTCCTTTGATGTAGGCGAATTTGGCCGCTGGATCATGAATGGGATGAAAACGGCTCACACCATGGAGGAATACAGGGCGTGCGGCAATACCGTTGTTGTAGTTGAATATGCAGAGCCAGTCTGGAAAAAGCATGTTGTTTACACAACAAAGCAATTGCTCGACAAGCTATGTGAACTGGATGGGAAACCAATCTCGGTATCCTTTTGGGACAACCGAACCGTGATGCATCCGCCGACACGGCGCAAAAACGACTCGTTGAATCACAACGAGTTGTCTGAGTATTATGTGCTGCGAGCCGACCAAGGCTTCTTTGTCAAACGCAGCAGCCGCCGCATATGGTTTGCTCGAAAGATTCCGCCGACAGCAGCCTCTGTTCGGAAATTCAGAACGGAAAAGGCAGCGCAGCGGTATCTTGATGACAATGCTAAGTTCTTCGCAAAAATTGCATTTCAGATTGAGCATATACAGAACGGAGGCGACGCCATATGAAAGAATCCAAGATAGACCGTTTCCGCCGAGTGGCAGAAGCACGGGTGAATAAAATCATTAAGATGATCCGTTTGCTCGGAAATTGCTCCGAAACGGGCGTATATGCGTACACGGATGCACAGGTGGAATACATCTTTTCAGCGCTGCAATCCGAATTGGACAAAGCCAAAAGGCGGTTCAGAAAGCCATTGCTCGGAAAACATCGTTTTTCATTGACAGATACAAACGAGTTTGATGACGATAGACCTTTGGAGCCGACAATTGCAATTGCCCTTCCGGACGGAAGCTACCTTCGGGCCGTTGTCTATGAGGATGACCACTTTCCTGCCATCAATATCTATTGGGATCACGATGGCGGAAAAGCTTCCGAGCTGCTCTGCTTTGCAGAATACAATTCCGAACGGGATGAAGGTGCGCAGATCTGCATCAGCACCTATGCCTCAGACGAGGATGAAACCAAATATTACGCGCCATATATGGCAGAAAGGAATAATGAACCATGAGTTCAAAAGTAATAAAACTAACCTGGGCGGAGGTTGCGGAAATGGTCCGGACAGAACTCCGAAAAATCATTGGCAAAGATGTTTTCTGTATGGCAAAATCCGATGACGATACCTACTGGGATATCAGCTTCCCTTTGGAGAGGCTTCCCTTATCCGACCTGCACCGTATCCTTGAAGCTCTTGATGCAACGGATAGTCAGCGCGATTTGTCGCTTCCACCGGAGGAGGATCATGCCGACAGCGTCAGTTCACTCAGTATGACTGTGAGCCAACTCCTACTTCGCAGGAATCTCGGGTATGACTGGGAATGCCTGCATCTTGCCGAGGACAGTTTCTGGATACTCGGAGTGAAGGATACTCCTGAAACCGATGATTTTATCAAAATCGGCAGCCAGCGTTTCTCACTTGACGAGCTGAAAAGCCGTCAGGAGGTACTTGAACATCTCCGTGAAAACGGCGCTTCACATAGGGCGCTGATGGACATTTGCGGGGAGTACATGGAGAAATATCAAAATGAGCTGTGCTGGTATTACCCAACCACGGACGAGCTGCATCTCGGCACTTTTCTACTGCTTGTAAAAGAAGGCGTGTTGAGTCTGCCGTTCAATGAAGTAGACAGCGTTGATTACGAACTGTTCTGCTTAGAGGATGCATGCCTTTGTGACGCTGCGTCCATAAACCTGCTGATTGCAGACTGGTACCGCTTTGACTCAGACCTTCGCCATGCAATGGAGGGAATGAGACGGTATTACGAGAAAAAGGAGGCTGTTGGGAATGAAAATAAAACTGTATCAGATCGCCCCTGAAAAGGATGACAAAAATCTGATGTTCATGGGTTTCGAATTTACCGTATTACACGGCGGAATCAACGCAGGCAGCTACGAGCTCGTCTTTGACGGTGATTTACCTGCGCAGACAGCGGAAGATGTTTTTCGCATTTTCAACCTGGAACATCCGAACAGATACAGAGGCCGCTCTATGAGCGTTTCGGATATCGTTTGGATGGAAGGCATCGGGTATTGGTTCTGCGACAGCATAGGCTTCCGGCAAATCAAATTTGCCGGAGAAAAATGCTGCTGGAGGAAGTTTGATGGATGAGCTGTATCAAAATCTCGTTAGACTGAGTCCGAAGGAGCAGGTACCGTTTCGGTGCATCGGCTGTGGAGAATGCTGCAGGCATGTACATATGCAGGTTCCGGTCGAAACGCTGGATGCGTTTCGCATTGTAAAGCATTTGCAGCCGCAAGGCGAAGATATCGCATGCATGGATGATTTCTGGATACGGTACACCGAGCCGGCACTGTTGAATGAGTGCGGTTTTTTCGTGTATTTTCTCAAGACGCAGGGGCCGGAGGAGGCATGCATTTTCCTGCAGGATAATCGATGCCAGATCCACACGGTCAATCCGAGAGCTTGCCGGATATATCCACTCGTTGTGGATCCGAAGGAAAACGGCGGATATGAGTATCTGGTATCCTACGAGCGCAAGCAGCATTTCAAAGGGCCGAAGGTTCATGTGAAAACATGGATGAAAAAACGGTTTGATGAAGAGGGCCGTGCGTTCTTAACTGCTGATCTTGGCTCTGCGAAGGAGCTGGCGCGGTTGCTCAGACAAATTCCGGATGAACGCAAGAAGAAAGCGCTTATGTGCTTTCACTGGGCCAAATACGGGAATTTCGACACAAGCAAACCGTTCCTGCCTCAGTATGAGCGGAATCTGAAAGTATTACATGAGTATCTGAAAGAACTCACAGAGTAACAGGTCAGTATGACACAACAAAGGGGCGTCGTTTTTGCGGCGCCTCCATCTATTTTTGGAGGTATTATCAATGGATAAAAGGCTAAAAGAAATCGTAGACAATTTTGACAGCATGAAAATCGGGGCGGATGAACCCTTCCGGTTTCATTGCACCATGTGCGGCAGGTGCTGCATCAACCGCGAGGACATTCTGCTGACGCCGAGAGACATATACCGCATGGCAAAGGAATTGCAGATCTCACCCGAGGAACTGTTTAAGAGATATTGCGAGACCTATATCGGACATGACTCCTGCATACCTATTGTACGACTGAAGCCTCGTGGCTCAGTTAAACGGTGCCCGCTTTTGAAGGATCGTAAGTGCAGTGTGCATAAGGCCAAACCGGGAGTTTGCGCAATGTTTCCGATCGGGCGGTGCGTCACCGTGGATCAGAAAGCCGCAAAAACAGTTAACGCCAAGATTGGAGAAATACAGTATGTTTTTACCAATCCCGGCTGCGGCGATAATGCCGAAACGCACACCGTGAGAGAGTGGCTGAGTGAATTTGGTATCCCTGTTGAAGATGAGTTCTTTAAGCTGTGGCATCAAAAAATTTTCCAACTCGGCTCGATTTTCCGTAAGGCGGAAAAGGTATGCAGCGATCACACAATGGAACTCGTATGGACAGCAACTTTCGTGGAGCTCTATCTGGAATACGACACGAGTAAGGATTTCCTCCCTCAATTTGAAGAGAACTCCGAAAAAATCCTTAATCTCATGAGGATGATGCCATCGTCGAAGGATGGTGTGAACCATGCGTGAAGACCGAAATCAGTTTCAGATCATTCGCAAAGATGCCCGAAACTGTTTTGTGGAAAGCCTGAATGACAGCTTCTCTATCGGAAGGATCCATCTGGCCTTTGCTGCTTATGATCAGTCGAAGCCGGCCGGTCAGCGCCAGACGAACAATGTCCATATCTATATTGCTGTGGATGAGTTTCTGGAGCTGTGCCGGAAGCTGGATTGCGGTGAGCTGCGGTATATGCTGCAAAGCAAAAAGAAAAACGGCGATAATACGCCGTTGTATCAGTGCCTTGGCGGCACATCCGCCGAAAAACTCAGAACCATCGGCCGGGCAAGACCGGACGGAAAAAGCCTTTCCCGCGTGGCGCAGCTGGTGCCGGCCCAAAAGGCAGATTTTCTGTTCGTTGCCGACAGCGGTCCGGGTGAAACCAACGAAAAGGGATTGATCGTTCCGAAATTCGGTAATAAGCCGGAAAATCATGTGGCAGTCATGATGAGCTTTGAGTCGCTGAGCGAGATGTTTCTGATAACAAGGATGCATTATCAGTGTTGGCTCACATCGTGGTATCAACAAAACGCAAATCAACCTGCACAGAAGCAGGGACAGTACAGTGAAAACAAAAAAGAGCCGGACAGTTCTTCTGTTCAGATATTCTGATGCGGTTCGGGCGGCAGGGAGTAAAATCCTTGCCGCCTTTTTGTTTTTCTCTGCCGGTTTGGTATTACTCGACGGAAAAAACATCCTCATTTTATTCTTTGCGGTGATAATTCAGATTTCTATTGAAAAAAGGAGCTCAATATGTTATAATATGACCAAAAGAACCAAAACGGTCATATTTCAGGAGGCGCTACCTTGGCTTTTACAGATTTTGAAACCGAACAGCTTCGCAAGGCGCTGCTGAAGGAAACGAGACATTGCGCCGTCACGCTGGGCATGAAGAAAACCTCCGTGGATCAGCTGACGAAGGCTGTCGGCATTGCGAAAGGCTCGTTCTATAAATTCTATGAATCCAAGGAAATGCTGTTTTTCGCAGTTCTGGAGGGCATTCACTCCGAGCTTTACGGAGTTGCCGATCGGGCACTGAGCGAAAATGCCGGCTTGCCGGCCGCAGAACGTGCGGCAAAG
>DXYE01000092.1 GCA_019415985.1 Clostridiales bacterium
GTATTCCATCGTCCCTCTGATTTCCTCCGCCCTGGCGTATGGGAGCAGGGAACGGACGAGGACGATCATCAACTCTGCCCTGAAGGTGACGTCGATCATTGCGCTGCCGTGCGCACTCGGCATGTCGGTATTGTCGGAACCGATTTTATTGATGTTTTTCAAACCTGAGCTGGTGGAAACGGGCGCACCGCTGCTGGCGGTGCTGGCGCTTGCCGTGTTTTTCGTCTCAATTCTCTCCATTACCAACGCCATTCTGCAGTCCTGCAAGCTGGAAAGAAAGCCAATTATTGCCATGCTGGCCGGCGCTGCGGTGAAATTGGTTTCCAGTTATATATTGATCGGAATTCCGTCGATCGGGATATACGGCACGCCTATCAGTACGCTGCTGTGTTATATTACCATTACAGCGATGAACATCTTCTTTGTTGTAAAATATGTAAAGGTGATTCCCTCGGTCGGCCGCGTATTTTTCAGGCCCCTCTCAGCAGCGGTAGTTTGTGCGCTGACAGCTTTGGGCGCGTATAAGTTTGCGTTTGATCGGTTCTTGTCGGTAAAGCCGGCGACAGTGATGTCCATTGGCTGTGCGGCTATTGTGTACGTGGTTGTACTGTTCCTGATTCACGGGGTGGATAAGGATGACATTTTATTGCTGCCAAAGGGCGAAAAGATCTATAATATTTTGCATAAAATGCATTTGCTGAAATGAGAGTACGGGATCGTATGCAGTGTTTTGCGGACGACCCGAAAGAGGAGATTTTCAAATTTGATCCGCGGCGTGTCCCTGTATCGTACATAGAATTGGCGGGCCCGTTAGATGACGACAACGGTTCCCCGATTTACTGGCTGCGAGGAAGAGAAGATGATATGCGGCCATAACACGATAAAATGAACTGCACAATTATACAATATGGAGGCGGCAGCGCGCACCGGCCGGTGCGCGCTGCCGCTTTTTTTCTTTGATTTGTTTGAATTTTTACGAACTAAAACGGGAAAGAAGCAATCGGGATATGAGCGGAGATGGAGGCAATAGCATCGAAAGAAACGCAGTGCACATGCATGGCTGGCCGCGTTTCATAGTACGGGTCAAAATAGAGTTTTGTGTAGATAATGCCGGTAATGGAAGAAAGAACCTTTAAAAGAAAAGATTATTTCATGAGGGAGATCTTTTGACGTTGTCCCGAAAGGGGTGACCGCTATAGTCTCAGAATCGAAAATAAATATCTGAAAAACATTGATATATCAGGATTTTTAACCGTCTTGAAGCATAAAACAATAGCAAAAAGAAAAATTTTTCCATGGATATGCTGCCAGGTATTTGGTGTTGAAAATGCAGTTGCAGGGCGTTATAATGTGAACGAAGGCTGAAGAAGGGAATTGAAACCGCCCTCTGTCACCTGAGACTGCTATTATGCTTGATTGCGGAGGCATGCAGTTCTCGAAATCCTTCAAATTTCTGTTTTCCGCAAAGCAAAGGAGCTACATATGAAACGAATGCTACGACACATGATGGGTTGCGCTGTCGGTTTGCTGACAGTTACAGCTATGATACTTCCGGCGAGCGCAGCATGCCCGCTACAGAACGCGGTGCAGTCCTATGTTCAGAATTCAAACTGCAGCGGCGCAAATTTGCAGAATGTGAAAATTGTCGACACGGATCTGACCAAGCTGATCGAATGTGGGGGAGGTACGTGCGCAGCAGATCAGAGTTGTGCAGCAAACGGTATAAATGATACCATTCAAAAAATAATTTCACAAAAAACGGAAAATGTTCCTTCCTGTCTACAGGATGGTACTTGTGATATCACCGAGTTATGGCAGGAGATCATGAATAACAATGACGGCGTCTGCTCAGACGGAAACTGCGATACCGAACAGAATATTCCCGCCGAAACACCGAATGTTCCTCAGATAACCCCGGATTATCCGGAAAAGGAGGAGAATCAACAGCCTGCCGAAAACGACAAGCAAACTGGCAATGTTCTGGCAATGGAGCGTGAGATTATTGATTTGGTCAATGAAATCCGTGTGGCAAACGGCCTGCAGACGTTAAAGCTGAACGAGGAACTGTGCAATGTGGCTCGGATTAAGTCACAGGATATGCACGACAAAGGGTATTTTTCACATACAAGCCCGACTTACGGCTCCCCCTTTGATATGATGAAGCAATTCGGCATTTCCTATCGGACAGCAGGTGAAAACATTGCTATGGGCTATCCTACGGCTGAGGCTGTTGTCGATGGCTGGATGAATTCCGAAGGCCACAGAGCCAATATTCTGAATGCCTCCTTTACGGAGATCGGCGTAGGCTATGTTGCAGATGGCAACTATTACACGCAGATGTTTATAGGCTGATATGATACACAGAGAGATTACGCGAAGCATCACCTCTGTTTTCTCTTCCGGTGACAAGGAAACGAGGGTTTGAAAATGCTGTGATTTTAACAGATTTTAAATATAGAACATGAATTTAAATCAATTGGCGCGATAGGGACATAAAACTGCATATGGTCAAGCTTTTATGACATTCGCTTATTGTTTTCACAAATTCATAAATGAAAAGGTTTCATTTGAGAGTGCTGCAGAAGGAAATATTCTGCAGCACTTTTTTGCATAGCCATTCTGGAACTGTTGAAGGAGTTCCGCATCTGTGTCTATAAGGCTCGAATGCGTTTTTTATATGAAATCTATTATGTATTGACGGAAAAATAAATTTGAACTTAATTTATTATTTATAACAAAATATTTTAAAGCAATGGTTTTTGGTATAACGTATATCCCGGCAGCTTGGAAAATTGAGCTTTGCGCAGTCGAACAAATTTGCGGTGCCCAGCACACAAGAGCTTAATGGTGATATGAATTTTATACCGTGCACATTATATCATGAAAATGATTCTTTGCCGAACGCAAAAACTGCTATACCTAATTTCTATAGAGCTGAGGATTAAGAAAAGAAATCTCGAGGTGGACAGGGAAAGCGTGTACTATCCATCTGATTTCCGTTATGCAACGTTAACCGAAAGATACCGGCATCCTGCCTGCGCGGCTTACACATGCTGTGCCTCCGGTTTCAAGTATTTTTTATCATGCCCTATTTTTCCTACGTTTCCCGTATATTTGGGGAATGTTTTTATACGTTTCTGTTTTGAGGATTTTCGATATCTTATACGCAGTAAACCGGAATTGGCTTACGATAGCGCCTTCATAAAAAATATTTCCATGGGCTGTGCATATTTGGGAATATTTACAACGAAGCCCCCGCAGTCTTTATAGCCTAATTTTCTATAAAAATGCTGTGCGTTTTCATTTACCTGGGTAGAGGTTAATAACATTCCATAACCCTGTGCCTTCATGTCCTTTTCCCAATATTCCATAAGCATTCTGCCATATCCTTTTCGTTGCTGTGCTGAGGCTATGTAAAGCATAGTGCAGAAGGGGGTATTATCCCAAAAGAGATTGTATCTCAACAGACCTATGGAATTGTTATTTAATGAAATAATGAAACCTCTCTTGTCTCGAACCTTCTTCACAAATTCAGATTCCGGCAAATGCTTGTCGAGACGATACCAGAATTCTTTATCTTTGTCTTGTACATATCTGATATCTATCATAACGATCACCGAGCCTTTATACGACGGTAAAGGCCTTTCTTTGGATTTTTGCCATACTTTTCATAAAAATCTCTTATTTTGCATAGGACTCTTCACGTCAAAGAGATTGAGCAAAAATATTCCTAATAAATTTCAATTTTGGGCTCTCTTCAAAAAGGATACCCTACATACGGGCATGAATACATTTACTTGACTTTGAGGTTTTCCAGTTTTGCGAATAGAACGAAAGGCATGATATTCCATAGCCTCGGAAGCGGATTACACTTGTGATTTTCAGTGAGAGATATGCCCACTGAAATGTTGAAAGGTGAACTCTGCTCCTTACTTTAAAATACAGGTATAAAAAGTATGTCACACATGAAAGCTTGACGCGGCATAACGGTTGACTTTATGTATGGCTGAGTGCGTTCATTCAGAGGGGAAGTCAATGGCGTCGATAAATGCGTGTGAAAAGTATTCCGTATTCGACAGTTCCAGTGTTTCGGCACAACTCAGAAGCTGTTCAAACAGATGTGTGCATTCGGGCCGCAGCAATATTTGTACAGCACCGGCGCCGGCCGCGTTTTCCAATGTCCGAATCTTTGGAAGACATTCGGCTGGCAGAAGTCCGATGCGAGCTGCGCTTGCAGGGTTCAGCCGCGATCCGAATCCGCCCGCCAGATAAACGGTTTCAAGCTCTTTAGCAGCAACGCCGCAGTTTTTCAGCAGGGTATCGATGGCACCGCGAACCGCCGCCTTTGCAGTTTGCAGCTCGCGGATATCTTTTGCTGTAATCCTGCAGTTTTTCAAATGAAACGGCGAAAATATATTTTGTCCGTTCTCGGATTCCAGCATATCGCGAAAGGGACCGCGTGCCTCCCCGGCGCTTTTCAGTCGACCATCCTTTGTAAGCATTCCCGTCTGCAGGAGGAAAACCGCGGCATCGATCATGCCGGAACCACAGAAGCCTGCCGGCGGCATACCTTCTATCGTCGTATAGTGCATCGCAGTTCCATTTGTATCCATGTGATCGACCGCACCGGCAAGTGAGGGCATTCCGCATGAAAGCCCTCCGCCTTCAAAAGCCGGTCCTGCCGCGGTCGAGCATAGGAAAAGCCGCCCCCTGTGCGCCAATACGATTTCGCAGTTTGTTCCGATATCGAGAAACAGCACAGTCTGTTGATTGTCCAGTATATCCGGCATTCCGGCATACAGAAGCCCGGTGGCGATATCCGCGCCGGAAAAGGCGGAGAAGCACGGCGGTATATAGACGTTGGCGGTTTTGGAAAGGAGAGGTATCCTTAAGACATCGGTTGTATAAGTATTTCCGAAGGTACTGGTGGGTATAAACGGAAATGCAGCCATGGAGCGCGGGTCGAGGCCCGTAGCCAGATGAAGCATGACCGTATTGCCGGTTAACACGATATGCTGCAAATCCCTGCCGGATATGTCCAGCGGTCCGCAGAGCCTATCGAGTTGTACGGTTATTTCACGGGACAGACAGTCTTGTTGGGCTGACAGAAGGCTTGGGTTTCGGCATACCGCGTGGATACGGGAAATCACATCGGCCCCGAAGGCGCATTGAGGGTTGCGAAACCCCTTGACTGTATTGATTTTCCTGTTTTTTAGATCACAAAGGTAGAGCACAATTGTGGTTGTTCCGATGTCGATGACAAGGCCGTATGCAGGCGGATATTTTTCCGGAATTTCTCTTAACGCTTCTGGTGTCTTACCGCCCTGCGTGACGATTTGCATAGAATTATAACGGTCCTGCAACTTCAGCGAGGCAGGGCCAAGTATTTTAGTCTGACAGGCAAGCCGAATGCCGCTTTTTATTTCCTCATCTGTTAAAAGACTCCGTTCTCTTTGCGTTAAAGGGCTTAAATTTCCCGATGCATATATTTTACATTTACCGCAGCGTCCTGTGCCATTGCATACAGCATCCGGCATAGAGGTTGCCGGCAGGCTGCGAATACATTCTAAAAGCGTGGTGCCAATGGCGGCTTTGACCTCACAGGGCTCTTGGCTATCCCGTTCTATCTTGAGAATACAGCGATTGGATGGGTCCACGGTTTTCATAATCAGCATAGCGCCGCAGTGGCATTCCCTTTCATAATATTTGGAGATCGATCCGGTGAAAGCTCAAGGAATAAAATCAGGCATCTCATCATAGGATGAAACAATCGGTGCTGCCCGAGATATATCTGAGGGGCCATAAACATTCTATACATATTTTATATCCCAAAGATCGCAGGGCGGAGATCAGGCGCTACGGCAGATGCTTAAAAGCTGTTTCGTTTGAGGAGACTGCAGCGCTTCATGCTTTCAGTTAATCTGAATATTCAGGAGAAGCCCTGTTTCATGCTTCAGACGAAAAAGTAATGTTACTATAAAAAATCTTTGCAGTTCTGCCAAGTGCAAAACTGCGGTGCACGGCCCGCCGGAGATATATGATGATGTGAAATCCGGCCGTACACATTATGCCATGAAAAAATCCCGGCAGTTTGGATGACTGAGCCTTGCTCTGTCGGACAATTCTGCGGTCCACGGCTTACAACGGTTTTACGGTGAGGTAATATGATGCCGTGCACATTATACCACGCATTTCTGCTTCGTGCAACATCCTTCTTTAATCAGCCGTAGATTTTACGTTGAACATATAACGCAGTTCTTTTTTCATCGATTCAAAAGGGAAAGAGAGCGGAAGGTGCGAAAAGGTCCGTCATAGACGAAGCTGCCGAAAGACTTACGTTTTCGCTAAGAAAGGAAAGGTTATAAATTATGAGGATAGCCGCATTTTGTTTTGCCGTATTGTTTGCAGCGATGTTGTTGATCCCGTCGATTTTTGCCATGCTTGGACGTGAGACGCCGTCAGAACGCAGTGCAGATGAGACGAGAGTGGAAAGTACGGACGTTCCGGAAGACAGAAAGGGACAGGCATCCATTTCAGGGGTTAACGATGCTTTTGACGGGGAGCAGACTGCTGCACCGGAAACAGAGACTTCAATGGATAAAGCAGATGAAGCATTGTCCGTACAAGCACATCAGTCGGCAGACGGCCCCTCAGATTCCTCGGAGCGCCGTACGGTGGATGATGAAACGTTAACGGTCATGCTGCTGTCCGAGAATGGTGAGGAGATATGTACGGATATGAAACTTTCCGCCTTTCTGTACGGAGCCTTACTTGGAGAAATGCCCTCCAGCTTTGAGCCGGAGGCTTTGCGGGCCTGCGCGGTTGCAGCCAGAAGCTATGTACTGTACGTCAAGGACCAGGAATATCGAAGAGACGGGCACAAGGGCGCGGATATCTGCGGTGACTACAGACACTGTATGGCATATCTGTCTTACGAGGATGCCTGCGAACTGTGGGGGGAAGTGCAGGCGGGTGCTGCACTGGAGAAAATGAAAGAAGCTGTGGACAGTACAGCCGGCATGGTTCTGACATATGGCGGTCAGGTATGCAACGCCATGTTTCATTCGATGTCATGGAAATGTACGGAGTCGGCGTCCAATCTGTGGACATGTGACATGCCTTATCTGAGTTCCGTAGATACACCGGAGACTACCGCCTTGAAGGGTATGGCAAGTGAGGTGAGATGTTCCGTTGAAAGCGCGCTTCAAAAGCTGCGGTCTGTGGGTGTGAACGCGAGCAGCAAGGATTTGAAAAATGCGGTTCCGGTATATAACAGCAGCGGCAGAGTCGATAAGGTAAGATTTGCTTCGGGAGAGGCAACGGGTACACAGATCCAACAGCTATTCTCCCTGCGTTCCACAGAGTTTTCACTGACCTATGACGCAGATACGCAGGAGATCGTCTTTTCCGTACTTGGGTTTGGACACGGTATTGGCATGAGCCAGTACGGTGCGGAACTTATGGCACAGGAGGGGGAGAGATGGCAGTCGATCGTTCTGCACTATTATCCGGGCGCGATTCTGGAGTTGTTCTCTTAGCTGATTCTGCGAAAACAAAACGGCTTCGCGGCCGGGGTGTATGTTGACAAAATCAGTGATATGGTGATATAATGGACACGGTAAACAGAAAGATAACTGCGGCAAAAGCAGCAGTCGGTTCACGTTTAAATGCAATTATATATGTAATTTTATATCACAGATTTATTGCGGTGCAGATAAAAATATGAAATGAACAAATCCGGTTTCATGTAGGATGAACTTATTGTACCAATAAAAACGCAACAAATACATTTCGGAGCAGGAGGCGGAATATGGGTCTGATAAAAGCACTGGGAGGAGCCGTAGGCGGCACGCTTGCCGATCAATGGCGCGAATTCTTCTATTGCGATGCAATGGACACGGACACGCTGGTCAAAAAAGGGGGCAAACGGGTCAGCAGACGCACCTCAAATACGAAAGGCGAAGACAACATCATATCTAACGGATCGGTGATTGCGGTCAACGAAGGGCAGTGCATGCTGGTTGTCGAGCAGGGGAAAGTAATAGAGGTTTGCGCGGAAGCCGGGGAATTTCTCTATGATACATCAACAGAGCCTTCAATTTTTTACGGAAAGCTTGGCGAGGGCATTGTTCAGACCTTTAAAACCATCGGCCGGCGTTTCACAATGGGCGGGGACACGGGAAAGGATCAGCGTATCTACTATATTAATACAAAAGAGATCGTCGGTAATAAATACGGAACACCAGGACCGGTTCCGTTTCGTGTTGTTGATAACAACATCGGTCTGGACATTGATATTTCCATTCGCTGTCACGGCGAATATTCTTTTAGAATCGTCGATCCTCTACTGTTTTATGTCAATGTCTGCGGTAACGTCGAGCACGATTATACACGTGAGGAGTTGGACGGTCAGCTTCGCTCCGAATTGATGACAGCGCTGCAGCCGGCCTTTGCCAAGATTTCCGCAATGGGGATTCGATACAGCGCGCTGCCGGGACATACTTCAGAACTCGCGAACGCGCTGAACGAAATACTTTCGGAGAAATGGAAAGAACTGCGCGGCATTTCGATAGCATCCTTCGGTGTCAGCTCGGTCAAAGCATCGGCCGAGGACGAGGAGATGATCAAACAGCTTCAGAAAAGCGCAGTGATGCGTGATCCGAATATGGCGGCCGCAACACTGGTCGGTGCGCAGGCAGAGGCGATGAAGACTGCCGCAGCGAATGAGAACGGCGCCATGATGGGCTTCATGGGAATGGGTATGGCCCAGCAAGTCGGCGGCGCAAATCCTGCCAACCTATATGAAATGGGCAGAATGCGAAAACCGCAGCAGGAGGCGAAATCCGTTTTCGAAAAGGAAAGCGATGCATGGCAATGCGCCTGCGGTGCGGGGAACAGCGGCAAATTTTGTTCTGAATGCGGGAAACCGCGTCCGGAAAAGAATACAGAATGGCAGTGTGCTTGTGGTCATGTAAACGACGGCAAATTCTGCGAGGAATGCGGAAAACCAAAGCCGACTGCAAAATATCGGTGTTCCCGCTGCGGTTGGAAACCCGATGATGCCGAACATCCTCCGAAGTTCTGCCCCGAATGCGGCGATGCATTCAATGAAGAGGACCGGCAGTGATTTTTCGGTTTCTTTGCAAAAGCTCTCTTTTGGTCAAAAAGGCCGATTTGGGCACGAAAGGTGTAGGCGTACGCGATGCACAAAATGTATCTTGTCTGCATAAGACTTATAAATCCGGCTGAAAAAAATCGCTTTAAATATAACCGAAATATAACCGCCAGCGGTAAACGGCAGCCGCTGGCGGTTCTTTGACCGGGTGAAGCGCGGCCGCAGCACTGTTGGCGATAGGGACCGTGCGGGCCATTCCTTTTTGCTTTTTTATGAGCGCTTGTATAAAAAGCGGGTGAACTCTGTGTTTCGGTTATCGGGCGAGCGTCCGCTCGGTGCGCATGGAGATGACTGACCGCAAAAGCAATCACCGGTTTTGTAAAAGAGGACACGTAACAAAAATGACCGCATTGAAAAGAGCTATCCCCGTGTCGGCTGTTTGGGATTGTGGCAGCGTATAAAAAAGCTGCCGCATTTCATTTGTCATTACTCGGACATGAAACATATGATGATAATGCGGCGGCATAAAAGGCTGTCTGTTTTTTGATACGGGAAAGGCGGATGCCGGCACCGAAAAAAATCTGCGGTACTCCATGCTGTTTGTCTGATTACAACTCTTTGATCCACCTCTAAATGCTGACAAAACAATTTGGATTTGCCGCCGGACTGTTTCAAGATGAACGCCGCCGCGAAAGGCATGGTCATTATATGGGAAAGAGAATAATTGTGGCGCTCAGTTCTATTACGCATGCGACGAAAGGCCATGACATTCTGGACGCCAACAGGATTAAAAACAAAATAATAAAGCTCGACGCCTCACAGACAACAAAAGGGTGCGCGTATGGCCTGGAACTGTTCGGCGAGGCTGCGGAGGTTGAAAAAATACTGCGGGATGCCCATGTCAAATTCTCACAAATTATTGACGGCGCAAAATAAGAGACGCCGTTGAGGAGGAACCCGCATATGATTTATTTCGATCATGCTGCGACAAGCTACCCGAAGCCCGACGCCGTCATCCGTACAATGAACCAGTGCATGCGGGATTACTGCGGAAATCCGGGGAGGAGCGCTCACCGTCTCTCGCTCCGCTCCGCTGAAGAAATTTACCATGTACGCTGTCTGGCAGCCGAAATGTTCGGCTGCCAGACAGCGTACATGGTAAATTTCTTCAGCGGAGCGGAGCGAGAG
>DXYE01000093.1 GCA_019415985.1 Clostridiales bacterium
CCTCTTAATTTATTGCCTTTCCGAGCCGAGAAAGGAGAATATCTTTATGGTACGCCTTTCAGAAAAATTAAAGCCCTTGGAAGAAAAAGCGGAAAGCATATGGAAAAAGCATAAAAAGCATTTGCTGAAAATGATCGGTATTGCACTCGTGGCGCTGTATTTCTACGGAATGACGGTGCGAAGTATTCTTGTAGGGATCGAACGGGTTTGGGAAGACAGTACTGAGCCGATGTTTTCATGGAACCCTATTGAAAATATCAGCGCTGTTTTCACGCTGCGGGGGGTGATGATTACCTTCTTCCTCATCATTTTATATTGCTGGTCCACAGGAAAGGCTACAGCCTGATTTCCGGACACAAAACGGTGCGGGACAAAGAACGCGGCATCGAGATCCTTCCGGAAGGAACCCATGGCACTTCCGGTTGGATGAACCGAAAAGAAATGACCGCCGTCCTGCGTCTCGGCAAAATCGAAACAATGCCGGAAACGCTGTTTGGAAAATTGGAAAGCGGCGAGTATGCCGGGATGAAAGACCTGCCCGGTATGTCGAAGAATATTATTGTATACGGGGCGCCGGGAACAGGTAAATCCAGGGGGTTCGTTATGCCGTTCATTATACAGGCGGTCAAAAGAAGCGAAAGCCTGATTCTGGTTGATCCCAAAGCGGAATTTTATGAAACCTTTTCCGAATACCTCCGTTCCAACGGCTACTATACCCGCGCCTATAACCTGCTGGACCTGTTCGCCTCGGACGGATGGAACTGTGTGATGGACACGGCGCAGGACATCAATCTGGTGCAAAGCGTTGCGGAAATCATCATACGGAATACCTCATCGGAAAACGATCGGGACGATTTCTGGGCAAAGGCTGAAAAAAATTTGCTGATGGCGCTGCTTCATTATGTGCAGACCATGACCTATCCCGGAACGGACAAGCTGCTTCCTCCGGAAGAACGAAGCCTGGGGACGATATATCGAATACTCTCCACCACTTCGGTACAAGAACTGGACGCCCGATTCCGAACGCTTCCTCCAAACCACTCCGCCCTGCCGCCTTATGGGATTTTTCGACAGGCACACAAGCAGATCTGGGGCAACATCATCATCGGTCTCGGTAATCGGCTCAATGTTTTTCAGAATAAGCTGGTGGATTCCATTACCAAGCATAGCGAAATTGATCTGACAATGCCGGGAAAGCAGAAATGCGCCTACTTCTGTATCATTTCCGATCAGGACAGCTCGCTGGAATTTCTGTCTTCCATGTTCTTCTCCCTGCTGTTCGTCAAACTGTTCGATTTTGCCCGCAGCCAGGCAAGCCGCCGGCTGCCGGTCACCGTCAACGTACTCATGGACGAATACTGCAATATCAACCTTTTGGAGAGCAAGAAAATTTTTTCAGTGGCCCGGTCGAGGAATATCAATATCCAGGCGGTGGTGCAAAGTATCTCCCAGCTCTCCAACCGCTACCCTAAAAATGAGTGGCAGGAAATCGTCGGTGACTGCGACTACCAGCTGTTTTTAGGCTGTAATGATGCTATGACAGCCGAATTCATTTCCGATGCCTGCGGTGACGTGACGGTGCGGGTCAATAACGCCAATGTCCCTATGACGCCGCTGTTCTCTCCCGTGCTGAACACAACACGTCCTTATACCCACAGCAAGACCAGCACCGGCCGGCCGCTGATGATGCCGGACGAGGTGCGCCGCCTGCCAAGGAATAAGGCAATCCTGCTGATTCGTGGAAGTAAGCCCCTGATGCTGGAGAAAATCACCCCGGAGGAATTTCCGGATTTTGCAAAGCTGAAAACCTGTAAGGCCATCGACCACATACCGAAGTGGCAGCAGAAAGAACAGGAAAAGGAACCTTGTGTACCCGTTGCACAAAGTCCTTCGCCTTTTTCAGAATCTTCGGTGTTCCCGCTCGTGGAAGAAGCGGACAAGGTAAGCGAAGAGTATGTCCCGGATGAAGAGGAACTGGATTTGGATCCGCCCATCGATCTTTCCGGCGGGATTGACTGCAAAACGCTGACCGAAACACCGCCGGAGGAAATTTGATCAACTGAAAAGAGGGATGAAAATGATAGAACGAACCTACCGGATCAGCGACGTTGTGAACGACGAATTTCTGCGGTTTCCCATGACGCTGCTGGCAAATCCGCAATATAAAGCGATGTCCCTTGAAGCCAAATTCATTTACTCGCTGCTCTTAAACCGTCTGACCCTTTCTCAGAAAAACGGCTGGATCAACGAGGATGGCGAAGTATATCTGATTTATACCCGGGAGGAGGCGGCCGATATACTGAACATCTCTTATAAAAAAACCATCGCCGCTTTCCGGGAACTGATTGACAACGGTCTGCTGTACGAAAAGCGGCAGGGGCGGGGTTACCCGAATCTTCTCTATGTGCTGAAGGCAGAGCTGAACGACACGGACGCGGAGGAATTCTCAGATCAATACGACGATTTTCCGGCCGGCGCCGAGCCGCAGGAGGACGAAAATCCGCTGAACAAGCAGACCTGCCAAAACAGCACATCAAGACCTGCCGATTCGGCATATCAAGACCTGTCAAAAACGCAGTTCAAGACCTGTCGGGATGGCATATCAAGATCTGCTGAAACAGAAGGTCAAGACCTGTCGAAACGGCACCCGAGAAAGATTAAAAATATAAATAACAATACCAGCTATCCTGAGAATAGTCCGTCTATCCGTCCCGCACAGGCGCGCGAAACCGATCACGACGGACAGGCAGACGAAGACGCCGCCATTCTGGAAGATATTTTTGACCGCTGTGAACTGGAGCTTTTTCAGCCGAATATCCGCACTATGCTCCGCAACGCCATCGAACGGCTGTATTACTCGGACACGCTGAAGATCGGCAACGCCCGTCTGCCGCAGGCAAAGGTGCGCAGCTATCTCTCCCTTCTCGATTCGGACAGCGTGATGGCAGCGCTCGACAGCATGAAACGCAACGAGCAGCATATTGTCAATCCCACCGCTTACCTGATGTCCACACTGTTCAACAGCATCTGCGAAAAGGAAAGCGGCTTGATTCTAAATCTTCCACCGGATTATGTGAGCAGCAATGATCTTTATATACCGGCAGAATCGGATTGGAGGGAGGTGGAAGACGATGCTCCTGAGTAAACCGCAAAAGGAACTTCTGGAGCTGACACGGCAGTACGGCGCTCTCCGGTCGGAACAGGCCGAAAAGCTGCTGCGGCAGAAATATTTCGGATTGAATTTTGATACCATTGTGCATCAAATGGAATGCGGCGGCCTGCTTCAGAACGAGCAGGGGATTTTATGTGAATCCGGCAGAAGCGCCGACCCGGATATCCTGCTGGCAATCGACATTATGCTTCTGATGGAGCCGAAACATATTGAGATGATGCAGAAAGGCGCCGGGCCGTTTGCGCTGACCTTTTTCCGGCAGCGGAAGGAAAAGCTCTGGCGGTATGACGTTTGTATCGCTGCTCCTGGCCGGGAGCCACTCCTGTGCGCTATGCTGGAAGATATACGCCACAAGTACCGGATGGTCGTGTTCGTGCTGGATTCTCCGGAGCAGCAGACAAAACTGGCGGTTCCCTGCGAACACTGTTTCGCCTGGAAGGAAAACGGCGCATACAAATTCTACAAATAGCAGAAAGAGAGGACTATCATCATGGATTTTGAAAAACTGGATCTGACCGAGTTGGATAAGGATTTATCTGAGGAGCAGCGAAAGGAATGGAATGCCATCTATGCCTCCTATCGTTCCGGCTCTATCCTGACAGGCCGGATTGCCGGCATGGACACTACGGCCGTTACGTTGCGTAATCCGGAAACCGGAGAGCCGGAAAGGAAGGAAATTAACTGCCTGGTGGTGATCGGATACCGTGTAAAGGTTTTGATTCCCGAACAGGAAATTTGGTTTGATGAGAATACGAAACGGCCATCTCATGTGCTGCGCTCGATGGCCGGAGCGGTGATTGATTATGTGATTAACGGCATTGATCGTGAAGGCGAATGCTGTACCGCTTCCCGTCGGATGGCGCTGGCAATCCGACGCCGCTCCTTCCTTCGTCTGACGCCGGAGTCCGGCCGTAAGGTCACGGCGAGCATCCTGGCGGTCGGTCGGACACACCTGCTTTGCAGCGTCGGCGGTTTTGATATGACGCTCTCCCAACGGGATTTATCCTATGCCATGATTGCAGACCTGCGGGAACGCTACCGGCCTGGAGAATCCCATACGGCAATCATCAAAGCCTACGATGGAGAAACAACACAACTGCGGATTTCCATTAAAGAAGCCGAACCCCATCCCTTCGATGGGGCGGACACCCGTCATCCCCTGCGCAGCCGCCGCTCTTCTGTCATCACAGGAAAGTATAAGGGCGGCGTCTTCTGTAAACTGGAGGAAAATCTCGACTGCCTATGCACCTATTCCCCAAACCAGTATGACGAAGATTTCCATATCGGCGATCAGGTCATTGTCGCTATCTCCAAGTTCAACTATACCAAAAAGCTGATTTACGGAAAAATTGTCGCCAAGTGGTAACGATTTTTCACTACGTCTACCACACTACAAATAAGATTGGAGGTGGATATTATCAATATTGTTTCCTTTGGCGGCGGCACGAACAGTGCAGCCTTATTGATTGGACTTTACAAAAACAAAATACCCGTTGACCTTATCACCTTTGCAGATACAGGCGCAGAACACCCGCACACCTATCAATTTATCCGGGTAATGGATAGATGGCTGTCCGCTCATGGTATGCCGCAGATAACCGTTGTGCAAAAGGTTGACCGCGACGGAAACCGTTTAACCCTTGAAACCGAGTGCTTGCGCTCTCATACTCTCCCCTCAATTGCTTACGGGCATAAACGTTGTTCACAAAAGCACAAGATCGGGCCGCAGGAAAAGTTTTGCAACCATTACCCGCTTTGCCGCGAGGTTTGGCAGCGCGGCGAGAAAGTCAACCGCTTTATCGGCTACGATGCGGGCGAAATGAAACGCTATGAACGTTCCCGCCAGCACAACGAAACCGACAAAAAATATCATAACCGCTACCCCCTTATTGAAAAATGGGGCTGGAGCCGAGATAAATGCATGTGGGAGATCAAGGCGGCAGGATTGCCGCTGCCCGGTAAATCGTCCTGTTTCTTTTGTCCGAGTATGACGCAGCAGGAGATTTTATATCTCAAAAAATACTATCCCGATTTGTTCCAGCGGGCAGTTGCTTTAGAAGAAAACGCTATGCCCTATCTCAAAACAGTAAAGGGATTAGGGCGCAATTACTCATGGAAAGACCGATTTGGAGCAGATCAACCATGCTGACGCTTACCCCTGCTTCCCTTGCATCGGCAAATATCTTTGTCGCAGAACATCATCGACACCACCCCGCGAATTACAGCCGAAGCCCAAAGCCAAAGACGGACAGGAACGATAAGGGGAGGTGTTCGATATTTTTGTAAACTTTCATTCTGCTGTTGCATTTTACGAAGAATTAAGGTATAATATTTACAGCAAGATTGAAAGGAGCGAATCGTATGCCGAATATTAAACCTGTCTCTGATTTGAGAAACTACAATGAAGTATTGCGCGACATTGCCGTAGGCGAGCCTGTTTTTCTGACAAAGAACGGCCGCGGACGCTATGCCATCGTCGATATAGAAGAATACGAAAAAACGAAAGCAGTTATCAAGCTGATGGGCGAACTTACCAAAGGCGAGAAATCCGCACAAGAAAAAGGCTGGACAGATATTGCCGATGTCGAAAAGCTGTTAGGTGTGGCAAATGGCTGATATATCCTTTTCTCCCGAAGCCATTGCAGATTTGCAGAAAACCAAGGCGTATATCACCGACGAACTGTGCAGTGAGCAGGCCGCTTTGAATACGGTTGCGAAAATTATGGACAGAATCCATCAGCTTGCGGATTTTCCCGAAATGGGCGCGCCGCTTTCTTCTATTGTAGACTTTGCCACAAGCTACCGATTTTTGGTCTGCGGTAACTATACGGCTTTTTACCGTTTTGAAAATCAAACCGTGCATATCGTCCGTGTCCTCTACAGTCGGCGCGACTTTATGCGTATTTTGTTCGGAGAACCAAACGAAAACGAAATGTAAAAATGTAAGACTGAAAGAATCGTCGTCTGCAAGGATGGCGATTTTTTTGCTCAAAAACAGGGGTCTATTTTGGAAGTCAAGATCAAGCGTGAAATCCGCAACTATACTGAATCTATGTTTTTCGGTTTGAGTATGCGGCAATTCATTTGGGCGTGGATTCGCTCGGAGCTTGTAGAGCCGAAAGAAATTCGTTTTGAATCCTCAAATTTCTATTTTGTTGGTAAGTCAGGCAAACAAGAAGCCTCCGCGATTGTGTTCCACAGTCGTGGAGGTGTATGAAAAACAGTTTTTTCAATAAAATATTGACATTTCTTTATTTTTGGCATATAATTATAAAAATACCGATGCATTTTATTCGATTTTGCAAAATATAATTCGGCCTGCGTTTTGATTTATTAGAAATTTACTTTTTCTTTTTCACCAGATAACAAATTACCGCAAGCTCGGCGCAGATGATTCCGCCAAGAATGGGATATGCGATCCTGTGTACGGATGCGTTTCCTGCGGAACGCGCCGGAGCGGCCGCCGCAGTTTCCGCCGTCCTTTGGGCTGTCGGTTTTGCTGTCTTGAACGGGATATACTCCCCCGGTATCGTGAAATAGGTGCGATCTAACGTCAAATATGCTCCCTCGTCCGTCTATAAGCGGAAGTGTTTTTTTCATACAATTCCTCCTGTTTTTCAAACTGTCAACAGTATATATATAATTTGCTCGAAAAGCAAGCGCGTATTTATTCGTTGGGCTTGTATGACCTGAAAAGAAGGGGCCAGGTGATTCCAATGCAGACTTTTCTCACTTAAACAGGACTTTTTACGAATAAAATAATAAGGAGAAACTGCAATGAAAGAACGTAAAATTATGTCTTTTGTACTCTCTTTAGCAATTGTTTTCGCTTTATTCGGTGCAAAAAACTTTAGTTTGCAAACAGGGGTTCGAGCATCTGATACATCATCTTGGGAAAACGTAAAACGAATGACCAATGCGGAAGCTGTAGAACGTTTGCTGGACGTGTGCTTGGGATATCGTACTGTATATGTGAATGGAACGTTCGGTCATACTTTGGAAGATGTTTTAGAGCGTCCCTCTATCATTGATTCAGATAATAATAAAAAACGTAAATCAGATTTGGAAAAAAAAGAACCGTATGGTTACTTTGCCTTTGACTGCTCCGGTTTTCTTAAAAGTGTTCTCTTGTGGGGATGGAAAGGAGACCTTGATTCTCTATACGGAGGAGCTACTTATATTGCGGAACAAGATATCAATCAAGATGGTTTTGAAGATCTTTGCAATATGAACAGCGACTTTGCAAATATCGTCCCCGGAGAACTTTTACTGATTAAAGGCAAGCACTGTGGAATATACATAGGAAACGGTTATGCTGTTGAATGCACTTCCGAATGGGAAACATCTGATGATATTAGTGGTGTAATGATTACACAAGTCGAGAATATGATTACTAATGAATCACAAAGAGATCATTTTGTTAAATCCCGAACTTGGGATTCACATGGAAAACTTCCCTTTATTTATTATGGTGATACATCTGAAAATGGCATAAAGCTTTCTCTGGACAAATATGCATATAGCCCCGGTGAGCCCATAAGCATAACAATTGAAGGAATGAATGACGCGCAGTATACAAACTCACGAATATACATATATCGGATTATGGATTATTCCAACCCAAATGATGTCGAGCTGCTACGCTTAAACAGATGGATCTACGTATCTAACGGCAGCCATACAAGCGCACCAATCTATCCACCGGCTTCCCCTGAAGGGCAAACGATAAACGCGGCAAATTACAATTCCAAGGGTGAACTTGTCGATCTTATGGTGGGTGATTATATGATCGTGGTCCACCAGGGGGATGCTTCATCTCCTGTTCTCGCAAAAACGACATTCAGGGTATCCTATCCGCGGATTCATAATGCGACTTACGTCGAGATCCCTGTCACCGGCACATATGATGGTGAAGAAGTCAATCTCACGGAAGGCTGGATAGATTTTACGATTTGCGGGGATTTAATGGATCGCGGAGGATGGGTTGGCGTATACAACAAAAATACGCAGGCTTACGGTGCGACTACCTCTATTGTATGGCATTATGCAAACGATTATCTTACCTCCTCGTATGATCGCGCCGGTATCACCGGGTACGATAATATCAAAATGAGAATTGAATATAAAACTTCGTCCCCGGAAAATCTCAAGGCGGTGCTGTTTCTCGGAAATGGTTATTATAATGTTGACGAGTGCAATATCAACAAAGTACTCAAAGCTGTTGATAAAACCGTCAACTCAAAAGGAGCGGTTGGAGCGCCGCAACTGACATTTAATAATTCGGTAGAATCCGGCGGGCAGATTTTCATAGATTATAACGGCGTTACTGAAAAAGATGCATGGATCGCGTTGACATATACAGACGAGGTGTATAGCAATACAACGGGCATGTGGTGCTATGCATCGACAGGAAAATTATGGCCACTATTTGATGAAAGCAATATTGTGGGCAGAGGGAGAGTTGTTCTGAGCGCAAATACTCTGGACGAGAACTCCGGACTTCTGCATCCGCTTCCGCCCGGAAATTATTTAATTGTGTTATATAAAGATGGAGGGTTTGTACCACTTGTCAAAAAAACGATTACAATAATAAAATAAACAATTCGGCGGAACGATCTTGAGATCGTTCCGCTTTGTTTGCACATTTTTTTAATTATGGTATAATTCCTTCATCTATTAAGAACAAAAAGATGGGAGGAACTCCGATTGCTGAAAAAATTCTCTTTATTTGCATTAACACTTCTTCTGCTCGCCGCTTTGAACGTACCGTTGGCCGCCGCTGAAAAGCCGTATCTTGAGGTCCAGGTAAACGGCGACGGTTCAGTTACATTTTTTACTCGCGAGACGGAAAACGGAGTTTGGGATTTAAATAACGATAGTTTGTACATCTATAAACAAAGTGATGAAATTCAACTGAGTTTGTGGAATCCACCTCCTATTGTCAGCCTATCGTTATGGACGACCTTTGAAACCGGTTTGACCTATCCTTACGAAAATAATACAAATCCGGAAGCATCCATTGAAAGGTGGGGGACGAGATTGGAAGAGCTGGTAGACGGCGCGAATACCCCGTTTAAGCCGGGGAAATACTGTGCTGTTGCAGTCGGGGACGGCCGCTTTCTGACCGATCCGGTGGAATTTGAAATCAAAGAGTGGGAACGTACGCTTCAGGTGGAAGCGTCTGCGGACGGAACAGTCTCCTTTGCCACGAAGGGATTTTTCAGCGGCAGCAGCGAGGTTCGGGTATACAAACAGGGAGATGCGTGCGATCCCGCCGCAAATAACGGAGTGATTTTGGAGTTTCCGATTTCCTATCAGTGTAATACAAATATAACCTATCCCAACGCTCAGGGAATGGTTGAGTGTCTGCGAAAGGAAGAAACAGTGAATGAATATGTGACGGATGCCCCGCTGAAAAGCGGAAGCTATTATGCGGTCGTAGTGGATTTCGATAAGGATACGCTGCTGAGCGAGCCGGTGGAGTTTGAGATCCCTGAAACGCAGCCGTCGCTTCGCATTGAGGTATCGGAGGACGGGACGATCACGGGCACGACAACAGGGTATTTCGACTTGAACAATAGAACGGAAGTGCAAATCTACAAAGCAGGCGAGGCGTATGATCCGGCTGCAGCGACAAACCGGCCGATCCTGAAGTGGCGCGTACCGCATCAATACGAGAACACGGAGACGTATCCGGGAAGCGGGCACGTGGGATGCCTGCGGCAGGAGGAGCTGTCGGCAGGCTCCAGATCGCCGCTGAAGGGCGGGCGCTATCTCGC
>DXYE01000094.1 GCA_019415985.1 Clostridiales bacterium
GATTATTGATAAATAATTGAAACAATGCTAAAATATTAAAAACAGAAAAATGATAAATTCTAAGCGAATATAGACTTTTTTATCGGCTCTCTGGATGTAAAAAATCAAGTTTAAGGTCATGGCGAAAACATTCTCATGCCGTTATGCGTTCTGCGATGCGGTTCAAAGAAAGAAGATGATACATAAAAACTGATGTTAAAATCTCAGATATATCTAAATTTTATCCAAAAGGAGTTAAAGGAATGAAAAAAATCGCATCTTTTTTGTTCACGCTTGTACTTGTATTCTGCCTTTTATGCGCATTGCCGCTCGCTGCAGAAGCGAAGAGTGCGGAAACCCGGAGCGGCCTGGAGGTATCCCTTATTACGGATAAGGATGCATATTCGGCGGGCGAAGAAGTTCAGGTGACCGTTCAAATTAAAAACACAAATACTTTTAAGGTGGAAAATGTATCCATCGAAACGCTTCTGCCGGATGGTTGGCACCTCAAAAGCGGTAATCAAGCCGAAACGAATGTGACGATAGAAGCCGGTGGTATACATATTAGCCTCCTGACAGCAGTCCCGCCGGATGAAGTGGAGGACCCGGTTACTTCTGAAGCTGTGTCTGAAACAGAAACGTCTTCCGGGACAGAAACCGCACCTCAAACGGACGTTGAAGATATTACAGACGAGCTTTCCGATACGGAAGAAACACCCGGCAGCGAAAATACAACAGCTACCACAGATAAAATTACTGAAGCGCCTCAAACGGACGATACAGCTTATATTTTGATAGGCGCGGCTCTTCTCGCCGCTGCGACTGTCTGTATTTTTTTAGCGGCAAAATATAAAAAGGGAGCGCGAATTCTCAGCCTGTTCCTGTGTGTAGCGATGGGCCTTGCCATGGCGTCGGCCGCTAAAACCGATACATACAGAATCTCCGTTGACAAAAGCGTTGCCGTGGGTGACAACGAATATACAATCACCTCAACGGTCAGATGGGAAGTCAATATGGACGAGGATGAAGTATCGCTGAAAATATCAGACAAGGATATATCCGAATTCACAATTGTTCTTCCGGAAAACGCCAGTGAAAGTCAACAGACAGCCGCCTCGGAGCTTGCAGCTTATCTCCTGAAAATCAGCAATTTTAAGCCTGCAATAAAAGCGGACAGTGAGGAGAAGAACGGCCCTGAGATCGTGCTTGGTTACACGGACAGACTGCTCCCGGACGAAAGTACTGTCAACGAACTGGGTGACGAAGGCTTTATCATACGCACGGAAGGCGAAGACCTCTATATTTTGGGCAGCGATGTCAGGGGTACTTTATATGGAACATATACATTCCTTGAGGATTATCTCAATTGCCGTTTTTATTCAAAATCCTTTGAGGTCGTTCCCAAAGCCACAGGCATTCAATTAAGCAATATTGAAGACAAACAGATACCTGCCTTTGAATTCCGCGATTCCTATTGGAACTCGCTGAATACCAAGGAAAGCGCCGCAAAACTCAAAGTGAACAGCAATCACGGCCGTGAAGTCAGCCAGCTCGACGCAAGCGTTGGCGGAGGCATTACCTATGCGCAGGTGCTTGAGGGTGTTGGCTTTGTGCATACGCTTCCTCTGATTCTAAGAACAAAAATCCCGTCTTATGATGTTTACACCCCCATTTGCTTTACCAGCACGGAAAACTACAATATCGTTGTGGATTTCGTGCGTGATTTTCTCGAGGAACATCCGGATGAAACCATCATCAGTCTTTCCCACAACGACGGTGCAGGCGCTTGTACCTGCCAAAACTGTACCGCTGCACTGCGGGAAGACAGCTACTCTGGACTGATGCTTCAGTTCATCAATAAAATAGCCGAAGAGTTTGAGGATGAATATCCGGATCTGCGTTTCGATACCTTAGCTTATCGTTCCACACAAGCTCCGCCGGCTCATATCAAACCGAATGATAACGTAATCATACGTTTCTGCGGCATTGACACTTGCTTCAGACATCCAATTTCCGCTGACTGTGAAGAATGGGGTGGCGGACGGACTTATGACGACCTGGTAGCCTGGTCCAAGCTCTGTACAAACGGAAACCTCTACATTTGGAATTATACAACCAATTTCACCGACTTTAACATGATTTACGCGAATTTTGATAACTTCTGGAACAATATGCAGTTATACCTTGAATTGGGTGTCACAGGTGTTTTTGAGCAAGGCAATATCGCCTCGGACAGCGGAGAATTCGGTATGCTTAAGGGCTATGTTCTGGCAAAGCTTCTCTGGAATCCACACATGACAGAGGAAGAATACTGGGGTCTAATCGACGAATTCCTGGTCGATTATTATGGAGCAGGCGGTCTATATCTCCGGGAATTTATCGACTACACGCTTGAGAACTCTGAGGATGAGCATTTCGGTATTTATTTTGACGATCCCGGTAATTATGTATATGACCACTCATACGGAACTTTAAGCGACAACCTTTCCGGCGATGCGGCAAGAAACTATATTGAGGGACGTGAAGCCTTTATAAGCCGCTCCCAGGAATTGTTTGACAACGCAAAAAGTTATGCAACCGAGGAACAGCTTGACAGGATCAATCAGGCGGAAATCCAGCTGCTCAACTATATTGCCTTTACGCAGCACAAATGCAACGGATATGGGCTCGGAACCTCTGAAACACGCGAGCGGCTGCGTGCGGCCAACGAGGAGATCTACGACAGATTAAAGGCTTATCATATCACCCACGTAACAGAATTTACGGCCTGGGATAACAAGCTGGTGAATTTTGACAGCTACGTGCTTCAATGGGGATGGGATAAACGCAGCGACTGGGATGATTACCATGGCCCGTACGGAACCGGATTGGGAAAAATCAATTGGGGCAATGTAAATTCTGCCCGTCCGGACCAAAAATAATTTCGCATTTTTGAAAACAACGAATTGGACAGCTTGATTCTATATATCTTATTTCAGAAACAAAGTATATGAAAAACTTCCCCGCCGCCTTTGTATAACACAAAGGCGGCGGGGAAGTTTTATTTCGGACCGTGCACAGGGTACATAACACTTGCGCACATTAAGACACAAACCGTCGCATACGAGCGTTTTCTGTTCATTTGTTTACGTTAATCCATTCTCATTCCATCAATTTCGATCAATAACCGAATCTTTTGATAAAAAAAAAGAGTAGGATGTAAAAACTCTTTTGCACCCCACTCTCTGAAAACTCGTCAGTGTTCTCTTTGAAATGGAACTGTTGATAGCAGATACAATGCCAATGTCATTGATCTCCGCAAAGTCATAAGACAACGATTCTTTTATGATATCCAGCATTCTGACAATGTTCCTCAAAATTTGACAAAGCAGGCGTCTCCATCCCTTTTGTCCGGCATGACAGCGCAGAAGCCCCATTATAAAAGTTCAGAACACCCAAGTTATGAGTAAGACGCTGCAAAAACGTACATTTACGAAAATTGGTCTATTATATTCTGCAGACGACGCTGAATGGCTTTTTCATTAGAAGCAAAGGAGGACGTAAGTGTTTTCTTGGATATGGAATTTTCAATGGTGGAATAGATGCCTACATCGTTGATCTGCGCAAATTCATAGGTTAGAGAATCCTTTATGATGTCCAGCATTTCGATGCAGTCCGGGTCGCTTGCGCGCTGGCCTTTCATCACCTTGTCATAATAAGCATGGATTACCGAGTCACCTGACGCGTAAGCCATGTATTCCAGTACACAGGAAGTAAAATCCAGCCGCTGATTTGTCACGGGAACTGTCATAAATGAGAACCCATAATCCACTGTACTGTGGTATTCCTGCTGCTCTGCATCATACTTTGGAAACGGCACAATGCCATAATCGGATTCCATATTGGTCAGCAGATCTGATGTCAGCAGTCCGGACAGGCAGAAAAGAACTTGGTCTCCGCCGAACAGCTCGCCCCGGCAATAATCCCATTTATGGAGATATGCACTGATATCAGCCTCTGTAGACAGACCGTTCGGACTTAAATTTAACCCCTTCTCATTTATGGCATCGCAGAACAGATTGTATGCCGCTACGGTTCGATTTGCATCCTTCTGCAAAAAAACAACTTCCGGTATACCTTCCGAATTGTTTTCCGTAAAACGAATGCCTGAAGCCTGCAGCGCCATAGGAACACGGAAATAGAACATCCCGTATCGATCGTGCTCATTCCATTTTCCATCATTGTTCAGATCTGCTGAAACCGCACGTCCCATCTCAAACATTTTTTCCCATGTCCATTCATTGCTGTAGACTAATTCGTAGGGATTGTCGAGCTTGAATTCGCTTATCATGTTTTTGTTAAAAAACGCGACCTCGGACCCCGACAGCATGGCCGCGCTGATATCGCCCACCATATAATATATTTTCCCGCCCAGGGATAGTGTATTATAACAGTTCTGGTCCCAATAATTTTTGGTAAAATCGCAGTACTTTAACGTGTTCAAATCTTCTAGATAACCGCTTTGAACAAAGCTCGTAACCTTCGTTCCCGGCATAAACACAACATCATACGGACAATCATCTGTCATAATCAGCTTTCTCACATCATTCGCAACATCATCGTCGCAGAAAAACTCAATCGTAATGGAAAAGCGATCCTCGACCCGTTTATTCCGTTCATACACAGCATCGTTGACCGTGGTGCCATCGTAATTTTCTGCATATAAAAAGACATCGGAATACGTCCACCCGGAGCTCGAAGGTCCCGCAATATGAAATACTGTATCTTTATATTTGCTGAAATCCATTCCTGCAAAAGAAGGCGATCCTTCCTCCTCCGGTGTTTCTGCGGGAACTTCCGCGACAATTCCCTTTCCTGTTTGGTCATCGGACCCGCATGCGGAAAAGAAAACAACTGTTATACAGGCGGTAAGCAGTATCAGCATTCTATAAATCATATGCTTATGCATATAAATGCTGCCGCAGTATCTGTCATATTTTCCAGATACTGCGGCATTCCTCCCTTGTTATTTTATACTGGAGCTATGCGCCACATAAAAAAGCGCATATATAACCGTTTTCTTTTATCCGAACTGTTCAATAAGAGTCTGCAGCCGGGTGCGGATAGCTCTTTCATTTGAAGCAAACGTGGAGGTCAGGGTCCGCTTCGCCGTGGAATTGTCAATGGTAGATATGATGCCGACATCCGCGAACATCGCCAGATCATAAATCATGGTATCTTTCACAATATCCAGCATTTCTATGGTATCGGGATCGTGTGCGCGCTGGCCCTTCATCACCTTGTTGTAGAAAGCGTTGATGACTGTATCCGTCGACGCATACGCCATATATTCCAGCACACAAGAGGTAAAATCCATACGCTGATTGGTTATCGGTACAGTAAGCAGAGTAAAGTTTGGATCAGGTGCAGTATAAAATCTGCTCTGTTCCGCATCGTATTTGGGCGCGGGAACAATCCCGTAATCCGCTTCCATATTGGTCATAAGCTCGGAAGCTCCTAATCTGCAGGTAATAATCATGACCTTGCCGCCGCCGAACATACCGCCGATTCCGTAATCCCATTTATGCAGGTACGGACTGACGTCAAGATTTTCTGAATAAGTACAGCTAAACAGTTCCTCGGCATCGCAGAAAAGATTATACGCTTCAACGGTCCGTTCTGTATCCCGCTGCAGGAATACAACCTCGGGGACTCCCTCCGCATTGTTTTCTGTAAAACGAATGCCCGAGTTTTGCAGGCTGCCAATTACACCGCACGGAGTCATTCCATACTGGTCGTTTTCATCCCATTTTCCGTCGTTGTTCAGGTCCTCTGATACGACAAGCGCCATTTCCATCATTTTTTCATAGGTCCACTCGTTATCCCTCACAAGCTGATACGGATTTTCCAACTGATACTGGTTAATCATATCCTTGTTAAAAAAGACAGCGTTTGCACCAAACAGCATGGCCGCGGAAATATCGCTCACCATATAATAATTTTTTCCGTTAATGGACAACTCGTTATAACAGTTCTGATCCCAATACGGCTGTGTAAAGTCGCAGTATTGCAACTCGTTCAGATCCTTCAGGTAGCCGGTCTGTACCATTGCAGTGACCTGATTTCCGCCGAGAAATACAACGTCATAGGGGTTATCGTCCGTCATAATCAGCTTTCTGACGTCACTTGCCACACTGTCGTTGTTGTAGAATTCAAGGGTTATTGAAAATCGATCCTCTACCTGTTTGTTCCGCTCATATACCGCATCGTTTATAGTATCTCCGGTATAATTCTCCGCGAACAAGAACGGATCCGAATATGTCCAGCCGCTGGTCGACGGACCTGCAATATAAAAAGTTGTACCCTTGTAAGCGTTCAGGTCCATTCCCTCAAAAGATGGAGAACCAGGTTCGTCCGGCGTTGATGTCGGGATAGTCACTTCACCCGTGTTGCTTGTTTCCCCGCCGTTTTCGCCGCAGGCTGCAATGGATCCTCCGATTATCAGGGCAGTTAAAATCAATGCTAGGCTTCTGGTAATGTTTGTTTTCAATATTTTATCTCCCCCTTCTACGCTGTCAGTTGATCCTCATATCAACCAAATTGCTCAAGCAGAGACTGGAGTCTGCTTCGGATAGCGCGCTCGTTAGACGCAAAGGACGAAGTCAGCGTTCTTCTGGAAATAGAGGTGTTAATTGCCTCCGTAATACCGATGTCATTCAGGATCGCAAAATCATACATCATTGTTCCGCGAATCATTTCCAGCATTCTGACCGTATCCGGGTCGCTTGCGCGTTGGCCTTTCATGACCGTGTCATAGAAGGCGTAATTGACAGTATCTGTGGAAGCGTACGCCATATACTCCAGAACACAGGATATAAAATCCATGCGCTGATTTGTTACCGGAATAACCAGCCACGAGAAATTGGTATCAATTTCGCTATAATAGTTTTCTTGCGATGAGTCATACTTCGGCAGCGGTACAATACCGTATTCGGATTCCATATTCGTAAGAAGATCGGAGGTACGGAGTCCGGAGATACAGAAGAGTACTTTGTCACCGCCAAACATTGCACCGCGGCAGTAATCCCATTTGTGCATGTATGCGCTCTGATCAACCGTATCGCTGATGCTGTTCGCGTCCAAGTCAAGCCCCTTCTGCTCCATAGCATCGCAGAACATATTATACGCCGCAATGGTTCTGTCCGCATCCTCTTGCAGGAAAACAATTTCCGGTACGCCATCCGCATTGTTTCTCGTATAACGAATGCCGCAGGAGGTCAGATTCATACCCAGATTAAATGTACCATAACGGTCGTTTTCATCCCAATTTCCGTCGTTATTCAAGTCGGCTGATACCACCGACCCCATCTCAAACAGCTTTTCCCAGGTCCACTCGTTGTTGTCTACTAAGTCATAAGGACTTTCCAGCTGAAATTCCTCAATCATCTGTTTATTGAAAAACGTGGCAGAGGAGCCGTACATCATTGCCGAGGAAATGTCGCTTATCATATAATAATTTTTACCGTTGAACGACATATTCTCATAACAGTTCTGATCCCAATACGGCTGTGTAAAGTCACAGTATGTCAGCTCGTTGAGATCCTTTAAATAGCCGCTCTGCAGCAACATGTTCAAGTTGACGCCGCTGACAAAAGCAACTTCATAGGGGTTGTCGTCTGTCATGATCAGTCTTCTCAGATCCTGCGCCACAGTTTCAGAGGAGTAGAATTCCAACTCGATTCCAAAGCGGTCCTCAACCATTTGATTCCGTTCGTAAACCGCGTCGTTTATCGTATCTCCCGTGTAATCTTCGGCATACAGAAACATATCACAGTATGTAGTGCCAGATGCCGCTGGCATCGCAATTTGAACGGTAGTTCCTTTATATTCGTTGAGGTCAATTCCTTCAAAAGTCGGTGATCCGGGCTGATTCGGTGTTGACGCTGGAATGGTCACTTCACCGGTACCGCCTCCGCCGCCCCCGCTGCTGGTGTCACACGCCGCAAAGACGCTTCCCGCCATCAAAACAGACAGCAGCAGTGCAATAGGTTTTTGCAATTTGATTTTCATGGGTTCCGCACTTCCGGGGCTCACCGCGCAACGCGCTTTCCCCGGATCTCCTTTCAGTTTGTTTAGCTAAACTACTTTGCTGAAATGTACACTTATTACAGTTTATATTGTATCATGCTTTTTCATTCCTTGTCAATACCTTACAATACTTTTTTACTATTTACCAGATTCTTTATATCATATTCCCACTATTCGTTTCCCGTCCTATTTCTCAAAAATAAAAAGGATAAACAAAGCATATATCGTTTTATTCCGCACATAATATTCTTTAATAATCCCCTGCCGGATGTCAGAATTTCAAATATTTGCGTTCCTTCAACACACCATTTTTAAATCTGTTTTATACTTTAGGAAGGCAGCGATTTATTAAGTCGTCGGTTTGATTTTTATCCTATTTTTTTCTATCTTATTCTTTGCTTCTTTTCAGCCAAATAAATACTTACATATTTTAAAAGGTCTGCATTCACCGCTTGCAAGCTGCTCCCCCATACCGTTAACCCGCACATTTTTTTATACAGTATACCTGACTGAATTGAGTGCTTCCTCAAAAGTAAAATAAGCGGAGCTGTCGGATTTTTGTATGCCGACAGCTCCGCTGTATCTCGTTGGACTCCCCCTAATCGAGTCAAACAAGAATTTCGCTCCTTTTGTGATTTCAAGTTATGACAGCTTATTTTTCAATCGCAGGTTATCGCTGATCATTGCAATAAATTCCGAGTTGGTCGGTTTTCCGCGATTGTTCTGTATCGTATAGCCAAAATAAGAATTCAGCGTATCCACGTCCCCGCGGTCCCAAGCCACTTCAATTGCATGACGAATCGCACGTTCCACCCTGGATGAGGTTGTCTGATACTTCTTTGCGACAGAAGGATAAAGCATTTTTGTCACGTAATTGATGATTTCATTGTCATGCACGGCCATAATAATCGCAGCTCTTAAATATTGATATCCTTTAATATGCGCCGGTACACCGATTTGATGAATCACTTTGGTCACCTGTGTTTCAATATCGTTTTCCGTCAGCTCCATGGGGCGTGATTCCTGTATGCTTCCTGCGTCCCGGTTTTTGTTATACAGCATCTGCATTCTTTCAAACAACACGCTGTAATTGAACGGCTTGTATATACAATAAGATGCCCCCGCCTCTGTCGCCTCCAGAAACATGCTCATAGCCCCTTCGTAATTCATGAAGATAAATGCAGGTCTGCTGTCGTATCCCATTTGCTTGACGCTTTTGATAACTTGAATGCCATCAAGCTTTGGAAGCCAAGCATCGACTAAAACAATATCCGGTTTATTCTTTGTTATGTAGCTAACCGCTTCCTCGCCGTTTTTTGCATCCTCCAGCACATCAGCACCCAAGCGGCTTAAATTCTCCCGGCACATCATCCTGAAGTCGGGATTACCGTCCGCTATCATCACCTTAATTTTTGATTCCATGTTATTAGTCCTCCTAATTTTTTTATTTTTTATTCTCTCGGAATTTGAAAACTGCTGTAGATTCCAAAGTTGGTGTATATAATATTACCAATTTTTGGTATTTTTTGCAATAGACATAATTTACAATAATTGCCAATTACC
>DXYE01000095.1:0-799 GCA_019415985.1 Clostridiales bacterium
CTGTATTTTATACTAATATAAATTATCATTCTATAAAATAATACACGATGATTTTGCAATTCGCTTATACTTAATTATAAAGTAAAGGAAATATTAGCTGTTATTTTAAAAGATTACGGCGGCTGCAGAACAGAAAATCGGGACAATTTCGGCCATATCTATAAATAAATCTTAAGGTAAGGAGTGGTTTAAATAAAAATTTATACTTTTATTTTAGGCGCACTGCAAACAAATTGCTATTTTCTGGTGGACGAGCAATCCAAAAAAACAGCAATTGTGGACCCCGCTGACCGATGTGATTTGATTCTGCAAAAACTAAGAGATAAGGAGCTCGAGCCCGCTATAATTTTACTGACCCACGGTCACTTCGACCACATGCTTGCTCTCCACGATCTCCGTCGTGTAACAGGGTGTCCGGTTGCTCTGCATGAAGCTGATGCAGAGGCGCTGACGAATACGGATGTCAACGGTATCAGCCGTTTTTTTATCGATAAAAAATTTACCGGCCACAGTGCTGACAGGTTGCTCAAAGATGGAGACCAAATTGAGATCGGCCATGAGACTGTTCGCGTTCTGCATACGCCCGGACACACGGCAGGCTCGGTATGCTATCTGACAGAGGAAGCCCTGCTGAGCGGGGATACCGTTTTTGCCGGAAGCGTCGGTCGAACGGATTTATACGGCGGCAATCAGCAGATGCTGATTCGCTCTCTGAAAAAACTGAAAAATCTCTACTATGAAGAAGGCGATAAAAAGCTTTATCCGGGTCACGGAAATTTAAGCCGCTTAGCTACGGAGG
>DXYE01000095.1:809-9491 GCA_019415985.1 Clostridiales bacterium
CACTTACTCGTCTGCCGAATACAGAAAAATAAGCTTAGAAAGAAAAAGCTTTCAAACAAGATCTGTGCAAAAGGATTTTTAGCAAAACTTGTTTCTCGGCAATCGCTGCCGAAGCGATGATCTTGTCGAGCAAAATTTGATATAACTTTTGTTATCCACGACGAAAGGCGGTCATGTTTTATGGATTTGAACACGCTTGCAGAGGCTTTGTTTCCTCACATTCAGAAAACACCGGAGGACATTTTATGTGAATACCCTGCCCGTCAGCTTCCCGAAGGGGCTAAGGTTACACGGTTTGCACCGAGCCCAACCGGCTTTGTTCATTTCGGCGGACTGCTGCCCACACGGGTGAGCGAAAGACTGGCGCATCAGAGCAGCGGGCTTTTTTACCTTCGAATTGAAGATACGGACTCGAAACGGGAGGTAGAAGGCGCAGCGGAAAACCTGATTGAAACGCTGGACTATTACGGTATTTCCTTTGACGAAGGTGTTTGCATCGGCGGCGAAAAGGGTTTATACGGCCCATATAGGCAGCAGGAGCGCGCTGAGATCTATCAGGTTTTTGCAAAGGATCTTGTTCGGCGTGGATTGGCCTATCCCTGCTTCTGTTCGGCAGAAGAGCTCACTCGGCTGCGTGAAAAACAGGAAGCGCAGAAAGCTGATCCTGGATATTATGGAAAATGGGCTGTATGCAGAAATGCCGATCCGAACCAGATCTTCGAACGGGTCACTCAGCATACACCATTTGTTCTCCGATTCAGATCAGACGGCGATATAAATAATAAAATAAAATTTACTGATCTGGTCCGCGGTACGCTGGAACTCACGGAAAACGATAAGGATCATGTGCTCTTAAAGAGTGATGGCATTCCCACGTATCATTTTGCACACGTGATAGACGACACGCTTATGGGAACAACGCATGTAGTGCGGGGTGAAGAGTGGCTTCCCAGTCTGCCGTTTCACCTTCAGCTTTTCCGTGCACTCGGTTTCCGCCCGCCGAAATATCTGCATATTGCCCAGCTCATGAAGCTGGATGGCAATGCAAAAAAGAAGCTCTCCAAGAGGGACAAAGGCGTGGATATGAATTTTTATAAAGAAAAGGGATATGCACCCGCGTGTGTCAACGAATACGTCATGACTCTGCTGAACTCCAACTATGAAGAATGGCGTGTAGCAAATCCTGATAAACCGTATACAGAATTCCCTTTTTCCGTCAAAAAAATGAGTGTTTCCGGTTGCCTCTTCGATTTTGACAAGTTGCATGACGTTTGCCGAAATACCGTGGCCCATATGACGGCTGAGGAGGTCTATGAGGCGGTGTGCAATTGGGCAAAGGAATATGATGCGCCGTTTTTCGATATTCTGCACAGAGATCCCGTTTACGCACAGGCTGTTCTGGCGATCGGCCGCGGCACGGCTAAGCCGCGGAAGGATATTGCGATATGGAGCGAGGTCAAAAACTATATGTCCCTGTTCTACGATGAGCTCTTCCATGTCGTGGACGATTATCCTGAACAGTTTGACCGCGCAGATATCAAAGAAGCGCTCCGGCGATTTGCGGATAGCTACAGTCCCGATGACGATTCCTCAGTCTGGTTTGATAAAATCAAGAAAATTACAACTGATCTCGGTTATGCTCCGGAAATGAAGCTTTACAAACAGAATCCCGGAAATTACAAAGGAAACGTTGGAGATGTAAGCATGTTCCTGCGTGTTGCCGTTACCGGAAAAAAGAATTCTCCGGATTTATATGAAGTCATGAAGGTTTTGGGCGCCGAACGCGTCATGAATCGAATCCGAGCGCAAGCCTCTATGCTTTCTTGAGTACAGCCGAAAAAGGAGATTGGAGATAAGGATAATGGAAGAAAATCTGACACCGACAAACTTTATTCACGAAATTATCGACGACGACCTGGCGTCCGGAAGAGAAACCTGCGTACACACAAGATTTCCGCCGGAGCCCAACGGTTATCTGCACATAGGCAGCGCCAAGGCTATCTGGATCAATGCAGGAACAGCTCGGAAATACGGCGGAAAATTTAATCTCCGATATGATGACACGAATCCCGAAAAGGAAGACGACGAATACGTAAAATCCATTTACGAAGATATCCGCTGGCTCGGGTTCGAGCCTGACGGCGGTGTATTTTACGGCTCCGATTATTTTGACAAATGTTATGAATTTGCACTGAAGCTGATTCGTGACGGTAAAGCCTACGTCTGCGATCTGTCGCCTGAGGAAATGCGCAAATATCGCGGAACGCTGACAGAACCGGGCAGAAACAGCCCATACCGCAACCGCTCCGTAGAAGAGAATCTTGAGCTGTTCGAGCGTATGAAAAAAGGGGAATTTCCCGATGGGAGCCGGACATTGCGCGCAAAAATCGACATGGCATCTCCGAATATGAATCTCCGCGATCCTGCCATTTACCGCATTCTGCATACGCCGCACCATAGGCAGGGACAAAAATGGTGTATTTACCCACTTTACGATTATGCTCACCCGATACAAGACGCACTGGAAGGAATTACACACTCCCTGTGTTCCATTGAATTTGAAAATCACCGTCCTTTGTATGATTGGGTTATCCGCAATATAGGCTTTGAAAAGGCGCCGCACCAATATGAATTTGCACGCCTGAACGTCACTTATACCGTAATGAGCAAGAGGTATTTGAGAGAGCTTGTAGAAACAGGTATCGTAGACGGTTGGGATGATCCGAGAATGCCTACGCTCTGTGGTCTGCGCCGGCGTGGCTTTACGCCAAACTCAATTCTGGATTTTGTCAAACGTGTGGGTGTGGCCAAGGGCTACAGCATCGTAGATATTGAATTGCTCGAACACTGCCTGCGTGAGGAATTGAATAAAACGGCGCAGCGCCGCATTACAGTGCTTGAGCCGCTCAAGCTGATTATCGACAATTTTGACGATACACGCGTCGAGACTTTTAAAGTCCCCAATAATCCGGAGGATCCGGCATCAGGTGAACGCGCGCTGCCCTTTACAAAAGAGGTCTGGATCGACAGATCGGATTTTGCTGAAACGCCACCGCCTAAATTTTTCAGACTCAAGCCGGGCGGAGAGGTCCGTCTAATGGGCGCCTATATCGTTAAGTGCGGTGATATCGTCAAGGACGAAAACGGTGATATCAAGGAAATCCACTGCACTGCAGACCTGGAAACCGGCTGCGGTATGCCTTCGGATGGCAGAAAGGTCAAAGGAACCATACACTGGCTGTCTGCCAAATATGCAATAGATATCCGTGTTACTCTGTATGAGCGTCTGTTTACCCTCGAGAATCTCAATGAAATGCCGGAGGGAAAGGATTACAGCGATTATCTCAACAAGAATTCTGCCAAACACCTGATCGGCTGCAAGACCGAGGCATCGCTTGCTGATACCAAGCCGGGCGATACTTTTCAATTCGTTCGTACCGGATATTTCACCAAGGACACAAAGAATCCGAATACCTTTAACCGTGCGGTCACATTGAAGGATAGCTATCGGCCAAAATAACGCTGATGCACGGCATCGGATTTGTTCCTCTGAATTTCTCAGGGCGGCGGCATCCACTATTTTAAATGATACAGAAAGAATGAAGGTGCAACAAATGTCAGAATACAAAAAAAATACAATTTGTGTTCAGGGATGTTATCATCCCGGAAACGGCGAACCGCGTGTTCTACCGATTTATCAGTCAACAACATATAAATACGAGTCGAGCGAACAAATGGGGAAGCTATTTGATTTAGAAGAATCCGGTTATTTTTATACCAGACTGCAAAATCCCACAAATGATTTGGTTGCAGCAAAAATTGCTGCGCTGGAAGGCGGGGTGGCCGCCGTTCTCACCTCTTCCGGTCAAGCCGCATCGTTTTACGCACTGTTTAATATCCTTGGAGCCGGAGATCATATTGTAAGCGCTTCCACAATATACGGCGGGACTTTCAATCTTTTGAACGTTACAATGAAAAAAATGGGGATTGATGTAACTTTCGTTCATCCGGATTCTTCAGCGGAGGAGCTTTCCGCTGCTTTTCGGCCGAACACAAAGGCGGTCTTTGCAGAGTCCCTGTCCAATCCCTCGCTTGTGGTTCTGGATATCGAAAAATTCGCCGCAGCAGCGCATGCGCACGACGTTCCACTGATTGTCGACAATACCTTCCCAACACCTGTAAATTGTTCTCCGTTTGTATGGGGCGCGGATATTGTTACACACTCCACGACCAAATATATGGATGGCCATGCGACATCTGTGGGCGGCGCTATTGTTGACAGCGGGAACTTCAACTGGATGGCGCATGCGAATAAATTTCCCGGCCTCTGTACACCGGACGATTCTTACCACGGACTGATATACGCTGAGGCTTTCGGAAAAAATGCGTATATTACAAAGGCAACCGTACAGCTCATGCGGGACCTGGGATCCATTCCGTCTCCTCAGAATGCATTTTTGCTGAATTTGGGATTGGAAACGTTATTTCTTCGCATGGAACGTCACTGTGCAAACGCAGCTGCAGTCGCACAATTCCTTGAAAATCACGATCAGGTAGCATGGATCAATTATCCTTCCCTGCCTTCCAGTCCATATTTTGCCTTAGCTCAGAAATATATGCCAAAGGGATCCTGCGGCGTGATTTCATTCGGCATCCGCGGTGGCCGTGAAGCGGCAACCAAGTTCATGGACAGTCTGAGGCTGGCTGCGATTGTCACTCATGTTGCGGACATTCGGACCTGTATTCTGCATCCTGCCAGCACCACGCACCGTCAGCTTAGTGACGAGCAGCTAGAAGACTCGGGCGTAAGCGCGGACTTGCTCCGGCTTTCTGTCGGCATCGAAGATATTGAGGACATTTTAGCGGATTTGGAACAGGCATTTGCCAAAGTGCGCTCTTGAGCTTGCTATACATATTTTTCTTTTCACCTAACAATTACTATACAAAAAGAAAAATAGAAAGGCCGATAATGCTTATGTTGCATTACCGGCCTTTTGGTTCTTTTAATAAGAGGCAGTGCCTCGTCTGGAACGTTTTCAGTGGGAAATTGTCACGCCCACAAAAAAATCAAGTGGTCCACGCCGTCACAGAAAGCGGGAAGCATCTTTCCGTCGTTATATTCCGAAAATCATGTCATATATAACTTTTTAAATGTATATAAGATAAACTATTGTAGAATAGTGCTCTTTCATACAGCTTGCTGCCAAAGTCTCCTCGATTAGTTAATATAATTTTCAAGTAATTGTTCATTTATTGCGATAGCTACAACATATTTTTCAGGTGCTAAACTTGGAGCATAATCATAATAAATCATGATACTGCTTTACTTAAGGCAAAGTTTTTAATTGTTACAAATGCTTTCGGCAAATTCTTCAATAAAAAGCGACATTCTCCCCCACTTGTCCTACAAAAGTTCTCACAGAATCTGTGATAGCCGGCAAGGTCCTGTTTCGCATTTTTCGGTTAAATTCCTCTTGATAAGTTTCATTTGCTTCGCAAAGGGGGGAGATGCAGCCCATGTAAAAGCTTTTCACAGGGCTTCTTAACATAATAATTCCAAACCATACGAATATCTGTAAAAAGAACGAGCGAAAGCGTTAGACACTTTCGCTCAGCTACCGTATTCCGGTGTATAATCAATTTTTATTCCGTATCACTTCGTCATATTTTTTCTTCAACATTTTCATATCCTCCAGCATCGCTTCCTTTTTCCGAGGATCACGCAGAAGTGCAGATGGGTGATATAATGCACAGATGGATATATCCTTTTTATCAAACCATCTGCCATGTTCTGCTGTAATTTTAAAATCAGGCTTGATCAGCTTCATAGCGGCGATTCGGCCGAGACAAACGATCAGTGAAGGCTGGATAATCCGAACTTGGCCGCGAAGATATTCCATGCACGCGGCTTCCTCCTCCGGATTCGGATCTCGATTTTTGGGCGGTCTGCACTTTAAAATATTCGCGATATAAACATCCTCCCGTGGTATATCTACCGCAAATAAGTATTTATCAAGCAGCTTTCCAGCCGCACCTACAAATGGAATGCCGCTTTTATCCTCCTGCTCGCCGGGTGCCTCACCCACGAACATCAAAACAGCATTCGCATTACCGACACCAAATACCGATGATATGCGCGTTGCGGCAAGAGAACATTTCTGGCATATCGAGCACAAAGCTTTCAGTTCTTCAAGCTGCTTTGCCTTTTTCCTTTCGATGTTCTCATCAGCAAAACCGTTATCCACCCAGCTTTCACATCCTTTTAAGAATTTCGATTTAATAAGAGGCAAAGCCCGTCTTAGGGCGTTTCAGCGAGAAATTACGACCCGACAATAGAAAGCGGAATCTGCTGACGAATGAAGCGGGGAATATTCTGTTTTCATTATAAAACAGAAAGGGTGTCCACCGCATTTTTGTCACAGATGCAGTCTGCATGTTCTTTAACATATGTGACCATTGTATGCCCTCCCAGCCGTCTGCCGTATTCATCCAAAATAGAGCATTCAGACAGGCCTGCACTTCCTCCGACCGAAAAATAGGAGATATGCTCCGTAACAGCCAAATAGTATTTCACCTGATGCAGATCGCTCTTTTTAGCCGAATACGCACTGCTTATGCCAGAATATCCCGCCGCTTTTAACCGCCGGCATGCATCCAGCAAATATGTAAGCTCTGAAAAACCGAACACCGAGATTCCTGCACGAACGGTTTTCTGCGGCTCCGACGGTAGATTGCTTTTGCTTTCTCCCATCAAATATTCACGCCCCAAGCTTTCATCAGTCCCATCAGCTTTGTCGATCGACTTTTCAGCAAAAGGATTCCGCTCATCCAACCTGCCGGCAAGAGATTGCTTCTGCTCCTCGGATAATGCCGATATTTTTTTTACATACATATCGCACCCGCCGCTTTTATTAGGATATACCTGAATAAATACCCTGTCGCTTGCCGCATCAAAGCCGGTCCGGCTTCTCGCCTTGTCCAGAATATCCCAAAATGCGCGTCTGGTCGTTGTATTGTCGTAGTCAATCGTGTCACAGGTGAGCGCGTACTGAGACATATCATCCGGCGTCAATGTTACCTTTAATTTATTGACGCCAATCAAATGCAGTTCCATGAAAATACTTCACTCCGTTTCCTTATCATTTAGCAAATACAATTGGTATTCGGCAAAATACAAATAGCGATACATTTCACTATTCATTATAAGCAAAAACGAAGAAAATTGGTACCCACAATTTATGGAAAATTTAATTGGAACTGCATTCTTTTTGTCGCGGGTAATTCACGCTCCAACGAGGGGACAGTATGCTGCAGCCTCCTATTCGTTATAGAGCGGATGAGCTGCGCAGAGCTTTGCTACCTCCGTCCGTATAGCATCTGCACTGCTATCAAAATCCGCCGCCGCCATTTTGATTAAATGGCCAATAATCCTCATGTCCTGCGGTTCAAAACCGCGTGTGGTAGCAGCCGGTGTGCCGATTCGGACGCCACTGGTAATAAACGGGCTTTGCGGATCGTTCGGTATCGCGTTTTTATTGACTGTGATATAAACCTCATCCAGACGCTTCTCAAGTTCCTTACCGGTGATCTGGAATTTTCTCAGATCAACGAGCATCAAATGGTTGTCCGTTCCGCCTGATACCAGATCGAAGCCCTCTTCAAGCAGGGTACTGGCCAATGCCTTTGCATTTGCTACGACATTTTCAGCATAAGTCTTAAATTCCGGCTTCAGCGCTTCACCGAAACAGACTGCCTTTGCCGCGATAATATGCATCAACGGACCGCCCTGAATCCCCGGGAATATAGCCTTATTGATTTTTTTCGAAAGCTCCTCGTTATTTGTCAGAATGACGCCGCCGCGCGGACCGCGTAATGTTTTGTGCGTTGTGGAGGTGACGACATCTGCGAAAGGAACAGGATTTTGGTGCAGTCCTGCCGCAACGAGACCGGCGATATGCGCCATATCCACCATCAAATATGCACCGCACTTTTTCGCAATATCAGCAAACCTTTCAAAGTCCAATGCTCGCGGATAAGCGCTGGCACCTGCAACGATTAGACGCGGCTTCTGCTCCATCGCCATGCGCTCCAGGAGATCATAGTCAATGCGATGCGTTGTATCGTCAATGCCGTACGGCACAAAATGATAGTATAATCCGGAAAGATTGACGGGTGAGCCATGGGTTAAATGACCGCCGTGAGCAAGACTCATTCCAAAAACCGTGTCACCCGGCTTCAGCAAGGCAAGGTAGACGGCTGTATTTGCCTGTGAACCGCTGTGCGGCTGAACATTGGCATAAGCTGCTCCGAATAGCTGCTTAACGCGTTCAATAGCCAAATTTTCCACAACATCAACGCATTCACAACCGCCGTAATATCTCTTTCCCGGATACCCCTCTGCATATTTGTTGGTTAAAACCGATGCTGCTGCAGCCATAACGGCAGGAGAAACAAAATTTTCCGAAGCGATCAGCTCAATGCCTCTTTTCTGTCTATTATACTCTTCCTCCACGGCCATCCCCACTTCACTGTCCGCTGCTTTTAAAAACTCTAAATTTTCTGCTATCATGTTAACCTCCTTACGCATTGACGCGAATTCCAGCATTCAATCTTCTGATATGCAAAGAGATCATTTTTCAGGCAAATGCTGTAAATTTCTTTTATTATATCATATATCTGAAT
>DXYE01000096.1 GCA_019415985.1 Clostridiales bacterium
CTGCGAGGCCCCCTTTACCAGCCCTGCAATGTCAACGAATTCTATAACAGCCGGTGTGATTTTTTCCGGCTGATAAATTGCAGCCAGCGCGCTCAGACGTTCGTCAGGTACTGTCACCACTCCGACATTCGGTTCTATGGTGCAAAATGGGTAGTTTGCGGAAGCCGCTCCAGCATTGGTCAGAGCGTTAAACAATGTGGATTTGCCTACATTCGGCAGTCCGACGATGCCTAATTTCATTTTTATTGTCCTTTCTTTTGCCTGTTTTGATTTTTGAAAACCGTTTGGTTAGTCAAGTGGATATGCAAGACGCATACCCCTGCCCCACCGCTGTATCTGCACAGAAATGAAGCCTCGGGTGCCTATACTCGCTTATATATATCATAAAATTCAGCGAAGCACTCAGGAATTGTTATAGAATGACCCGGCCTTCGTCTAAGAATGAGCAATGCCCCGTAGGTTGAAATCTGCAGCGCAAAACATACAACATCAAGACAGCTCCACGGAGATGCATGCTTGTACCCAAAAGCTCGCGGCATATCTCTCGTATCCATATGAAATGGGGCTATCGCGGCAGTAAGACGCCCTGTGATTTTATTGCTTTCTGCTAGCAACCGAAAAAAACAGCTTTCATATATACGTATACGTATTCAAGCACGCTGAGAAAAATCTGAAAAATTTCATTTACAGACGATACTGTATACAGCAAAGCAATCTGGACGAAAGTGACCTAGTCGTACTGTGCATATTATACACAACTTATAAAAAAAAAGCAAGCATATCGTCATATTTTAATGGCAATTCGTCAAAGCCTGCATATCATGATAATAGAATGCTATGATAGCAAGATAGACGGAGGTTGACAATGGCAATTAAAATTTATATTGATCAGGGACATAATCCTCAGAATCCAAACGCCGGAGCTGAAGGAAACGGTTTCCGAGAGCAGGACCTCACCTTTGAGGTCGGACTGCTTTTAGCTGATTTTCTGAATGCCAATCCCAATTATCAGGCCCGTGTTTCACGTCCGACGCCGGAAACCGTTTTGGGCACAAGCAATGTCACAAGTCTCCGGGCGCGTGTCGATGACGCAAACGCTTGGGGCGCCGATTATTTTATCAGCCTTCACATGAACGCCGCGGAAAGTCCGCTGGCAAATGGAGCAGAAGCATTTGTATACAGCCAGGACTCTCCAGCCTATGCGCTTGCAGGCGATATCCTGCGCTGGATCGGGTATGATACGGGCATCAGCAGCCGCGGCGTTTTCCTGCGCCCCAGCCTGTATGTACTCAGAAAAACGCTGATGCCCGCGCTGCTTCTTGAAATGGGGTTTATTACCAACGAGTCCGACGCCAACTTTATCGCCACATATCCTGAAATGATGGCGGAGGCTATTTATAACGGCATCCTGAATTATTTCGGAACCTTATAGGTCACCGTCCGATCCCCTTCGGCCGAATTACAGGCAGAATCCTCAAAGACAGTTTCAATCAGCTTTTCCGACGACGGCGGCGAATAAACCCACCGGTCAATATGTCCGGAACGAATAAAATATTCCGTCCGCTTTTCAAGCGCTTCCCCTTTGTGTGAATCGATCAGAACCAATTTGATCTTCATTCTGTCTGCAATCATATTTTTAATGTAAACCGCAGCATACTGACCGACAGATATATCCTCCCGGTATTCCGCCAGCCCGGCAAGGTTCGGTGTCAGCTCCACAAAAATTCCGTATTCCTCGATGCTGCGCACGATCCCTGTTACCGTCTGTCCTATGGAGAAGCGAGCCGCGTTCTCCTCCCAGGTGCCTAAAAGCTCCTTGTGTGAAACGTAAATGCGTCCGCTTTCACGGTCGATGCTTTTGACAACCGCAAAGATCTGCATACCGGGAAAAAAACGGTCGCGTGGGTGAGAAATACGGGATACAGAAATACAATCGATAGATATCAGGGAAATACACCCGCATCCAATGTCCACAAAGGCGCCAAAATGCTCTAGGTGCGTTACCTTTGCAGGGAGAATATCGCCCGGACGAAGTTTATCCAAAAAATTGGCTTTACAGTCCGCCTGCGCCGCTCTTCTCGAAAGCAGCGCATATTCTCTGCCATCCTCATCTGTTCGGAAGCCTATGATTTTAAAGCATACAGCCTTTCCGACTCTGGTGATAACAGCGATATCCTTGACGTCGATTCCGTCTGCTGGCAGTGCCGATTCCTCTCTGGGAATGATTCCGCGCATACAGCCCAGGTCGACGCTCAGGTTGTAGCTGACATCACAAAGGAGCGCCACCGCCTCAAGAATCTTGCCGGTTTCCATTGCATGTATCAGGTTTGCCTTGCTCGCAAGCGCCTCGCGGTTTTCCGCGGTTGAAATCTTTTGTCCTTCCGGGGCATATGTATGATCCATTTTTCACTGTTCCTTTCTTACATAATTTTAACGTATCGTGATCGACCTGCTAACATCTTATGGATAGCGCTTTCTTTTTATGACTGACGGCACCGTATTGGTTTCACTTGCCAATTAAATCACTGTATGGTATAATATGCACGGCATAGCATTACATCACCGTAAAGCGTTTGCGAATTGTGCACCGCAGATTTGTCCGACTGAGCAAGGCTCAGTTATCCAAACTGCCGGGATTTCTTCATGGTATAAGATGCATAGCATATTTGTTTATACAGGGACCCCGTGCAGTTTCGGATGTTTATTATGATGTAAAATCGCTGCCTTGCCGGCAGCGAGAAACGCACTTAACGTTGTAGATTGCTCCAGATGCCGTTCAAACGCAGTAGCGGACATTTAAAGGGCACCGACTCTCGAATCCCGCCCGAATATTTCAAAATTCGGCTCAAGGTCCTATCAGGCTCTTCCCAGGAAGAACAAAAGGTCCATTGCACGGCGGCTTTTAGAGCGATTGGACGAAAACAGTCTGCGTAAAAACGCGATTCTCTAAGCTTGCCGCTTCAGTGTCTAAGTCAGGACCAATGACGTATGTTGTTTTTCATTGTACCACAATGTTACTGAATACGGGAAAATTTTATAGACAAAAGCTTAATAGTCCAAGGTCCTTTTATCGTTGCTCCTGCATGGATCGTCCGGTGAGGCATGTGCTGCCGTTCAAAATTCGTCAACATAGATATCAAAAAACTCCAAAAACTGTTTTACAGCCACAACGAAAGTACAAATATAAAAATCAACCCGCAGCCCGATAATGCTGCGGAATTCTATCTCTTTCGGCTTCTTAGAAGCTTCTACGTGCCGCCGGAAAGCCAGTTTGTGTTCTATCGTTGCCCGAAGAAACGGGAAAGTCTCTTGATGCTTCCAAACAGACGTCTTCATTTTACACACACGCTCCGCACCACTATTCCAGACGAATGTGTTTTGGCGGCACGCTATTACCGCTTTGTCAGTATAGGAATCGACTTTGTCGTCTGTTTTCGGCGTTTGTATTGCATACATCTGACGTAAACATTATATTGTTATAGCGTTTACACCTACTGTTTTAAGGGGCATCGCCTTGTCCGGCCGTATTCTCCTCGTCATACGAAAGGAATATTTCATACAGAACGATGCCAGCGGTTTGCAGACCTAAAATTGTTTCGGCACAGCTTCCGCTGTCCGAAATCAAATGTGAAAGGTATGGTTGTTTCAATGGAAGGAATAAAACGTTTGCTCAGCTACACACGCCGGGCAGTAGACGATTATGATATGATTTCGGAAGAAGAAAACATTGCCGTAGGTTTATCCGCAGGAAAAGACAGTTTAGCGCTGCTGCTAACATTAGCAAGGCTGAGCAAGTTTCACCCCAAACACTTTCAGGTAACAGCCATTACCATCGATATGGGATTTCCCGACACGGATTATTCAGGCATTCAAGAGCTGTGCCGGAATATCGGCGTACCCTATCACATTTTTCCATCGGAAATTGCGAAAATTGTATTTGATATTCGAAAAGAGTCCAATCCCTGTTCTCTGTGCGCAAAAATGCGCCGAGGGATGCTCAATGAAGCGGCATTGTCGCTCGGCATTCGAAAAATCGCCCTCGGACACCATTTCGACGATGCTGTAGAAACCTTTATGCTGAATCTTTTGCATGAAGGAAGAATCGGCTGTTTTTCGCCTGTAACTTATCTTGACAGAAAAGGTGTCACGTTAATTCGGCCGTTTTTGTATGTACCCGAGAAGGATATCCGCTATTTCGCCCGCAAGGCGGAACTCCCCATCCTCGAAAGCAGGTGTCCGGCAAACGGCAAAACGGAACGTGAGCAGGTAAAAATATTGCTGACCACACTCGAAAAAAAACATAAGGGGGTTAAGCATAGAATCTTCGGTGCTATGCAGCGGGCCGAAATAGATGGCTATCACCCGGACCGTATGAGAAAGTATGCGGACCTGACTTTTGAGGAGACAGACGAATCACGCTGTCAAATTTTAGAATTTCAGAATGAATAAGAACTGGAAAAAATCGGGAAGCAAACATAAATCGCATAGAATTGAATATAATATTTTTGTAATCTTCCAAAAATGTCAAGAGGTATTCGCGAGAAAATGCCTTTTCACGCATTGTTTTTGTACCATTGCTGCATTAAGTAACGTAGCAATTCCGACTACCGGCGGAACCGGTACAAATTCCGAAAGAAAGGAAACCTTTGCATAGCAAAGGCGTGGTTATATTCCTATGCAGAAAAAGCATCAATCCTATGAGATAGCAGAAAGATACTGCTCTCATGTAGACGGAAACGTCGTACTGTCGAAAATTAATTCCAGCGCCGACGAAGTACCCCGTTATCAGTGCCTTTCTTCTCATTTGTGTCAGGGAAAGGATGTTAAGGATTGCAAAAATCATGCGGAAAACCGCAGTCAGCAATAACCGAAAGCGCTGAAAGCATCCGTCATCAGGATGATAAAAGAGAGCCTTGTAATATAATGCTGCATTTGCAGGCTGACAGGATAAAGAACGGATTCACATAAAATTTAGGCTTGAGTCTCAAGTAAACGCGTTTCCCTGATTTTTAATGCTCAAGGTTGAATATGAATCATAACAAAATGATATAAAATAAAAAAAGGCGCTGCAAAAGGAATCCTTTTGCAGCACTTTTTAAAACCACCGCTTGCGGGCCATAGAAGCTGGCCCGTATTTTGTATCTCCCACAGCCAATCATTGTGCAATGGATAAAAACCAACGTCACTGCAATATCGCAAGCAAGCGAGAAGATGTAAAAACTTCATTTGTTCAGTGTGTCTATGAAGTCATTTTTCATAACCGTAAGCTGTACCCATGCAGGTTTAAATCCACAGTTTATAGCATTAAGTACAGAATTTAAATTTGCCCACGCAAAACAATAAAATGGCACTATATCCCTCTTTCATATCTCAATAGCCAATCTGCTCGTTAATGCTGAGGCAATACCTTTACGCCTGTACTCCGGCAGAACGTCTACACCTATTTGCCACATGGTATCACAATCAGCAGAACATCCGGCCATACAATGATTTTATCATATTCATAAGCGGCAACCGCCGATACATCGAGATTTTTTCTCTCTTCACATAAAGCATCACTCCATTTTGGAGTCTAACAATCTGCAAAATCAGCAGGATTTAATACCTTTATTTCGTATTTACAAGGTAACTGCTTTAATACTGTCAAAATCCGGTAAAAATATTTAGCCATAAAGTAAGCATTTATATCTTATTTTTTCAGCTTTTCCTGAAAAACAATCAGATTGGGCGTTTCAAAACTGTGTTCTATAGTATACTTATTAACATATTCTTTCACGAATGCTCTGAGTTCACTTGAAACCGAGCCTACAATACAATTACCATATGAGGTTAAATCGCAATAAAAGGGTAACTTTAAATACTTTCGAGCGTTCTTATTTTTCTCAGAAATAACGATTTTATTTTTATCAGACTGAAAATCTTTTAATGAACATCCGCTATCATTTGCAGACAGTTACATTGCTACTCATAACATATCCTGATTTGTCATAATATTAATATTCCCAATAAATCCTTTGCGTCTGTCATCCAGTATCAAAGCGGGGAGACAGTAATATCCCCTCTGGCAGCAATGTTGAAGATCAGACCGCCGTTTCCTGTATAGAAAATTTCTGCGTCAGGATTATATTTCAGAAGTCTTTCCGCCACATCCGTTCGCTCCGAAATAAAAGCTTCCGTATTGGTTATCACGGTATAATGCGGCCGGTATACTCCAAGCGCAGCATCGGAGCCAATCCCCAATCCATGGTGCGGCGCTTTGTATATATCAGCCTGCCGAGTAATTTTCGCAGAAGCGCGGGTGTTCATCATACTGATGGCTGGATGAGGCAGTATAAGGTCCGTTACATCTCCGCACAGCAGAACCGTCCGGCCATGGATTGTAAAATATGCCATAATACTGTTTTGATTCTCATTACAGACATATTTATGAAAACTGTCATACTTTTGATCTTCAAAAGCTTCGCGAATAACATTGCCTCCATACAAAATATGAATAACCGTTTGGTCAAACGGAATGCTTCGGAGTCCCTCTGTTGAGACAACCGTACTATGTGATGCACAGAAATCCATAAGCGCCTGACAATTTGCCAATTCTGCGGCACGATATTCGTTCGTTGCAGGATCTCCATTTCCATCCGTTGATGTCAGACCACTGAATTGCTTGAAGTATACTCTGTCTACTTTATATTTTTCAACAAGCATCTTCAGGCATCCGTAGTGATCGGGATGAAAATGGGTCAAGAGAATAAATTCAAGCCGACGAATACCGAATCTTTCAAACAAATCCGTGATCATTTCATAGTGATACGGCCCGTCTCCCGTATCGACGGCGGCATATTTACCGCCTGACTCTATGACTGTCATATCGCTCCATACCGTTGGCAGAAAATAAATTTTCATAGTTTTCCCCTTATTTCGCTATTATATTTCATTATACCATGAAAATCCCGGCAGTTTGGATGACTGAGCATTGCTCAGTCGGACAAATCTGCGGTGCACAGCCCGCAGAGGCTTTACGGTGATGCAACGTTATGCCGTGCACGTTATACCATGAAAAATCCGGCAGTGTGGGGTTACCGAAAACTGCGATGCATAGGACGCAGGACAGTGGACAGCCATTCAGCGCTGGAATAGCCTGCGCTTGCCCATTATAACCCTTCATCTGAAAAAAGTCAATAAAAAAACGGCACATCCGTCAATGCCGCATTTTATTGAAAATCTCGGGGTTCTACAGCCATTATCCTAGCCTGGAAATTCTGCACAGGCAAAAAAGAGATCCAGCCCCTTTCGGGCATTGATCTCTTTCGATCGCCCTTCCGAAATATCGTCTCACTCAGGTAAAAAAATTATCTTCAAAGACCGAGATACCCAATTCCTTTCGTCCTTTTTGTATAATCGACAACGCCTCCTCTACTGTCATGCCGATGCTCGTTTCATAGGGGTATCCCAAGGCGGTAAAGCCGGAGTCGTCGTATCTTACCAAGTCATTCAAATTCAGATTCTTTATGCCGTACAGCTCTGCATGGTCCCGCATATCTGAGATCATACCGAAATGAACGATATACACATAATAATACCATTGCCGATTATCCCTTAGAAATCGTATCGACTCCCATGCCTCAGCTTCTGTTTCAGTAGGAAAACCAATCAGACAGCTCAATATGTTCTGGATTCCTGCATTCTTCATATTTTTTAAAACCCGCAGCATATTATCAGGGGTATTTCCCTTACACATCAGATTCAGCATTCTCTGATTGGCAGACTCCATGCCGAATAAAACATTTTTCAGCCCGCTTTCAGCTAACTTCCTGCATAACGGCTCCGTAAAACCGGGATCCAAACGCAAATATGCATCATATCGAATTTTCATATGACGCGCCATAATCGAATCCGCTAATTTAGACAGGACCGTTGGATGTATTGCGTCGTCAATAAACTGGAAAATGTGTCTCCCATACGATCTCTCAAGCTCCGCCAGATGATCACATACTTCCTCGGCCTGTCGGACGCTGTAGCGTTTGTGATTCTCCCTATAACTACAGAACACACACTTGCTCCAGTAGCATCCTCTGGATGTCTGATAAGGCAGTTTTGCATAGATATATTTGTCCAGCGGCAGATCCGAAAAATCAGCCAGCGGCAGCTCTTCCATGTCGTGAATGCTCTGCTCTTCGTTGATGACAAGCTTTTCATCCTCCCAATGAATCAAATTCGGCACACGACCGAAATCTCCGTGCTTTTGTACGGCAACGATATATTCATATATCGCCTTTTCCCCCATGCCGTACAGGAGTCCGTCGTAGGATGCCCGAAAGGGGGCATGCTGCGTAAGAACACCCCAAAACAGTGAAATCTGTGGACCTCCCAGGACAACCTTCGCATTTGGCAGTACCTGCTTGACCGCTCTACCCAAAATCAAAGCATAAAACAATTGGCTAGTAAACGGAACGGAAATACCGACCACATCATATTCTTTCACCCGTATATCTGAAACTTTTTCACTCAGATATCGAAGAATTCGATTTGGCGAATGATACATATCACATATATCATATTCAGCTTTGATTTTATTCAGAGAGTCCGGTTTGAAACAGACATCGAAAATATTGGAGCCTGCAATTCGCAGATAGGTATTTATCAATTTCTGCGCTCGGTCTTCCCTGCCTACATGATCCTTAGAAAGAAAAACCTGCCTCGCACTCTGAAATTGCCTCTTAATTTCGGCCAAAGTGATACGTAGACCGTGTGAAAAGTAGTAGTCCTCTACCTTTTCCAGCCCGTCTGTAATGATGGAGTCCATGAGATATACATTATAATCCGCTACCTCGCAAAGAATTTGCTGTTTTTTTAAGTAACCCTTGAGTGCAGGCAGCGCAAGATGCGGAAATTCATGGACACATAACGGTGGATTGATCAACAACACTTTCATTAGAATTCTCCCATAAACCATTATGAATTTCTGCGCTGATTCATAACAGCACAGTACAGATACTCGGTGTACAGCAGCATGACAAAATCAAAGGTGATAAAGGCAGTTCTTTGCGCAGTTCTTTCAAACGTATGGCTGTAACCGCGTTTATTTACCTCGGAGATTTGAAAACAGAGAGCCCATAAACATATAGGATATACGTATCGTTTACATTTTTGAGAAATGTTGAAAGTAAAGTCTATACGAAATATAGTTTACAAGAAATCACTGTTTCCGGCAAGCACTTGAAAGCAGCATATTCCGGAATAGTAGGTTCAAAGCAGAATAATTCCTATAGGTTGGGAAGCGGCCGAGAACTCCATGGAGTGCAAATGCGCTGCTGTTGTGATCTCTTACGTAAAATACAGTTCATTCAATCAGATTTTCAAATTATGAATAAAACACGATGCATACTGATACGCTTTATGAAATATAAAAGTTTTTCCGGCTTATTGCAAAACAATATTG
>DXYE01000097.1:0-7596 GCA_019415985.1 Clostridiales bacterium
AGATACACTCGAAAGGAATGGTCTTTTGGGGATAGCGCCGATCATGCCTTTTATTGACAGTAAATTGGTTGAAGATTACATCATGAAAGGTGAAAATAAATAGGCTACAGAAACCGGATCTGTTTTAAAAATTTCCAGTGAAAACAGGTTACCCTGTGAACCCCTGCGGAAGAGAGCATCCTCAAGGGGATTGATTATATTTATAATCAATCGTCAAAAATAATTCCCACCGCCTTGACGTCGTCAGCAGAAAGAAAAAATGGAAGAAAGCCGACTGTTTCACAGCAGTCGGCTTTAGCTTGCTTCAATGTATTACCCAAAAGCTTATATGATAGGATCGGAAAAATACTATTTCAACGTAAATTGATTGTAATACAAACTATATTAAAATTAATTTTCTAATTTTGGATTACGAAAAGAAAGCTATATGTTATTATAAATGTGGTAGAACGTGAATTTATATTGAAGTCCGCAATTATCGGTCCTGTTGGGAGTTTGCCGAACATGTGTACAGGAGGCTTGATGAAAATTTAACTGTTTTGAGATTTTCGTCTTCAAAGCAACAGTGGTTTTGTTGGCGCTTCCACAATTTTACATGAAAGGGCCGTAAGGATGATTTATAAAAATTCGTCTGAGCTGATTCAAATTTTACTTTCAAACAATTGGTACTGGCTGGAATACGATTTTTGATGTAATCGGAGGGGACCGTTCTGAATGCGGAAAATGATATGATATGGCTAAGGAGCAAAGCAAACTACAGTTAAGACTTGACGAGCTTGTACAAATCACCAAGAAACTCTATGTGGACAATGCGCTGTCAAAAATTTCAGATGATGAATACGCAAAACTTTCTGCAGAGTTCATTGACGAACGCAGACAAGCAGAGGAACGCCTGACGGCCATAACCGAAGAACTCAAAAAAGAAGAGCGCAACCATGAAAATGTCGCACGTTTCACCGCTATTATTGAAAAGTATTTTGGAATCAAAGAATTGATCAAAACCGTGCCGAATAAAAAGATTGGCCAAATCGAAGTTCACGCGGCAGAAAAGATCTATGGTAAACATGTTCAAAAAGTAGATGTCTACTATCGCTTCATCGGTAACCTAAACTAATGTTGCGTTATAACATTCATATATATGACTTCGCTGCACACTCTATACTGACACTACCGATATTGGTTTCTGCTCATTGTCACAGATTGTAATTTTATATTTCATGTTGATCTAATCACCGCAATTCTTTATTCGGTATAAGAAATTCCTTACCGGCAATGACGTAGTATCGGCACCGTTCCTGTAATCGTCGCAGCATACCTTTTGCAATACAGCCTACTGATGTACATGTGTTGATCGTTTATTATAATTCTTTTACTGTGGAAAATTTTTGTCCGTTTTTTCTGTTAGTGGCTGGATAACCCGTATTATGGCTGAATCCGTGCCGCGCATTCTCTCTTTACACAGTCGTAAAGCCGACTTCTCTTAAATATTTGCAGATCAATGTAAAAATGCCGACGAGTTCAAAGCTGTATTGCCTTTTTGTTTTTGGGCTATATATTTATGCATAGTCATTGTAGGGATCGATTTTTAAAGCAAATACGGGATATGCTGTATAAAATCCTGAATTGCAGCTGAATAATAATGAATAGAAATAAAATTAGAAAAACCAAATGATTAAAATAAAGAATAGGGGATAGCCTGATGCAGAAAGATTGGATACGGTTGAAACAGCAGCCTTCGATTGAAGCATTTGCATCAATTGTCGGAAAAAAAGAGCATAATGGGCCTTTGGGCGGGACATTTGATCTACATTCCGACGATGACCGTTTTGGTATGGATACTTGGGAAAAAGCGGAAAGCGAAATGCAGCGTCTGGTTTTCAACATGCTACTAAAAAAAGCAAAACGAAAAGAAGAAGAAATCGACGTGCTTTTTGCGGGAGATTTACAAAATCAATGTACAGGATCCGCATATGGATTGTTGGATTTCAATATTCCGTATATCGGACTGTACGGTGCTTGCTCTACAATGGCGGAGAGCTTGATCCTGTCTTCACTTCTGGTTGATGCAGGAACCTACAACAGAGCAGCTGCAGTCAGTTCTTCGCATTATTGTTCTGCGGAAAGGCAGTTCCGCTTTCCTCTGGAGTACGGGGGACAGAGAACCCCAACCTCTCAATGGACTGCGACAGGGGCAGGAGCGGTCCTTTTATCCAATATCGGTGAGGGGCCGTACGTCACCGAAATTTTAGTGGGACGTTCTATAGACAAAGGGATTACGGATGTTAATAATATGGGAGCGGCAATGGCGCCTGCCGCAGTCGATACCTTAATTCGGTACTTCCGATCGTCCGGAAAAAATCCTGAGGATTTTGATTTGATTGTTACGGGAGATTTAGGTGCAACCGGACATGATATCGCACTGGAAATGATGCATGCTATGGGGTATAATTTGTCCGGAAACTATAATGACTGTGGGCTTTTATTATACAGTAATACACATCAGGATACGCATAGCGGCGGGTCGGGGTGTGGATGCAGTGCAGCGGTATTGTGCGGCCATATACTGAATAAGTTCAAAAACGGATCCTTAAAAGATGTACTGTTCATAGGAACGGGCGCGCTGATGAGTCCTGGGAGTCTGCTTCAGGGACTGAGCATTCCAGGCATTGCGCATCTTGTGCGGCTGTCCAAAAATCGGATTCAATGAAAGGAGAATGACATGAGCTGGGTATATACCTTTGTCATAGGCGGATTATTATGTGTGATCGCCCAAATTTTAATTGATAAGACGAAAATGACGCCTGCTCGGATATTGGTGTTTTATGTCACTGCTGGTGTTATATTGACAGCTTTCGGCTGGTACCAACCTTTGGTCGATCTTGCCGGCTGCGGAGCGACGACGCCGTTGACGGGTTTTGGATATTCTTTAGCCCGCGGGGTGGAAAAAGCGGTCGAGGAGAGAGGACTGATCGGCGCCTTGACGGGCGGTCTGACAGGTGCAGCCGGAGGGATAGCCGCCGCGGTTACGTTTGGTTATCTGACGGCATTGGTATTCCGCAGCAAACCAAAATAATTGTTAACTTGAAAGACGACATTGCATAGGTGCATAGCAGAGATTGTCGGCACCGTTTTTCTGCATACAAAAAAAGATTTATCGATTACAGCAAAACTCGGAACATGAAAAACTGAAAGATGCAACGCCGCATAATAAATCATTTTGAAGCGGAAGAAGAGAGACAGCGTGGGAGCTTAGGTATTCTAAGCTCCCACGCTGGCATATAACCTCAGGAGGTAGCGTATTCGGTTGCTGAATCAATTGTTCTCCGAGATGAAATCGTGATTTTCCGAGTAGGGCTTGAGAGCGGAAAGGCGCAAACTGCCGTTTGTAATATTTGCCATCCCAGCCCCAATATATGAATAGCCTCGGCCCCTCGGTCTTTTTCAATTTGGAAGCTTGTACATATGATTGATCGGTCCGCGGCCGCTACCTATATTGAGCATTGATTTTAAAGCGCCGGTTAAATACATCTTTGCGCTGCGGATGCTTTCAGAAAGGGATTGTCCTGACGCTAATCCGCAGGCAATGGCTGAGGACAGTGTGCAACCGGTTCCATGTGTATTTGGATTGTTAATCTTTTCCGCTTGATACCAAATTGACCGCCCCATATCGAATAACAAATCATTGGCACAGCCCTCAAGATGTCCACCCTTTATAAGCAGGGCACAGGGGATCTTTTCCGACAGTACTTGTGCTGCTTGGAGCATATGGTCCTGATTCCTGATACCAAATCCGCAGAGGACCTCCGCCTCGGATATATTGGGCGTGATCAGGGTTCCTAAAGGAAACAGTCTGTCTTGCAGTACTTGGACAGCTTCGGGATCAAGCAGCCGGCTGCCGCTCGTCGATACCATAACAGGATCGATAACAATATTGCGGGCTCCGAAGCGTATCAGCGTATTAGCCACGGCCTCAATAACACCGGCATTTCCCAGCATGCCAATTTTGACAGCGTCCGGTACGATATCTGTAAAAATACAGTCAAGCTGACGGACGATAAACGACGGCGGCGTTTCTAGGATGCCATACACGCCGGTTGTATTCTGTGCTGTCAGTGCGGTGATGGCACTCATTGCATACATACCGTGTGCCGCAATTGTCTTAATATCAGCCTGAATACCGGCGCCTCCGCTGGAATCTGATCCGGCGATTGTCAGAACTTTAAACATGCAGTATCTCCACCGCCTCTTTAAGAGATGGAAAATACCAGTTCGCTTCTTTCATCAACTGCGGTCTGTTTGCATCTTCCTCTCTGTCATAAACACCGGCTACCATAAAACCATTTTGCCGTGCGGTTCTGACAGCGTGCAACGCATCTTCAAATACAACGGTATTTTCCTTCGACGTGCCGAGATGAGTGAGTGCCGTCTGATAAATGAGCGGTGAGCTTTTACCTGCTCCTACCTCACGGCATGTGAAAATTTCACTGAAATATCTGCGGATGCCGGTTCTGTGCAGGCCGGCCTCAACCAGCGGTCGATCGGTGGCCGTAGCGATACACATACGAACATCGTGTTTTTGCAGCAGTGCAAGGAGCTCAACTGCTCCTTCCTTCAAAACGACCTCACTGCTGTAAAATTCCGCCAGCATACGATCTATACCGTCCATAATTTCCTCGGCGCTTTCGGTCATTCCATAGGCGTCCTGGAAGTGATGGGCAGCCTGCAGCAGACTCATAGCCCATAATGTTTGCCGAAGATTGCTGCGGGGCTCGATTCCGCGGCTTTTCAAAAACCTTTCACCCATATTTCTCCACATTCCCATAGAGTCGAGAAGTGTTCCATCGAGATCAAAAATAACACCTTCTAATTTCATCAGCACACCGCCTCTTCGGATAGTTTCAGCAGGTGTCTGCAGGTCTTTGTGATATCGCTGCTGGCAAAAATCGCGGATACAAGAGCCACACCATCTAAACCTGTCCCTTTCAGCTGCAGGATATTTTCGGCGTTTATACCGCCTATTGCACAAACGGGAATGGAAACAGAGCTGCAGATACTACGCAAGGTATCCAGCGAAACATCGGCTGCGTCCGGTTTGGTCGATGTGGGAAAGATGGAGCCCACCCCAAGATAATCTGCGCCGTTCTGCTCGGCGTTTTTCGCCTGCTCGACAGTCTGGACGGAGACACCGAGTATTTTATCGGAACCGATGAGCGAGCGGACATCCGATGCGTTCATGTCATTTTGACCGACATGAACACCGTCCGCACCGCAGTTCAGCGCCAACTCGACATTGTCATTTATAATAAAAGGAACGCCCTGGCCTCTGCATAAGTCTCGAATAGCAAGAGCCTCCGCGAAAAAAGCTTCATAATCCAGCTCCTTTTCGCGGAGCTGTACGCAGGTGACCCCGCCGGAAATCGCCTCTCTGACCTGCTCGGCCAAAGATTTTTTTTCGGTCCAGGATCGGTCGGTCACCGCGTATAAACGCATAAAGCGCCTGTCACATTTCATATCGATAGCTAACCTTTCCGTGATATTTATGGATATTTATGCCCAAGTATAAAACAGAAAAACGATAATACAAAACGACTGTAATTCATTTGCACAGAAAACGGAGTTAGATACGTTTTTCAAGCTTGGCCGCTTTCTCAAGGAGCGAACCGTCGAGGCGGAATATCTCGTCTATGATGAAATTCCTGTAGGTCGCATTTCCGTCGCATTCCGAAAGTCTTGCGTATGCACGCTCACCGCATATACCCATGGCGCAGACAGCAGCGGCGGCAGCGCCGGCGGCATCCTCAGGATTCGCGGTCAGATACGCGCAGGTCATTGCAGAAAGCATGCATCCGGTTCCTGTGATTTTTCCCATCATAGGGTGACCGTTGCGGATAAGATAGACGGCAGTACCATCGGTTACGATGTCAATTGCACCTGTGATGACGACAACAGCCTGAATGGATTTCGCAAAATTTTTGGCCAAATCCACACTGCTGTCGAGTGTTTCACACGTTACGGCGTCGGCTGTGTCGGCATCCACACCCTTCGTACTTCCGGAACCAAGTGCCAGCGCTTTTATCTCGGATATATTACCGCGCACTGCTGTGAAGCGGATCTGTTCAAGCAGCTTTTTCGCTGTATTCGTACGAAGTGCTGAGGCGCCGGCTCCAACGGGATCCAGCAGCACAGGATGTCCGCATTCGTTAGCTTTTTTACCGGCGGCTAGCATGGAAGGAATCGTGTTCTGGTTCAGCGTTCCAATGTTGATATTCAGGCCCCCGCAAATGGAGGTAATATCCTCTGCCTCCTCAATATCGTCCGCCATTATGGGAGACGCGCCGCAAGCAAGCAGGATATTGGCGCAATCGTTTACGGTAACATAGTTTGTAATGTTATGAATGAGCGGTGTTTTCGCTCTGACATTTTCTAGTTTTTCTTTTAACATATAAATCTCCAATCCGCCGCCGTTGACGGCATAAAGTTTTTAGGGCAGCCGCGCTTTCGATCGGAAAAGCAAAATCGAAAGCCTTGCGTTTAAAAAACGTAGTGAACAAAGTCTATGATCTGTATTTTCTAGATCATAATTTAATGAAGCTGAACCGCATTTTTCAATAGATTTTTCCGGAATAAGCAACAGCGGGTTGTAACGATGAATGTATTAGGGTATTATAAACCTCGAACAGATACGGCGCACTTGACGGCCTGTCTGAACGATGCACACTTTTCGTTGTTCGAGTGCTTAACCATATTGACAGGCGTTCTGTTTCAATCTTACTCGTCGAAAATGGACACGATTTCACCGTCGAGAATTCGGTTCATATTTTTTACCGCGCAGAAATTTCCACACATGCTGCAGGTGTCCTCCCGCTCCGGTTTGGCTGATTCTCGATATCGCCGTGCCTTTTCGGGGTCTATGGACAACTGAAACATTTTTTCCCAATCAAGCTGCTTTCTGGCCAGACTCATCTCGTTATCCCAATCCATGGCGTGCGGTATACCCTTGGCAATGTCTGCTGCGTGCGCGGCAATTTTGGCGGCCACGATGCCTTCGCGGACATCGTTCACATCGGGTAGCCGGAGATGCTCTGCTGGTGTGACATAGCAAAGAAAAGCTGCGCCGTGAGCAGCCGCAGCCGCACCGCCTATGGCCGCTGTGATATGATCATATCCAGGGGCAACATCTGTTACAAGAGGACCAAGTACATAGAAAGGAGCACCATGGCACAGGGTTTTCTGAATTTCCATATTGGCAGCGATTTGATTGAGAGGCATATGCCCAGGCCCTTCTATCATTACCTGCACATCCCGTTCCCAGGCTCGTTTTGTCAGTTCACCTAGCGTTATGAGTTCTTCGATCTGCGAGGCATCTGTTGCATCCTTCAAACAGCCGGGACGGCAGGCGTCTCCTAAGCTGAGCGTGACGTCATAGGTGCGGCAGATTTCCAGTATATCATCAAAATGCTCATAAAACGGATTTTCTTTTCCTGTCATCTCCATCCAGGCAAATATGATCGAGCCGCCCCTGGAGACGATATTGGTCAGCCTTTTATTACGCTTGAATTTGTCGGCGGTTCCTTTGTGAATACCTCAGTGTATGGT
>DXYE01000097.1:7606-9429 GCA_019415985.1 Clostridiales bacterium
TATAAGAGACAGATATCCAACCATTGTTCGGTTGTGATTTCCCGGAGCGGTTTGTGATAGGCAACGACCGCGTCGTATATCGGAACCGTGCCAATCATTGCAGAGCAGCTTGAAGTAAGCTGTGTTCTAAAGGCTCTGGTGTCTCCGAATGAGCTCAAATCCATTATGGCTTCGGCGCCCATATCGACTGCATTTTGAACCTTTTGAAGCTCTAAGTTCGGATCTTTCAGATCCCTCGATGTACCGAGATTCACATTGATCTTTGTCCTGAGCATAGCCCCTAGTCCATTCGGTGCAATCGCTTTATGCAGCCTATTGCAGGGAATTATGACTTTAGCTTCTGCCATAAGAGCCATAAGATATTCGGGAGACAGGTGCTCTTTCTGTGCGACCGCCTCCATTTCTTTTGTTAGTATGTGCTTGCGCGCTGCCTCCATTTGCGTGGCATACTTCATGTTTGACCATCCTTTCAAAATCAGCTATAAAGTTTATGAAAAAACGGGAAATACGGTGACAGTCAAGGAATGCGAAAGATTTCCCAGGAAATAGCCGGACTTGTTTAAAGTAAAAAAAGAAAGAACGCCTTTGTTTATGGGCATTCTCCGTAAAATTTTTGGAAATTCTTCCTACGGTGGCATTACCCACATCAGGTATAAGGGTCGAAGTTAGAGCACTTCCTCTCAGCCTGCAAAACAAGCTCCCCCGATTATTCATATGTAAAGACTGGAAATAATTTATTTCCGCCTGACAATCAATCATTAAACCATGTGTTTAAAATAATATACTTTTAAAGTATATCATCATAGCTTCCCTTTGTCAAGAACTGTCGTAAATTATTATGGGCTTTAGCGCTGGAGATATATTGGCTGTTTTTGTAATATCAATAAATATAGACTTAAAGTTAGTTGGATGAGCAGAATATCATTGTTTTTTGGGAAAAAACAGGGCCTTAAACCTGCAGGTTTTAAGGCCCTGTAAATTGATTTCGCTTTCCTTCCGATTTTCAATGTACAGTGTTTTTCGACCTCTAATTTATAGATCCACGGGCTTGGAAAATACTCCGGCTGCCCGAATTCTACCACGCGTCAGCTTATCCTCACCAATACACGTCACAAACAATAATTATTCATTCGATGTAATTAATAGACGCTTTAAAATCATAGTTGATAACTACTATATTTTTCTGCTCAATATTTTTAATTGGTTCAATCCACTGTTCAAAAATAAGTACAAACTTGAATCCGCCACATCACTGATTGCCTTCCAAAATCTTGAATATAATTCTAAAAACAAGGATAAAAAGAAAAATTTCGGAACGCTTATGTATTCAGGTTTTTTTGTGTCTCTTTCCCTAAAAAGAACTGGGTGAAAACTATGATATTCTTTAACTAACATTACTTATGAGACAAATATAACTGAGCAAAGCTCAATATAACTTGCCGTAGACGAATATAAATGAAAAAAAACCAAGTCAAGAGACTTGGAGTTTTTTGGAGGCGCCACCCAGATTTGAACTGGGGCGTAAAGGTTTTGCAGACCTCTGCCTTACCACTTGGCTATGGCGCCATTAATTCAAAGATAAACTTGTTCAGCCTTTTCACTTTAATTCGCAGAAAAATGGAGCGGATTACGGGGCTCGAACCCGCCACCTCGACCTTGGCAAGGTCGCGCTCTACCAAATGAGCTAAATCCGCATCTGAACAAAAAAACATCGAATAGCTAAGAGCCGCAGCAGAACAGTTGTACTTCAAAGAACTGTTCTACTGCGTCTGGTGCCTCCGGTCGGAATCGAACCAACGACACGAGGATTTTCAGTCCTCTGC
>DXYE01000098.1 GCA_019415985.1 Clostridiales bacterium
AAGCAGCATTATCTGTCTGTTCTGAGTTCGGAGACGCAGCTGCAACGGGTCATTTCACAGCAGACAGATTTTCTTTAAGAAAGGATTTTCATATATGAAAACAAAAGCGGTAAGATTGTACGGTGTCAATGATTTGCGGCTCGAGGAATTTGAGCTTCCCGAAATTCGGGAGGATGAAATTTCCGCTCACATTATTTCCAACAGTATTTGCATGTCTACTCACAAAGCTGCGGCGCAGGGTGCGGCACACAAGCGTGTGCCCGAAAATATTGCGCAGTCGCCTGTCATCGTCGGTCATGAATTTTGCGGTGAGATCATAAAAGTCGGCGCAAAATGGAAGGATAAGTTCGCTGCCGGCGACCGTTTTTCCATTCAGCCGGCTATAAATTATAAGGGTTCGCTGGAATCTCCGGGATACTCCTATCCTTACATCGGCGGCAACGCCACCTATGTCGTTATCCCGAACGAAGTAATGGAGATGAATTGTCTTCTTCCCTATAAGGGAAAGGCGTTCTTTTACGGTTCCCTCGCCGAACCGATGTCCTGCATTGTAGGTGCCTTTCACGCGAATTATCACACAACGGCCGGAAGCTATGTTCATCGGATGGGCATTGTTCCCGGCGGCGCTGTTGCTATCCTTGCCGGTGCAGGACCTATGGGACTCGGCGCCGTAGATTACGCGCTGCATTCCGACGGTCCGCGTCCTTCTCTGGTCGTCGTTACCGATATCAATGAAGAGAGACTGGCCCGTGCCGCTGAAATCATGTCACCGGAGGCAGCCTCCGCCGAGGGCGTAACTTTACGTTTCATCAATACAGCCGACAGCCCCGACGCGGTGAGCGAACTGCTCGCGCTGACCGGCGGCAAGGGCTATGACGATGTCTTTGCGTTCGCCCCTGTCAAATCCGTAGTTGAGACTGGCGACCGAATTCTCGCCAGAGACGGATGCCTCAACTTTTTTGCCGGACCTGTCAACACAGATTTCTCCGCATTGTTTAATTTCTATAACGTCCATTACGCTTCTACACATATTGTCGGTACCAGCGGCGGCAACACGGACGATATGCTCGAATCTCTTGCACTCATGGAGAAGGGTGCCATTAATCCGGCGGCCATGGTGACCCATGTAGGGGGACTCAATGCTGTGCCCTCCACCATTTTGAATCTGCCGAATATTCCGGGCGGCAAGAAACTGATGTACACCAATATCCATATGCCTCTCACCGCTCTGGATTCACTTGAAGAAAAGGGAAAATCCGATCCGCTGTGCGCTGCGCTCGCGGAAATTGTCAAGTTAAACAATGGGTTATGGTCGGCAGAAGCAGAGGCTTACCTGCTTGCGCATGCTCCCTCCATATAAAGGGCCGTGACCTGTGTGTCCAGTCAAAACACTTAATCGTTCGGTAGTATTCTGATATAAGGGAGGAGCTTCTGTGCATTTTTCGCATTACCGGAGGCAATAAAAATCCATGATGATTACAGATTTAAACGAAGTCCTGACAGAACTGAGACATCTTCTGGATAATATACCGCAGTTGTTTCAGGAAGAAAGCGTCCTTTCCTGCAAGTTCGAAAACTGTTTATATCTTCTTCGCCCTGACCGTACACTGAAAGAGGCTCAAGGTGCAGAGGAAAGCTTTCTCGCGTTTGACCGGCCGACGCTCTCCAAAACCTGGAATATCGGCTACAGGGAAACGGAAGAGGCTCGGGAAAAACAGCTTTTGGAGAATCTGCGTGCCGTACTTCCGAAAAACCCGGAGATTGTTCCCAATGTAGAGATACTCCTACACAATCTTTTTTATAAAAAGTATGTTCTGCACATGCAGGCCGCCGCTTTCAATGCGGTTTCATGCTCCGTAGAGGGAGAAGAAGCTGTACGGCGTCTGTTTCCGCGCGCAGCATGGATACCGGCTAAAAGCAGTTTATTCCAGCTTGCACAGGCAGCGAAAAATACCATGGATGCCTTTCTCAACGAGGGCGGATGCTTTCCAACGCTTATTTTTGTGGAAGCTCATGGCGTGTTTTTTGCGGCCGATTCCGCCGAGGAACTCACCGGCCTGGTCAGCAGCACTTATCACAGAATCCATTCGGAGATCACATCTGAGATCACACCGAAAGAGCCCTGCTTCACACCGAATCGTGAACGTGCTGCTGAAGCCGCACCTGTCATCCGAATGCTGTCTTCTGAGGAGACGCTTGCCAGCGTAGTTTTCAAGGAATCTCCGCTGCTGGCCGAATTTTTATCCTCCGCCGAGGCGTTTTCTCCTCTTCTGCGCTGCTTTTCACCGGAATATTTTCCGTTGATCAAAGAGGCCCCTCTTTTTATAACGTTAGGTGAAAGTCAGGAATCAGATTTTGAAACGATCTGCCGCGCACACCGGAAATATCAAGCGATTTATGGTGAATGCCCCGCAGTCGTTGCCATTGCACATTTGGGAATCTTTGCCTGCGGCTCCGATATTGCAGACGCAGAGCGCCGTGCCCGTTACTTTATTGAAAGTTGTAAGACGGCACTGTATGCCGGTCACTTCGGCGGATGCAGGCTTCTGACTCAAGAGCAGCTTCGGTGTACAGTCCGCTGCAGTGCCGCACCCCACCTCCCGGGTCAAGTCAACGCTGGCAGACTATCGCGTAAAATTTCGATTGTCACGGGAAGTGCACAGGGATTCGGACGGGGCATCGCAGAATCCCTGATAGCTGAAGGCGCCTACGTTGTGATTGCGGATAAAAATGCGGATGGTGCATCGGCTCTGGCAGGCGCTCTGAATCAAACATACGGATCTCAAAAGGCGCTTGCGGTTGCCGTGGATGTAACAGATGAAAGCTCTGTCCGTGAAATGATTACGGAAACCGTACTGCGGTACGGCGGTCTTGACATTTTTATCAACAATGCCGGTATCGTCAGGGCAGGGGCACTTGAGGATATGCGCAAATCCGATTTCGAACTGGTCACTTCAGTGAATTATACGGCTTATTTTATTGGTGTAAAATATGCCTGCCAACCGATGAAACTGCAGAACGCCGTCTGCCCGGACTATATGACAGACATTATTGAAATCAACTCCAAGTCAGGCCTTGCCGGCAGCAATAAAAATTTTGCCTATGCAGGAAGTAAATTCGGCGGTATCGGACTGACGCAAAGCTTTGCTCTGGAGCTGATCCCTTACAACATTAAGGTCAATGCCGTCTGTCCCGGAAACTTTCTGGACGGACCATTGTGGTCGGATCCCGAAAAGGGGCTGTTTGTCCAGTACCTCCACGCGGGTAAAGTACCGGGGGCCAAGACAGTCGCGGACGTTCGGAAGTATTATGAAAGCAAGACGCCGATTCACAGAGGCTGCCAAATAGCCGACGTTGCTCGGGCTATCCTGTATATTGTGGAACAGAAATATGAGACCGGCCAAGCTGTTCCGGTTACAGGCGGCCAGCATATGCTGAAATAAAACGTTTTTTTATAAATTACACAACATGAAAGGAGGCTCTTATCCAGCAAAAGGCCGCCTGCGTACCGTATCTACGGCACACAGGCGACCCTTTTTCATTGACATCTTCAGTCGTTTCAAAATGGGAAAACGCCGGGCATTGTTTTGGTGTCTTTGTAAATCAAATCCTGTCAGATGCGTCCAGCGTTTCACCATTCTTTGACTGTTACACTATCGGTTTCATGTTATCCGGAGTGAAAAAGATTATTTTTGAAAACCATATTTCATGAACGCAAATCCATTTCATCGTACGGGTATATAATCCATCTCCGCTTCCGTTTCCGTAGCTTCCAATTTCATAATAACGGGGCGCAATCCGTCGTTACAGCTACAAATGGCAACGCCTGGTATTTTGATCCAATCTCCATAGTAAAAAGTTTCATTGCCTGCTCCGTGCGCAAGCGCAAAAACATATTGATAAATCGCTTTCCACGCCTCATCGCAAAAACCCTCCGGTTTTGCATAATCGGCGAAAAAAATTTGACCTTTTTTCATCATAGGACAGGCAGTCATTCCTGCAATGCCATATTCCTCGGCCAATTCACGATCCAATGTGGTTTTTAGTATTGTGATTTTCACTTTTTTCATAATTAATCTTCCTCCCTAAATTTTTATGGGCTTCGACTGGTATCCTATTTTATCACGAAAATCTGAAATTTTCTACACTGTTCAGCTACAATTTGATCTATTACAGACGTCTCCGTAAAGTACCGGTTCCTGTTTTATGTTCTGATTTTTACATGTATGTTTATGAAAACCGTTGTTATACAATTCAACAGTATCTTTTCGCGTGACAAGCATTTCTGAAAGTAAAGTTCATATTGGAACTCCGGCCTATTTGTGAATGTTCTGAAAACTTATCTTTCATATATTGCATTCTATTCTCTGCAATAGTATAATAATATAAGGAATTTATAAGTTATTGCGATGAGATTGATGAATTTTTGTATTGAACAATCCTGCATAACAAACGATTGTATTGCCCAATCGCAAAATATAAACAGCGGTTTCGGATGAGCGAAACCGCATTTTGTATCAACATGCGGCTATCCTTTTTCATTTCATTTACCATAGCGGAAAGGAACCATACATTATGAAAAACGACACAACTCTCGAATTTTCAAAAGCCACCAATCTTCTGGAGCAATCCGCTTATAAATATCAAATGCAAGACCGTGAAACCCCAAATTTATATCGTCATTTGTTCGATTATGAAAGTGTGCCGAAGATCTCCTTCAACCATAGAAACGTACCGCTGCAAATGCCGGAAGAAATTTGGATCACCGATACAACATTCCGCGACGGTCAGCAATCCATCTCGCCCTTTACAGTTGAGCAGATCGTTCATTTATACTGTCTGCTGTCCAAGCTCGGCGGGAAACGAGGTATCATCCGCCAAAGTGAATTTTTCGTTTATACGGAAAAAGATAAAAAGGCTGTGGAAGCCTGTATGAATCTTGGGCTTCAGTTTCCAGAAATAACTACATGGATTCGAGCCAGCGACACGGACTTTAAGCTGGTTAAAGATCTGGGCATTCGTGAAACCGGCATTCTGTTCAGTTGTTCTGATTACCACATATACAAAAAAATGGGGCTTACACGCAAATCTGCTATGGAAAAATACCTTGCTATCGCGGCAAAGGTTCTGGAATACGGCATATCACCGCGCTGCCATTTTGAAGATATAACCAGAGCAGATTTCTATGGATTTGTCGTTCCCTTGGCAGATGCCCTGACTCAACTGGGAAAAGAAGCCGGTATTCCGGTGAAAATTCGGGCCTGTGACACTATGGGGTATGGTATCTCCTATCCGGGTGCGGCATTGCCCAGAAGTGTACCCGGCATCATTTACGGTCTGATGCATTATGCCGGCGTACCGAGCCGCCTCCTGGAATGGCATGGACATAATGATTTCTATAAAGTAGTGACCAACGCCGCAACAGCCTGGTTGTACGGCTGTTCCAGTGTAAACTGTTCCCTTTTGGGAATCGGTGAGAGAACCGGAAACTGTCCGCTTGAAGCTATGGTTATAGAATACTGCTCTCTGAGAGGAACCGATGATGGTATGGTCCTCCCTGTCATCACGGAAATTGCCGAATATTTTGAATCGGATATCGGTTATGAAATTCCTGCACGTACACCTTTTGTCGGAAGAAATTTCAATGTCACAAGGGCGGGCATCCACGCCGACGGACTTTTGAAGGACGAAGAGATCTATAACATTTTTGACACAAATAAGCTTCTGAACCGGCCGGCTGCCGTAGCCGTTGATTCTCACAGCGGTCTCGCCGGTATAGCGCATTGGATCAACGGATTTTTCCGTTTAACAGGCGAGGAAATGCTTGATAAGCGGCACCCGGTCCTTGCCCAGATGAAGGAACGGGTGGATAAAGAATATGCTTCGGGGCGTACCACCGTCATGGGAGACGAGGAATTGGAAAACATCCTGCGCGACGTGGATTTCGATTTTTACGAAAAGCTCTCCCACATACATTTGCATCATAAAATAAAGTGAGTAAAAGGAAACGAAAGCATACACACGGAACAGCTCCGATCAGCTACATTCCCCGATTTCGTAAACAAGAGATATTTTAATCGGTTAAAGAAAGGCTGTCTTTTTATATATGAAACATCCTCTTATGCCCGACTACAGCTTTGACAATGTCTATCAAATTACACCGTGCTTCTTAAAGGAAAACGGCATTCGCGCGTTGCTTTGTGATATCGACAACACCTTGGCTCCATATGAGGAATCCGATCCAAACGATGATCTCATAAAATGGATACATTCCCTGCAGGCCGCTTCTATACAGATTGGGCTATTATCCAACAACGGCACTGACCGTGTAGACAAATTCAATAGAAATCTATCCTTATTCGCTGTGGCCGATGCCAAGAAGCCTTCGACCAAAGGTATCCAAAAATTTATATGCTCCAGCGGAATTGAAAGGCAGCATATAGCCGTGGTAGGCGATCAGTTGTTTACCGATATCCTTATGGCAAACCGGGCCGGCGTGGGGCTTGCTCTGATCGTTCCGCCTATTCGGGATAAAAAAACGCTGTTTTTCCGTTTCAAACGCCGCCTTGAAAAGCCGATTCTGAGGTCTTTCAAAAAAGCAGGTCGAAACCAAAAACGCATGTAAATGAGCTTCAAGTATGAGGAATATTTTATAGAGGATGATATGTTCAGCCGTCCTCTATATTTTTACAACGCGGCTCTCTTCATACCGACTTCTCTTTGTATTTCGATGGCTCAGAACCTTTTAAAATTAAAAAACGAAAACACCGTGCTTCCGTTCCCAAGGTCTGTCTGTCTTATAACGGCATTTTCATAAAAATATTAACCTATGACGCATACAAAATCTCATGATCCTTTTTGTTTTCTTTTATCCAATTGCTGAAAAATTGAAATTCGGCCGACGAAAAATGTAACATTAACATTTTCGTCGGCCCGTACTTGTTCCACCGTTTCGTTTTAGCTGCTTTTGCGCTCTGCTTTCCATTTCAGGGCGCTGCGCATGATTTTTCCGGAAGTAGTCTTCGGCAATTCCGATACATATTCAACCCTTCTTGGGTATTTATAGGGGGCGGTATTTTCCTTGACATATTTCTGCAATTCCTTGGTCAGTTCCTCGGAGGGTTCGCAACCGTCATGCAGAACAACCACTGCGCAAACAATTTGACCGCGAATCGGATCCGGACGTCCTACAATGGCGCTCTCCTTCACTTGAGGGTGTGTATTCAGCACACTTTCAATTTCAAACGGCCCGATACGGTAACCGGAGGACTTGATGATATCATCGTTACGGCTCACATACCAATAATATCCCTCTTCATCTTCATATGCAACATCTCCCGTGTGATACATTCCGTCTTTCACCGGATCAAGGAAGCCATCTTCTGTGTAATAGGCAGTCAAGAGGCCAACCTGACCGCGCTGATCCTCTCCTACGCGGATGACAACCTCTCCGTGTTCACCCTTTGCGCACCGTTCACCGTTCTCGTTGATAAGCATAACATCATACAACGGAGACGGCTTTCCCATAGCAGCCGGACGAATATCGAGCCATTCAAAACTGCAGCAAATCGGCGTGCCCTCGCTCTGACCATACCCCTCATGAATATACTGACCGGTTATCTGATGAAAAGCGCAATTGATTTCTCCCGCGAGAGGCTCACCCGCTGTTGAAAACCACTTGACAGAGGAGACATGGCGATACGCGAGACCATCACGCATTAAAATCCGATACATGGTGGGCGGGACACAGAGAGAGGTCGGCTTATACCGTTCCATAATATGAAGAAGATGCTTACCGTCAAAACGAATCGGATCATAAGCTAATACCGCACTGCCGCAGATCCACTGTCCGTAAATATTTCCCCAGCCGAATTTTGCCCAGCCGCTGTCGGCCTGGGTCAGATGCAATCCGTTGTTCTGGACACGCTGCATATACTTGGCTGTCATGATATGTCCAAGCGGATACGTCCGATTGTGCACCGCCATTTTAGGATATCCCGATGTTCCGGAAGTAAAATAGATGATCATCTCATCCTGATTGCTCAGTCCACTGTACCCTTCGTGCTCACTGCACATCCTATATTCACGATTAAAGTCCAGATACATGCTTTCCGGTTTATCTCCCACAATGGCAATGTGCTCCAAGGTAGGACATATTTCCTTCAGTCCATCGATCTGTGTCCGGACAAAAACATCGTCTATCGCAATCAGCATCCGCGCTTTTGCCAAATTGATTCGATATTCAATGTCCTTCTTAGTAAGCTGAATCGATGCCGGAACCGCAATCGCTCCAATCCTGTGCATAGCCACCGCAAGAATCCAATATTCATATCTGCGACGAAGTAAGGTCAAAATGCGGTCGCCGCTCCGGATACCGAGCGACAGCAGATACGAGGCCATGCGCTTGGACAGACCGGATATTTGTGCGAACGTAAATCGCTGCTCCGCCCCTTCGTCGTTACAGTACAAAAGGGCGAGCTTTTCCGGCTCTTTTGCTGCCCATTCATCTACAATATCCCGCGCAAAGTCAAAATTATTCGGTACGTTTAAAGCAAAATTTTCCTGAAAATCCTCATAGCTGTCGAAAGATGTTTGCGGCATATATTGATGAAGCAATTCCATGATATCAACCTTTCCTTTCTCTCAAGCCCTTGCTGCTTTCCGGTAATTTTATTTAAAAGCAACAAAAAAGTCATTCTTCCATATTAGGACGAATGACTCGTGTTACCACCTAATTTCATGCAAAGGCGCTACCTTTGTACCTCACTCAGCACAAACCGATACAAAAAAACGGAGAATGCCGCTCTCCCTTTTGACGGCGGAGATTTTTCCGTCAGAGTCTACTCAAAACGATCTTTCGTTTTTTTCGGTCTGCAGCTCCAAGACTACTTCGTATATCCCCCCGACGAAACGCTTCCACCATCCGCTTCTCTCTCTGCCCGGGTAAAATATCTACTCCTTCTCTTCATTGCCTTTATTATTCAATTTTTGTTTATTATATCACAACTTTTTACGTCTGTCAATAGGATTTTGACAAATATTTTTCTTTTTTTGAAAAAAATATGCGTTTCGTACTTGAATTGTATTGGTAAATCATGTATAATGATTAAATCAGGACTTTGTCCTTTTATATATTGTTCCCTATAAATGTAAATATATTCTATGCAGAAAGGAGTTAAGATGTTCCAAAATATATAAATACTTGGAGCATCCTGCAAAAAATTATGAGTGAACCCCTCGGCACTACGGAAAAGGGCGGCATTTCCGTTCAAATTGAACACATTTTTCCTA
>DXYE01000099.1 GCA_019415985.1 Clostridiales bacterium
GATCCGGACGCTTTTCCACAACCGGAGCCAAAGATTCGAGCACCTCGCCGACTGCCTGGAGAAATTCCGGTTCACCCGGGTTGCGTCTGCAAACATTTTCGTACACCTCTGCAAGATATGCGTTTTTAAAATTCATCGAACATCCTCCTTTTTGTGCGGATTATTTCAACTAATATACAATATATTATACTATACTCGAAGGCGAATTGCAAGCGAAATGCAGGATTTATTTTTAAAAAAGTCATTTTTTAAATCTGTTCAGGCGGAAAAAAGCTTTGGGTGAGGATTGATTTTTTTCAGCCAACCTTTTAAGTGCCTCTGAGCCTTGAATTTTCGACTCTTGCATTTCCTTTGACCCATAAAAGCTTTGCAGCTTCTGCCCCTGGGACTTTTTTTCTGAAAAAAGTCCCAGGCCGCTTCAGTCACGCGATGTAACGAAAAAAGGAGCGACGAGGGAAAGCTCGCTCTTTCTCCGGGAATCCAAAACATTTTGCCTGTACGGCGATCCGGTACCTGACCTTTCACCGCTGAAGGCTCACGGACGGCAGCCGGGAGAGACTGCTGAAAAACAGCAAGCTACCGGGACGAATTTCCGGCGCCGTTGAAAGAAGCCCCCGAGCCTTTCTGATTTCCAATATACGCAGAGCCGCCCGTTTTACACCTTTTGTGTGAAACGAGCGGCTGTTTTCAGGCAGGATCCGGACTATGAGTGAGGTCACGGGAATAAAAACGCGTATATTGCCCCTGGAATCCCATTTCAACCTTTCCGGTCGCGCCGTGGCGGTTCTTGGCGACGATGCATTCCGCCACATTGGCCATTTCCGGGTCGTCCTTATAATAATCGTCGCGAAACAGAAACATGACTACGTCCGCATCCTGCTCAATCGCACCGGAGTCGCGGAGGTCAGAAAGCATCGGCCGTTTGTCGGTTCGGGATTCCGGTCCGCGGGAAAGCTGTGCGCAGACCATAACGGGAACCATGAGCTCCTTTGCCAGAATTTTTAAATTTCTGGAGATTTCCGCAACCTCCTGTACGCGGTTGTCCGTCCGCTTTTCGCTCTGCATGAGCTGCAGGTAGTCGATGACGACAAATCCCAGGTTCTTAATCCGCCGGAGCTTTGCTTTCATCCCCGTCACGGTAATGCCTGTGGTGTCGTCGATATAGATATCGCACTCCGCCAGCATGGCGGAAGCCTGCGCAAGCTTTGTCCAGTCCTCGGGCGACAGCTCTCCGGAGCGGATGCTGCTGCTGTCCACCAGCGCTTCGCTCGAAAGCATACGGGAAACGAGCTGTTCGTTCGACATTTCGAGTGAAAATGCACAGACAGCCTTTTTCGTATTCTTTGCAACGGAAACGGCGACATTCATGGCGAAGCTGGTTTTTCCCATACCGGGCCGCGCGCCGACGAGAATCAAATCGCTTTTACCCATACCGACGAGAACGCGGTCGAGATCTGAAAAGCCAGTGGAGGTTCCCTTAACGGCGTCGGCATTGGTATGAAGCTGATGCAGATGCTCAAACGTTTGCAGTAGTACATCCTTAATGTGTGTAAAGCCTTTCTGCTCGTTGTCCTGGGCTATGGAGAAGATCCTCTGCTCCGCACTGTCTAGGATATAGGCTACATCGCCCTGTGCGGCATAGGCGGAATCCACGATATCCTGCCCGGCCTCCGCCAGCTTTCTCAGCATACTCTTGTCGCGCACGATTTTTGCATAATCCTTGATGTTCGCCGCAGACGGAACAACCTCTGCAATCAGCTTGATATAGCTTTTGCTTGCGTTTTCGTCGTAGACGCCGCGCTGCACGAGCATGTCAATGAGCGTCACAAGGTCAATCTCCCTGTTCTGCAAATAGAGATCCTGCATGGCTAGATAAATGCTTCTGTGCTCCTCCAGATAAAAGTCGTCGCTTTTGATCACACCTGCAATCTCATTGATTTTCTCAGGATCGATGAGCACTGCACCGAGTACAGACTGTTCAGCCTCCAGCGAAAACGGAAGCTTGCGAATGAATTCATCTGCAGCCAATTCCCCCACTCCTTTCGAACGCCTGTTTATCATTTGGGTGTATATCGAAATGGTTCCATATCGATTATGGAACTGTGAAAACGACAGGCAAAAACCATAAAAGTTATGCCATTTACGGTTTATTCCCTTCTCCGCCCGGCTTTGCTCCGCCGCACGGCTAAAAAATCTCATGTGATACAAACCGCCTTAAGAAGCGGCGGACTATCCGCCCTGAAGTAAATGCAGAAACGGATTTCCATACCCGCGCATATGGTGCCGGAAGCGTTCTGATCCCCCGTAGGACTGTTGGGCTCAGGAAGAAATTCGGTCTCTGTAATGGTTCTGCCAGAAGTATTGCACACAGCGAAAACGGGAGAGAGCCTCCGCCGCCGGACCTTCGAGCGTCTGCGTCAGTCCTCTCTCCGTCAGAAAGCGGTCCGATGTATGGATCACCGGCAGCAGCGCCTTGGTTTCGTTTGTAAATTTCATATATTCGTTGCCGCCCCAACCGGCAAGTGCAAAGAATTCATTCATAAGATAACACGGACTGATCTTTTCGCCCTCACCTGTAAAATCTTTGCCCAAAAGCTCTTTTGCCGCGTCGTTCGCCCAAATCAGGTAAGGAGTTGCGTAATAGTTTTCGAACCCCTTCTCCGTCGACAAATCAAGGGATACGCCGAGCGCCTCGTAGACGGTATTGCGGTTTCCCATCCACGGCTTGTGGTCTCCGAACAGGATGACGGCAACCGGCTCTTCTGACGCGCGGAGCGCGCCGATCCATTCCTCCAGCGCCGCATTGGTCCTCGATATGCTGTCAAGATAATTGTTCAGAATATAATAGGATTCGTCATCCAGCTCTCCCTTTTGAACATATTCCCCGCCGTCGAGAGAGGTCGTATTATAGGGTCCATGACCCTGATAGGATACGTTGAAGGAAAAATACGGACGAGAGGGCTGCTCCGTAACCGCGCTTTCAAAAAGCTTCAGAATATTCGGAAACAGCACGGAGTCCGGTGCCATGTAATCCCGGCTCCCGTATAGGTCTGCATACGTGTCCTCAAAGAAATAATAGGCGGAAAAGCCCATGGCCTCGTTCGCGTTTCTACGGTTGTAGAACCAGTTGTAGCAGGGGTGGCTGCCCTCCGTGTAGTATCCCTGCTCCCGGAAGTACCAGACGTAGGAATTTGTCTGACGCCGGAAACTCGGGAGGTCCGCATAGCCTGTCAGAAAACAGCGCTCCGTATTGATGGTGCCTCCGGCGAAAATGTTGGTAATCAAATCTCCGCTGTATGCCTCCTTTTCAAGGCTGTGCCAGAAGGCATACGGGTCTTCTTTAAAAACGACACCTGGAAAATCAGAGAAATCGGTATAAGCTTCGAGCATGATCGAAAGCACGTGTACACGCTTGTCCTCTGGTATATCGTCATACGCGTAGCCGGACAGCAGCTCGGCCGCGGTGTCTGCGTCATAGCCATCCGGTTCGCCGTCCGACAGGTAGGAGAAGCTGTAGAGAAAAGGATAGACAAAGCCGCGGGAGGTAAACTGTTGCGTTTCGGACCAGGGATTGATGCACGCGAGGTTTTCCGTTGAAGCGTAAAGCGTCTCGTCCTGATAAACGCCCCAAAAGCCGTAGATACCCACACAAAGGAGCAGGAGCAGCGCGACCGGCCGAAAACGCGGCAGAGTGATTTTTACACGGAAAAAGAAGAAGAAAAAGAGACTTGCACAGATGCAGCCGAAAATCACCAGCCACATGGAGGCGCTGATGACAATATCGTACTGACCCGCAATGCCGGCGGCTTCGCTTATCAGGGTCACATCCTCGGCTATGAGGGGATCGTTTCGAAACAGGAGTTTGAAATAGTTGACCAGATTTGCGATCAGCGTAAGCGAGGAGGCCGCCGCAAAGGCAAAGCCGGAGCTGTTGAAAAGGAAATACAGAAACAAAGCCAGAAGGATGCCTGGGAGAAGATTCAGCAGGACCAAATGAGGGACGGTAAAATAGGATTTAAACAGGGCCGGCGTAAAATCGTTTGTAATGGCGGCAAAATACAGGCCGGCAAGTCCTACCGCCGCCATACCAGCGGAGAGCAGAAGAAGCGTCAGAAGCAGGCGGAATACACGATAGAGCGCACAGGTTCCCGCGCGGCGAAAAACACGGCGGCCGTACACCGGCTTCAGGCGGATACCTCGAGCAGACCTGCTTTTCTTCAGAGAGGAGGGGAGCGTGTCGTACAGGACGCCGCCGTTTGTGCTGTCAGATGCATCTCTGAGCAAGTCATCAAGTGAGCGCAGTGATACGAACGCTCCTTTTTTTATGCTGTATTCGTTTGCGGAAAAAGGTATGCCGCGCGGCTCGCAGAACGCGGCGAGAAAACAGGAAGGATGCTCGCTCAGCAGATGCAGAGGGACATCGGGAAAGAAGAAATGCCGTTTGCGTCTGCGGAAATAGTCCTGAAATTTTTGCGCAGGCTGGGATACGGCGCCTAAAAAACGCCAGCGTTTCTCAAGATAGACGCTGCGGCGGATCAAACCGAAAAAGCGCAGCAGCGTATACAGCCAAATTGCGGGCAGAAAGCGGATGAGGGCGGGCTGGCGCCGCAGACAATACCAGAAAAAAGTTTTTTCCGGCGGGTGCGGATCGATGGCATGCTCCCAAACGGCAAAATTTGCGGGTATACAGCCGGCCTCCGATGAATTTGAGTCAGGAGAGGGACGTTCTTTGAAGACGTGCGGAGACTCCGGCGATCCATCCGCTTCTTCGGATAAAGTCGCGTTGTCCCCTCTGTCGGCCGGCTCCTGCTGATCTGCGGACAGCGGATTTTCAGAAAATGCTTCTGCACAGCCGGCATCTGTTATACCGAGGGGTTGGTCCAAAACTGCGCAGGTCGGCTGCGGCATGACTCCCACCTCGGTTTCGGTATCTGTCGGGACGGTTGCTGCAGCTGCGGCCGGCTGTTCCGTTCCTGCCGTATCCTGTGCATTCGCCGTATTGCAGGCTGCCGCTCCCTCAGTGTCCGCAGCAGTTTCCTTTTTCCGATCGTTTTTATCTTCCCACATTTCCATATCTCACTCCCAGCCGGTTCTGCCTGTGCTTTGTCGGCAAATCAGACGTTCTCCGGCGTTTTTTTGAGTACTCCGGCTTTTACTGTTTTGGACGGTGAAGTCATCGAGCTGACTGATGCGCACCGGCGGCAGGCTTTTCCGCGCTGCCGCTGCGGAATTTCGTGAGTCCGGCAGGAGCCGCTGCAGCTAGAAGAGTATCTGCATAAACCGCTGCCTTGCTTTCACACAGCGAAGAGGCACAGCGCTCTTTTGACTTCGTTTTCTAAATTATGATGCCGATTCCAACGGCGGCGCTGTCAACAAGGGGACGAAAATGGACACTGTCCCACTCCCTGCTCTTTACAGTAAAAGGATATACCTCTCGGATTTGCGCATTGTGCAAGCTTCTTTTTTCGGTTGGAGCCGCAGGCCATTCAGAAAAGCCGAAGGCATTGAAGGGCTATATACCGATGCGCAAACGGTTGAAACAGAACGGATCAAATCATCATGTAAAGAGGTAGACCCGCGCGGACAGTTCGGTTATTACCAATAAAGGGATGAAGGAGAAAAGAGCCGGCCGGAGAACCTTTATCTCCGGCCGGCATTCTCCTCAAAATGACCGATTTCAGTTTGTTGCCTCCTTTTTTGAAACAAGGAAAGCGTTGGGCAGCATTCGGCCTAAATCCGGGTGCAGAGAGGAATTTTTGGTAATAATTTCGCCCTGATAAGCCAGAACACTGCTTGCGCCGCCGTCGCAGCAGCCCGCGTTTACCACATCGTATTCCAAAAGGATGTCTACCAGGTCACCCACCGAGCAGCCGATAGAATAGCCGGGCAGACGTCCGTCTATAATCAAAAAGACGATAACGCCATCTTCACGCTGTCCGATTGCCGTACGCGGATGTATCCCGTATCCGGCGGTGCCGGACACCTGAGGCTCCCCATCGGCAATGAGAGCCGGACCGAACTGTATGCCATCCCGGATATTGTATTTTTCCCAGTCCGATATGTTTCCCACAACCAGCTTATTGTCCGTTGTCAGAACCACACTCCCGTAATAAGGCGTATAATATCCCCACGCTTCCCCCTGTGAATAACAGAGTCCGACCACGTCTCCGCCGTCTCCGTTCTCGTTTGGATCATAAAACCCGCTGCCGTTGATGCCGGCAATGGCGTCGTAGTATTCCATCATGGCAGGCATTCTGAGTCCGTAATCGTTTTTGTAGGGAGTAGTGCCGACGTAGACGCGCGCAGGATCATCGATGAGCATGATCTTGCCGCGGAAGGTGCCGAGACTGTTCGTCCCGACGATTTCAGAAACGACCAGACCCTGTTCGATGTCATTGATCAGCACGGTATTTCCGGCGTAATCCTTATCTCCGACCTTCAGGCTTTTCTGGTTCAAAATATCGTCGTTTTTCGGCGGCTCCGGCTCGGAATCAGGCGTTTCGTCGTTGGAATTCTTTTCCACAAGATGCTGGCCTCCGCCTGTCACATCTTCGTTATAGCTGACTTGATTCTTTAGAACCTCCTGAATTATGGAGTCGGGAATGAACATGGTTGCAAGCCATTGGTGGTTCCGCGTGGACATCGCGGTCTCAATCCAAATCGTTCGCCAGTTTGCAATGAGAGGAATAGAAGAATAGACAAAGGTCAAATATAAGGCCAGCAGAAATATGAGTATCGCCGCCGGAATGACTGCTGCGAGAATCCTTCTTTTTTTTCTTTTCTTTAAATAGGCGGCGGAGTCTTTAACCTTTCCCGACTTTCTTTCCGCCTTCTTTTCAAGCGCTTTTCGAAATGCTGCCGAATCACGGTCATACCGATCCGCGGCTTTATTAGACGGCCGACCCTCGGTAGAGGAGGCGGACCGAGACTTATTTATGGTTCGATCCATAAAATCACCCTGCCTTTTCGGCTACATAAAGGCTATGCACCGCAAAGGGCTTCCTTTCCTCGGACGTGCGAAATATCCACACGTTGAAAAACAGAAAAAATACGAAATTAGTATCTGCTCATTTTTTTAAAATAACAGCACGCAAAGCAATTTCCGAAAATTGCTGCGTTTTTGTAAAATATTACGAGGCAAAAATCAGGAGATAAGAAAATAGCCGAAAACACCTCCATCTCAAAATTAGAGAATCGTAACGTTATTCAAACGGACGCTGAGATGAATTTGTTTTTGAATAAACCGATTTTTCAGTATCACCGTCAGAGCAACGGAAATTCTGCTGTGTTAAATTTCAGGACGCTTTGTTGGCCGCAAAGATGCGGATATTCTCCAACGGTAGTCTAAAACACACAAAAAAAACGATTCATTCAGCATAAACAGACGAAATCTGCTGTGCACATTGTATCATAACATAAAAATATGAAAGAAAAAAGGAGAGGGCCATATTTTTACAATTTAATAACAAAATGTTTAAATAAAGCTCGCACCTTGATGCATGCGCCCGCTTTCTGATATGACCGCCCATAAACGTTCAAAAAACGGGAGTAAGAAAACCGCAGATCACAGCAAATCGTTTTTTTCATTAGACGAAAAAAGTCGGAGTCGGTTCCCTGCGGGTACGGAGCCGCACATCAGGTCCATTTGTTTAAACCGAAAATCTAGGTGAGAAGAGAAACAGGCGTTCCTCGGCATTTCGGCATTGCATTCCGTTTTCCTTTGCGCGGTGACGGTACAGACCGCTGCCGGAAGCCTTATCCTTTATTAAAAAAAATTTTTCGCCTTTTGCTGAGGCGGGGAGGAGCGGTATATTTCCCTTCACGTTCAGAATTTGAGAGCGAAGCGGGACTATACTGCCATGATATTGCTTCGAACGGCGATGGGAGGTTCGGGGACAGAGCAGAAGAGGTGCGCAGGAAAACGTGTGATATAAAATTTATCAAAAAGCGGCAAAGCCTGTATAAAGAGAAAAAAACAGGCAAAAATAACCACAGCGAACATCGCTTACAAATTCACTTGACAGGAGTTATGATGATGAATACCATGAAAAAAAGACAGTATGCGGCTGTAGGAATCTACACGGCAATGGGGCTGTTGGTTGTGATTTTCATCTGCCTCTCATTTTTTTCCATTATGACGCGCCGGTCGGACGAAGGCAGCGGCATCGGTACGGAAAGCGTGAAAAAAGAGACGGAGGATACAGGACTGCCAGCCATTGCGGATACACAGAGGACGCCGGTCACGGAAAAAGCGGACACCACACCGCCTGATACAGAACCGGTGGATACGGATGCAAATGTCGAGGTCGGCGGAAAACCCGAAGAAATTAAGATGGTGATGCCGGTCAACGGAACGGTGGTAAAGGAATTCAGCGACAAGGTGGCGACCTTTTCTCTGACGATGAACGATTACCGGGTACACACGGGCGTTGACATATACGCACCGGTAGGAACACAGGTTATGGCGACGGCGGACGGTACAGTAGAGAAGATATACGAGGATCCGTTTCTCGGTATGTGTATGCTGATCGACCACGGAAATGATGTGAAATCCTTCTACTGCAATCTATCCGCAGATATACCGCGCGGTATTGAAACAGGCGTTACGGTACTGAGCGGCGAGGTCATAGCGGGTGTCGGGGAGACTATGGCCGTTGAAATTGCGGACACCTCTCATCTGCATTATGAGGTTTGGAATGCCGGCGTTCCGGTGGATCCCATGGAGTATATCCAGAATTATGACGCAAATGCGTCGGCAAATTACGACGAATAAGCTGAAGGCTGGAGGTATACAGCATTCGTTTTACCGACCGGGCATTCTATCTGTACAGTCTGTTAGCTATTGAATCCTACTGCAGAAAAATTTGGAACCTTCACCGTTTCAAAATATGATGTATCATAAGTCACGATGCCGGGTCCCGCCATTTAAAAAAGAGGCGGGGCCCGGCATAATCTGTCCCTGGACACGTGATGAAGCGCCGAACCTGTTCAGAAAAGCGTATCGCACGCAGCCGCGGACAAAAATATGCTTGCCGGTGCAGGAAAAAGGTATCCAAACGGATTCACGATATTCAAAAAAAATAAGCGTGGTGAACGCTCTGTTTTGTTTTCCGAGGACGGAAAATATTTTCTGCCATTCTACTTGACATACGGGAATTTCTATTATATAATATAATATGT